>VXLT01000194.1 GCA_009841475.1 Gemmatimonadota bacterium
ACGAGGACCGCCGCGCCGTTCATCGTCCCCGCGAGCGGCTGCGCGCCACCCATTCCTCCCATCCCCCCGGTCAGGATCCAGCGCCCGGCCAGCGATCCCCCGAAGTGGGTGCGCGCCATCGCGCCGAAGGTCTCGTACGTGCCCTGCAGGATCCCCTGCGTCCCGATGTAGATCCACGAGCCGGCGGTCATCTGGCCGTACATCATGAGGCCGCGCCGCTCCAGTTCGTGGAAGTGCTCCCATGTCGCCCACCGCCCCACCAGGTTCGAGTTGGCGATCAGCACGCGCGGGGCGTGCGCGTGGGTGCGGAAGACCCCGACGGGCTTCCCCGACTGCACGAGGAGCGTCTCGTCGTCCTCGAGCTCCTCCAGGCACCGCACGATCGCGTCGAAGGCCTCCCAGCTTCGCGCGGCCCGGCCCGTGCCTCCGTACACGACCAGCTGGTCCGGCTTCTCGGCGACCTCGGGGTCCAGGTTGTTCATCAGCATCCGGAGCGCCGCCTCCTGCGTCCATCCCTTGCAGCGCAGCGTGCCTCCGCGCGGCGCCCGCACCGTGCGCGGCGCGCCGGCCCTCTCCGGCCCGGCGGCGCCCGAGCGGCCGCGGACGGTTGCTTCCCTGGCCATGGCTGTCTCCTTGTCAGCGACTACGCGAGGTCACGGATTGCACAGTGCGCCACCCGCAACCAGTTCCCGGACGATGGCGATATCGCCCGCCAACACCCGGTCCCGGTCGAGGCGCGGCACCCGGTCGCGCACCACCTCCAGCGCCCGCTCCACCCCGGCCCCGGCACGCAGGGGACGGTGGAACTCGACCGCCTGCGCGCCGCAGAGGATCTCCGCCGCCAGCACCGTCTCCAGCAGCGCGACGCTCCTGCGCAACTTCCTGGCGCAGGCCATGCCCATCGATACGTGATCCTCCTGCGACGCGCTCGTCGAAACGGAATCGATGCTCGCGGGCGCCGCAAGCACACGCATCTCGGCCAGGGCGTCCGCGGCGGCGACCTGAACGATCATCAGCCCGGAGCGTATGCCGGGTTCGGGCGACAGGAAGGCCGGGAGGCCCGAGAGATCGGGGTTGAGGAGCCGGTCGATGCGGCGCTCCGAGATGGCGGCCAGGTCCGCTGCCGCGATCGCGACGAGGTCGAGGCACTGCGCGACCAGCTGCGCGTGGAAGTTGCCGCCGCTCAGCACGGAATCCTCCCCGGGCATCACGAGGGGGTTGTCGGTGGTCGAATTCGCCTCGGTGGCCAGGATTCCGTGCGCGTAGGCGTGGGCCTCGCGGGCCGCTCCGTGCACCTGCGGCATGCATCGCAGCGAGTAGGCGTCCTGCACGCGCGAATCCCCCGTCCGGTGCGATTCCCGGATCTCGGACCGGTCCAGGAGCGACCGCAGCCGCCGCGCGCTGGCGATCTGCCCCGGATGCGGCCGAGCGGCGTGGATCTCGGCGCGGAACGGCCGGGGCGTCCCGCGCAGCCCCTCGAGCGACATGGCGCCGGCCACGTCCACCACGTCGAGCGCGCGCCAGAAGCGCCGCACGGCCAGGATACCGATCCCCGTCACGGCCTGGGTCCCGTTGACGAGCGCCAGCCCTTCCTTCTCGGCGAGTTCCAGCGGCGCGATCCCGGCCGCGGCGAGCAGCTCTCCCGCATCACCCTCCACGCCACCGGCTTCGGCCCTCCCCTCGCCCATCAGCGCGAGCGCGACGTGAGCCAGCGGCGCCAGGTCCCCGCTCGCCCCCACCGAGCCCACCTCCGGCACGACCGGGTGAATCCCGTGGTTCAACAGCTCCAGGAGCCGTTCGATCACGACCGGACGGCACCCGGACTGCCCCCGAGCCAGCGCATTGGCCCTGAGCAGCAGGATCGCGCGCACCTCCTCGACCGGGAGCGCGTCCCCCGTCCCGGCCGCGTGGCTCCGGACCATGTTGCGCTGGAGTTCCCGCTGCGCGTCACGCGCGATGCGCACGTGGGCGAGCCGCCCGAACCCCGTGTTGACGCCGTATACCGGATCTGCCCCCTCAAGCAGGCGCTCCAGGGCGGCCCGGGAGCGCCTCACGCGCCCTGCCGCGTCCTCGTCGAGCCGCACCGCGACGCCTCCCCCGCGTACCTCCGGTCCCCCGCGCGCCACCGCCTCCACCTGGTCCAGGGTGAGACCCTCGCCGCTGATCGCGATCAAGCCCGCTCTCCCGGTGTGCGCGGCTCCTCCGGGCGGCGGCTCCGAACCTCCGCACACCGCCTCGCTTCCCGGAGCGCGTCGAACTCCCGCCGCGGCAGGGTCAATTCCCCCTCCCGCCACCCGGCCTCGAGCTCCACGCCGAGTCCGTCGGCCAGGCGATTCACATAGCTGTAGTAGGCCACGATCTGGCAGATGTCGAGGATCTCGCGGTTCCCGAAGCCCGCCGCGCGGAGAGCGTCCACGTCGTCGGCGGTCATCCCTCCCGGGTCACGGGTGAGCTTAACCGCATAGTCCAGCATCGCGCCGTCCCGCGCGCCCAGCGCCGTGGGCCGGCGCCCCCGCGCGAGGGCATCGCCGAGCATTCGGGATCCTGACAGCCGACGGAGACCCGCCCCGTGATGATTGATTCAGTAGAAGCAGTCGTTCTCTGCGGACACCACGACCGCAATCATCTCGCGCCGCACCCTGGACAGCGGCGAGGGACCGGTCATCAGGTGCCGGTACAGCCGGTAGTGGTGCTCCATCGACGGTGGATCCAGCGAGTGGATACGCAGGATGTTGTCGACGTTGCCGCCGGCGCCGGCGTAGCGGGCGTAGAGCGCCGCCAGTTCCGGTGCCGCGTCCGCGCGCGGCATGTATGGGATGTGGGCCATTTGGAAGTCGTTAGAGGCGCCGGGCGGATTCGAACCGCCGAATGGAGGTTTTGCAGACCTCTGCCTTACCACTTGGCTACGGCGCCGATACGAAGGGGGCGCGGCAACCGCCGTCGCCCCCGATCAGCGGCGGTGCGCCGCGGCTGGTCCAAGCTGGGTACAGAGCGGGAAACCGGACTCGAACCGGCGACCCCCACCTTGGCAAGGTGGTGCTCTACCAACTGAGCTATTCCCGCGCGGGGGACTAGAACCCTAGGCCCGGTCGGGCACCCTGTCAAGCACGGTGCAGGCGGCAAGGCCGGGGGCCTGCGCTGCTGCCGGCCAGCCATGCCGCGCAGTCCCCGGTTCGTCCCCTCGGCGAGCGGCATTATCTTCACTGACCCGCTTTCGTGGCGCCGCCACGCCGACCTCGGCCGAAAAACCGGACCCGCAGCCCGTGGACAGTTTCCGCGTGGCACCGAGGGCGGCGAGGCGCCGGGCTGGCAAGGCGCTACGAAGGGCGGATGGCAGAGTTGTTCGCCCGGGAAGCGCCGCAGAGCGGTGCTTCAGGAAAACTGAAAGTGAAGTCAACATGACAACATGTAAAGTCTTCTTGACATCTCGAGTGCGCGAGCACCGCGGTCCAGCGCGGATGCATCGCCGCGCGAATGCAGCGGGGACTTGTTCCACGGGCCGCTAGCGTTGCACTGCACCGCATCCGCCGCCGTCGCCGCTCTCTGCACCCTCGCCGCTTCAACGGTCGCGGTCGCCCAGGAGCCGTATTCTCCGCTGGTCCCGCGGGGGACGCTCCGCCTCGACGCGCGCGGACTCTATGCCTCGTATGCGGACGAGCGGCTGACGAGCGCCCTGAGCGGACCGGCGGGGACCGGAGTCTTCCCCTTCCTGGCCCGCACCGAGTCCGTCGTGCGCTCGATGACCGGGGAGCCCTGGACCCTGACCCTCGGGACGATGCAGACGGTGGCCGAGAGGGGTTCGGCGAAGGTTCCGATCGCATTGGATGTCGGCGTTTTCGACTGGCTGACGGTGGGCGCGCTGGTCCCGCTGGCCGGCAGCGACGCCGAGTTCAGTCTCCATTTCTCGGCGGACTCCGCCGCGGCAAACGCCGGTTTCAACCCCGTGCTCGACGCCGAAGTGACGGTGACGATCTTCATGAACGGCCTGCAGCGCGCGATCGCGGACTATGGCGCCTACCGGGAAGCCACCTGCGAGATGGATCCGTCGTCGCCCGAGTGCGCCGGGGCCACCCGCATCCTGCGCGATGCGAGCGACTTCGAGGCCTCCGCGTCGCTCCTCTACGCCGAGATGTTCGCCCCCATGACGGGGTCCGCCGCCGGCGAGGCGCTGCAGGCCAGGCTGGCCGCCCTTGGCGAGGCCTTCGGCGCAGCCGGCGTGACATTCCCGGCTACGATCCCGCTCTCCACGACCCCGGTCACGTACGAGGACCTGCAATCCTTCGTCACCGACCCCCGCTACGGCATCGCTTCCTCCCACGGGCTCGCCAAGTGGCGGTCTGTCTGGCAGCTGGGTGACGTGGAACTGCGCGCGGATGCACGCCTCGCCCAGGCGGGAGGGCCGGCGTCGTCGTACCGGGTCGATGCCGGCGCCGGAGCCCTGGTCCGTCTCCCCACCGGGTCGCAGGGCGATCCCGCGAACTTCCTGGACGCGGGTTCCGGCGACGCCCAGTGGGACGTGGAGCTCCGAGGCTGGATGAACGGGCGCTGGCCGCGCGGTTTCGGTCTCTGGGCGGACCTGCGCTACGGCATTCAGATCGGCGGCGGAAGCGAGCGGCGCGTCTTCGATCCGGCGGCTCCCTTCGCCCCGCTGTCCACCCGGGCCCAGCTCGACTGGAACCCCGGGGACTACCAGATCGTCGAGCTCTCGCCGTGGTTCCGGATCTCGGAGGGACTATCCGCGCTGGCGGGATATCGCCTCTTCCGCAAGGGCGAGGATTCGTTCGCGCTGCGGCCACGCGTGGATGACGACGCCGGCACCCCCACCCCAGCCACTCCCCCGGACCCGTCGATCCTCGTTCCCGGCTCCGGCTACTCCGCGAGCCATCTGCTGCTCGGGATGGTGTACAATCGCTCGGCCGCGGGCCGGGACGGGGCCCCGGCCGCCCCGCTCGAAATCCGGGTCGTGTTTCGCCAGGTGGTCGGGGGAAGCAGCGGCGCCGTCCCCCGGGAGGCCTCACTGGAGGTCGGCTTCCGCCTCTTCCGCAGAATCTGGGGCGGCTGAACCGCGCAGCAGCGCCCGCGCGTGGTTCAGCGATGTCTTCGAATCGGGGTCGCCCCCCAGCATGCGGGCGATCTCGCGTTCGCGCTCGCCGCCGTCGAGGCGCCGGAGCCGGGTCGCCGCCGCTCCGTCCACCGTGTGCTTCTCGACCGCGAAGTGGGTGGCCGCGCGCGCCGCGATGCGGGCAAGGTGGGTGATCGCCACGACCTGCCTCCCCCGCGCCACTTCCACCAGCCGCTCACCCACGCTGGCCGCCACCACACCCCCGATGCCCGCGTCGATCTCGTCGAACACGAGGGTGGGGAGGTCGTCGATCCCGGCGAGCACGGACTTGAGTGCGAGCATCACCCGGGATAGTTCGCCGCCGGACGCGATCCGCGACAGCGGACCGGGCGGGAAGCCCGGGTTCATGGTGGCCATGAAGCGGATCCGCTCGAGGCCCCGCGCCGAGGGCGCCGGCAACGGCTCGAAGTCCACCAGAAAGCGCCCCCCGGCGAGGCCGAGCCCGGGGAAGACGGCCTCCGCCTTGCCCGACAGCAACCTGGCGGCGCGGCGGCGGCGCTCCGAGAGATCCCTTGCCGCGCTGCGCCATGCGGCCTGCGCGCGTTCGAGGCGGCCGCGCAGGGTGGCCGCGTCGAGCGCCCCCGTTTCGAGTTCGTCGAGCTCCCGCGCCAGGGTCTCCCCGGTCTCGATCACCGCCGCGAGGGTCGGACCGTACTTCCGCATCAGCGCCTGGAGGACCGCCTGCCGCTCGCGCAGTTCGTCGAGCCGCGCGGGGTCGTGGTCGATCGCGCCGCCGTACGCCGCGAGCTCGGCGGCGGCTTCCGCCACTCGGTGGTAGGCGTCCTCCAGCGCGGCCGCGTGGGGGATGAGCGCCGGATCGGTCTCGCTCAGGCGGCGCAGGCGGGTGGCCGCGCGGGAGAGCCTGTCCGTGACGGCGTCCTCGCCGCTGTGCAGGAGTGTCTGCAGTTCGAGGGTCTCGCGCGCAAGCAGGTCCGCGTTGGCGAGGCGGCCGTCCTCGGCGCGCAGTTCCTCGTCCTCGCCCGCGCGGATCCCTGCTCCGCGGATCTCGCCCAATCGGAAACGGATGAAGTCGGCCCGCCCGGCCAGTTCGCGGCCGCGTTCCTCCAGATCCTCGAGCCGCCCCTCCAGCTCCGCGACCCGTCGGTAGGCGCGCGCCACCCGCTCCGCCAGCTCCCGGTTCCCGCCGAACGCGTCCAGCACTTCGCGCTGGAACTCCGCCGACAGCAGCCGCTGGTGTTCGTGCTGCCCGTGAATGTCGACCAGCAGCGAGCCGATTCGGCGCAGCACGCCCGCCGTGACGGGAGATCCGTTCACCCAGGCGCGGCTTCGCCCCTCGCCGCGGACCTCGCGCCGCAGAACCACCAGTCGGTCATCCGCCTCCAGCCCCAACTCGTCCAGCACCCCCAGCACTTCGTCGAGCCCTTCGATGTCGGCGACCCCCTCGACGACCGCGCGCCCCGTGCCGCTGCGCACCACGGCGGACGAGGCCCGTCCGCCCAGCAGCACCCCCAGGGCGCCGACGACGATGGACTTGCCCGCGCCGGTCTCCCCCGAGACCACGTTAAGTCCCGGTTCGAGGGCCATCGCCAGGTCCTCGAGAACGGCGAAGTTGCGGATTCTCAACTCGATCAGCATGAAGAACGATTATAGCGGCCCGTGGGCGCGGGCATGGCAGGATGGGCTCAGCTGCCGTCGACAGGCCTGACGGCCCAGCTCAGCTTCCGCCGCAGGGTGGCGAAAAAGGAATGCCCCGGGAGCCGTACCAGGGGGACCCGGAAGGTCGACATCCGTACGACCACCCGGTCGCCGTGCCGTACGGTGCCGCCCTCCTGGCCGTCCACCGTCAGCAGGAGCGGTTCGCGGCGGTCGAGCGCGGTCACCGTGATCTCCTCGTTGCCGGGCACGAGCAGGGGGCGGAGGGCCAGGGTGTGGGGAAGGATGGGAGTGACGAGGAAGCAGTTGAGTTCCGGCACGATGATCGGGCCGCCGGCCGAGAGCGAATACGCGGTGGACCCGGTGGGTGTGGAAAGGATGACCCCGTCGCCCGAGAAGCTGCCGATCTCGTCGAGGTTGCCCTGAGGCCCTACCCACAGGCCGAGGTGGACGACCTGGGCTGCGCCGGCCTTGTGCACCACGGCGTCGTTCAGGACCGTGAAGGTGCGCCGCGCGGCCCCTTCCGCGTCCCGAATCTCGGCGGTGAGGGTCCGGCGCCGCTCGAGGAAGTAGTCGCCGCCGAGAACGCTGCGCACGGCGTCCGCAATCCCGTCGGCGGACGCGGAGGTGAGGAATCCCAGGCTCCCCAGGTTGATGCCCAGGACCGGGATGTCGCGGCCGAAGAGGAGCCGGGCCGCGCGCAGCAGCGTACCGTCCCCCCCGAGGGAGATGACCAGATCGACCGCATCGGCGCTGAGGTCGACGGTGGAGAGACCGGGCGCGGCCGACGCCAGCGCGGGCTCCACACTGGCGGTGGCGCCGCACTCCAGGGCGGTGGCGGCGATCTCCCGGCAGGCCGCGCCGACCTGGCCGTCGGGACCGCTCGCGGCTGTGCGCCCTACTATTCCCAGGGTTCGGAAGCTGCGGGTCTTCATCGCCGTCGCTCGATCACGAACCGGGCAAGTTCCCTCAGCCGGGGCGCGGCCAGCCCGGCCGCGTCGAGCGACGCGGTCGCGCCGGCAACCAGCGCGCGGGCCCGATTCCGCGCGCCGTCCACTCCCAGAAGCTGAACATAGGTGGACTTTCCATGTTCGCTGTCGGACGGGCGCTTTCCAAGGACCTCCGCCGAACCGGTGGCGTCGAGGACGTCGTCCATTACCTGGAAGGCCAGCCCCACGTTGCGGCCGAATCGTCCCATGGCGGCAAGCGCGCCTTCCCCCCCGCCAGCCGCCATGGCGCCGATCTCCAGCGATGCCGCGAGCAGCGCCCCCGTCTTCATCCGGTGGAGCCGCTCGAGCCCCGCCTCGTCGAGGGGCTCCGCTCCATCCGGGGACCGGCCCTCGGCGAGGAGGTCCACCGCCTGCCCGCCAATCATGCCGCCCGCACCCGCAGCCTCGAGCAGGTGCAGCGTGATGCGCCGTGCCTCTTCGCGGGTCCGCCCCACGCGCACCGCCGACTCGAACGCCCAGCCCGCAGCCCAGGGAATCATCGCCGCACCCGCCACGGTGGCCGCCCGCACGCCGCGGGTGACGTGCGCGGCCGGCCGGCCCCGGCGCAGCGGTGCATCGTCCATGCAAGGCAGATCGTCGTGGAGAAGAGAGTAGGCGTGGATCAGTTCCACCGACGCCGACAGATCGTACACGGCTTCACCCGTTTCGCCTCCCAGTTCTTCACATGCCGTCACCAGCAGGATGGGACGCAGGCGCTTTCCTCCTCCAAGCACGCCATCCTCCACGGCAGCCCGCACCGGCTCTGGGACCGCCGCCACCAGCCCGCCGACGCACCGGCGCAGGGCCGCCTCCACCCCCTTCCCGCGCCCCGCGAGGAAGCTCCGGAAGGAAGATTCAGGCATCATCCCCGTCATCGGGATCCGCACCCTCCGACTGGCCGCGTTCCTCGACCACCTCCCCGTCCGGACCGATCAGTTCCGCAATCCTGAGCTCGGTGCGCTCCAGGATCTTCCGTGCTCGGCCCAGGTGCCCCACCCCCTCCTCGAAGAGGCCGAGGGCGTCGTCGATCCCCAGCGAATCGGAGTCCAGCCTGCGCACGATCTCCTCGATCCGGCCAATGAGCTCGTCGAGCCCCGGTTCGCGCGAATCAGCGTCCACTTTCCGCCATTCCCGGTTGCCGCTCCGGTGCACCCGTCGCCACGCAGGGCACGCTCCCGTCCACGACGCGGAGCCTGAAACCACGTTCGGGGGCGAAGTCGCGGGTGGTACGCAGCAGCCGCCCTTCCGGGTCGAGGGGCACCGCGTAGCCCCTGGCCAGCGTCGACAGAGGGGACAGCGCCTCCATGGCCGCGGCCGCAGCGGCCAGCCTCCCCGCCTTGTGCCGGACCAGTCGCCGCACGGCTTCCGAAAGCCGGGAGCCTCCCGCGTCCAGCCGCCACCGGCGGCCACGGGCCTGCGCCGCCAGGGTCTTTCCCAGGCGCTGCCGGAGCCCGTCGAGCCGGCGCGCCAGGGCCTTCCGGTCGGGTGCCACCGCCTCTGCGGCCGCCGAAGGAGTCGCGGCTCTGAGGTCGGCCACCAGGTCGCAGATCGTGACGTCGGTCTCGTGTCCCACCCCGGAGACCACCGGCACGGGGCACTCCGAGACCGCCCGCGCGACGGGCTCCTCGTTGAAGCCCCAGAGATCCTCGATCGACCCGCCGCCCCGCGCGACGACGATGAGGTCCACGCCGCGCCTTGCCAGCGTCGTGATCGCCGCCGCGATCCCCGCTCCGCTCCCGCGCCCCTGCACCCCCGTACCGCGCACGAGCAGGCGAAGCCACGGCGCGCGGCGCGCGGTCACCGCGACGATGTCCCGCAACGCCGCGCTCCCGGGGGACGTGACCACCCCCACCAAGCGGGGAAACTCCGGCAGCGGGCGTCTGCGCGCGGGATCGGTAAGCCCTTCGGCGTCCAGCTTCCGGCGCAGCCGATCGAACGCCAGCTTCCACATTCCCTCGGTCTGCTCGGCTTCGAGCCGCGTGACCACGAACTGGTAGCCGCCGCGGGCTTCGTACAGCGTCAGGCCGCCGAAGACCCGCAGCGTCATCCCGTCCTCGGGGTCGGTGGGCAGCGCCCTGGCCTCACGCCGGAACATGACGCAGCGCAGCTGGGCGGCACTGTCCTTCAGGGTGAAGTAGCAGTGGCCCGAGCGGTGCCGGCTGAAGTTCGCCACTTCGCCGGTGACCCACATCTGCGGAAGGGTCTGCTCCAGCATCAGACGGACGGCGCGGTTCACCTGGCTCACCGTCCACACCCGCGGCGCGGGAGCCGCGCGGTCCCGGAACAGGTCCAGGTTCCCCCCGCCCGGCGCGCTCCGCTCGCTCACCGCCCGGCCCTCCTCAGCCTGACCGCCGCCTCGACCGTGTTGGCCAGGAGCATTGCGATGGTCATCGGGCCCACGCCTCCCGGCACCGGGGTGATCGCGCCCGCCACCTCGCTCACGCCCTCGAAGTCCACATCTCCCACCACGCGGTAGCCGCGGGGATGATCGGGATCGTCCACCCGGTTGGTGCCCACGTCGATGACCGTGACGCCCGGCTTCACCATGTCCCGGGTGACGGTGCCGGGCCACCCCACCGCAACGATGAGGATGTCGGCGGTGCGGGTCACCGCGCCCAGGTCGGCGGTGCGGCTGTGGGCCACGGTGACGGTGGCGTTGCCGCCCGCGGCCTTGCGCAGCAGCAGGAGCGCCATGGGTTTCCCAACGATGTTCGACCGTCCCACGACCACGACGTGCTTGCTCGACGGATCGGCGCCGCTCCTCAGCAGCATCTCGATCACGCCGCGCGGCGTGCAGGGCGCCAGCACGTCCGGGTCACCGGTGGCGAGTCGCCCCACGTTGACGGGGTGGAAGCCGTCCACGTCCTTGTCGGGGTCGATGGCCAGCAGCACCTGCGAATCGTCGATGTGGCTCGGCAGCGGAAGCTGCACCAGGATTCCGTGAATCGCCGGATCGGCGTTGAGTTCGCCGATGAGCGCGAGGAGCTCGGCTTGTCCGGTGGTGGCGGGCAGATTCTCCGCACGCGAGTGGATCCCGGCTTCGGCGGCGGCCCGCTGCTTCATCCCGACGTAGAGCCTGCTGGCCGGATCCTCGCCCACCAGCACGGTCGCGAGTCCGGGCACCAGCCCCTCCTTCGCCAGGTCCGCAACCCGTGCATTCAGTTCATCCCGGATCGTCCGGGCAATGTCCTTTCCTGAAATGATCGCTGCCGGCATTGAGTCTCCTGTGCCGTGTAGGTGGGCCCGGGCAGGTCAGCGCGCGAAGTCGATGGCCCGCGTTTCCCGTATGACGACGACCTTGATCTGGCCGGGGTATTGCAATTCGCTCTCGATCTTTCGCGCGACGGCCTCCGAGATCCGGGCCATGTCCTCGTCGGAGACGCGTTCCGGCTCGACCATCACCCGGAGTTCCCGCCCGGCCTGGATGGCGAAACAGCGCACCACTCCCGGATGCTCGGTGGCGATCTCCTCCAGCTTCTCGAGCCGCTTCACGTACCCCTCGAACATCTCGCGGCGCGCGCCCGGACGGGAGCCGCTGATCGCGTCGGCGGCGGTAACGAGCCACGCCTCCACATGGCGGTGCGGCTCCTCGTCGTGGTGGGCCCGGATCGCGTTGAGCACGATGTCGTGTTCCTTGTAGCGCTTGCACAGGCGGTGGCCGAGCTCGACATGCGTCAGCTCCTGCTCGTGGGTCAGCCCCTTGCCTACGTCGTGCAGCAGTCCGGCCCGCCGCGCCATCTTGACGTCCAGCCCCATCTCGGCGGCCATGTTCCCCGCCAGCACCGCCACTTCGCGCGCGTGCCCGAGCTGGTTCTGGCCGAAGGAGGTACGGTACTTGAGCGCACCCAGCACCTTCACGATCTCGGGGTGCACGTTGTGGATGCCAAGGGCGTAAAGCGCCTCTTCCGCGGCTTCGCGCATCTCCTTCTCGACATCCTTCTCGCTCGCAGCCACGACCTCCTCGATCCGTCCGGGATGGATGCGGCCGTCCTCGATCAGCCTGGCGAGGGCGAGGCGGGCGACCTCGCGGCGGACCGGATTGTACCCGGAGAGCACGACCGCCTCGGGCGTGTCGTCGATGATCACGTCGATCCCGGTCGCCTGCTCGAAGGCGCGGATGTTGCGGCCCTCGCGGCCGATGATCCTGCCCTTCATTTCGTCGGACGGGAGCTGGACCACGGACACCGTGAGCTGCGCTGTCTCGTCGGCGGCCATCCGCTGGATCGCCATCGCCAGGACCCGCTTGGCCTCGCGCTCGGCGGTGCGCTGCGCCTCCTCCTTGATCTCGCGCAGGCTGTTGGCGGCATCGGCGCGCGCCTCGTCCTCGAGGCCCGCGACCAGTTCGGCCTTCGCCTCCTCGGAGGTGATGCCCGCCATCGACTCCAAACGCCCGCGTACCTCCTCCAAGGCCCGGGCGGCTTCCTCGCGCCGCCGGACGACGGCTTCCTCGGCAGCCTGCACCTGTCCCGCACGCGCTTCGAGGGCCTCGTGGCGGCGATCCAGCTGGTCGGCCTTGCGGTCGGTGCTCTCGGAACGCTGCGCGAGCCGCCGCTCGCCGCGCTCGACCTCTTCCCTGCGCCGCCCCTCTTCCTTCTCCCAGGTCTCCCTCAGCCGGAAGACCTTCTCCTTGGCCTGGAGCTCGGCGGCGCGGCGAAGGTTCTCGGCCTCCCCCTCTGCCCTGTTGCGGATGCGTGACGCTTCGTCCCGGGCCTCTTCCGTCTCCCTCCGTTGCCGCGCCCGCTCCCGGCCCCTGCCCAGGAGGTATGCCGCGACCCCCACGGCCACGCTCACCGCCAGGGTAATACCCAGCGGATCCATGTATTCTCTCCAAGACCGGACGCTTCATTCCGGCCGTACGATTCTGCGCGCGAACCCCGGCCAGGGACCCCGGCCAAGCGTTCCTTATTGTGGAGTTACAATAGGTTGCGGTCCCGGCGGTGCGCAAGCGAGCCGCGCGAGGGGACTCTCCACCAGCAGTCCGTGGATAAGGCCCCGCGAGCACCGAGAGCGGCGAGGCGCCGGGCTGGAAAGGCGCGACGAGAGGGGCATAGCAGAGCTATTCGCCCGAGGAGCGACGCAGAGCGGAGCCTTGGAGTGGCAAAATGTACGAATCCTCCAAGCCCTCCACACGGTATTTCACGACGTACATCACTCCGAACTCGTCGGTCCAGGAGCCGAGGATATTCCGGCCCCGCACGCTCCACGGCCGGAAGTTCACCGGGATCTCGATCCGACCCACAAAACGACCTTGGGGCGAGACCAGGTCATACGGCCTCGGGTCACCGCTGGCCCGTGTCTCACTGAGGTCTCGGCGGGATATGAGGAGGTGCCCGTCGGGGGCAACAAGGATGTGGCCGATCACCGGAACGCGCTCGTGGGCGTGGGCGATGGTCGCTGGCACGATCTCCTCAACGTATTTCTGCCGTTCGCAACGCCGCCGCCACATGGCATTGCGCTGGCAGCGCGCGACCATTTCACGCCGAAGCTCTTCGAGCATGGCGTCGGTGACCGGAACGGGCTCCACTTCCATCCTCACGACGCGGCTCAGCACACCGTCCGCGCCGTAGACCGACACCTCGTGGTCCAGGCCAAGCGGGAGGTAGACGTCACCCTTCCGATCGACCCCGTGGCTGATAGTCCGGTAAAAGGCGCGCCTGACACTCTGTCCCGATGCCAATTGCACCCCATCGGGATACGTCAGGTAGGTGGCGATCGGCTCGCCCAGGCCGCCGGTGCCGGGATCCAGGTAGCGAATCTCTTTCGGCGGCGTTGGTGGCGCCGGCCCTGGCTCCAGTCGCACTGTCCTCCGATAGACTTCAACCACCCAGCCCAGGTCCGTGGATCCAATACTGAACGCGCTATACCCGGAGGTCGGTCCGCCAGTCCACACGGAGCTGAGCAGGCGCCCGCCGAGATCGAAGAACTGCACGCGCTCGCCATCCGTGACCGCTATGGTGTCTCGCGCCAGCGCCAGACCCAGCGTCCCGTCAAAATCGCCGGGACCCTCGCCACGCCGGCCCCAGGAGCGGAGAAACTCTCCGGCGGGAGAGAAGACTTTCACCTCGTCGGCGTCCAGGACGTAGATATCGCCGCCGGGTCCGATCTCGATACCCTTTATCAAATCGAGAAGATACGCTTCATTACCGTCCGCCAAGCGCCCGATCCGCAACTCCTCCACAAGCGACAGCCGCTTCTCGGGACTGACCGGTTCCTCGATCCTGTTCGGAGCGAACTCGTCCCCGGCGCCGTCGGAGGTGCCGGCACCGGTGCACGCGGCACCGAGCAGCACTGCGATCAACACACTCCTCTTCATCGGCGATGTCTCCCTGACGAAGCAGCGAGCCGGACCCCTGCGAGCCATGTTGGGGCCGGTACACCGTACTCGACCCGAACACTCATTCTAAGCACCGGGGGCCGGATTGCGCACGGATTGACTCCAGGCTCACGGGATTGGACCGGCCGCTGAAGGTGCTCCGCCAACTCAGCGAAGTTCTACGGCGAAGCGTTTTCGCTCTCAGCGGGGGGGCCAGCAATCCCCAGAAGGCGAAGACATACACGAGTCCCGGTGCCAAGAGTGCCCAGCAAAGACGCCCCCCCGGGAAGGCTCGCTTGGATCACGTTTTGTCCACGGGCGGCTAGCGCACTACGGGTCCCCCCGTCCTGTTGTCGGGCACGAAGCGCTCGCGCGCCGGCATCTCGATCGCTGCCAGGGCTTCGGCGTCGAGCACGGCGTCGGCCGGAACCAGGCCGTTGAGGTGGAGCACGTAGGCGACGACCGCGTAGACCTCGTCGTCGGAGAGCGTGCCCGGGGTCGTCTGGGGCATCGCGCGGCGGGTGTAGTCGAAGAGAGTCGTGGCGTAGGGCCAGTACATGCCGACGGCCCGGCCGGGAGGCCACTGCTCCCACTCGCTCGCGCTCACCAGGCGGTCGTTCGGCCCCTCGGTGCCGGTGGGACCGTGGCACTGTAGACAGGAGACCTCGTAGACCCGCCGCCCATCGGCGACCGATCCGCTCCCGGGCGGCAGTCCCTCGCCGTCGGGCTTGACGTCGATGTCCCAGATGGCCACACGCTCGGGCGACGCGGCCGAGCCGAACCCGAAGTGCTCCGGGGCGTGGCCGGGCAGTCCGGGAGCATCAGCCGCCGGTTCCGGCGTCTGCGCGGGTCTCTCGGAGCCGGCCGGTGGCGGCTCGGGTGCGCAGGCGGAGGCGGCCAGCGCAGCCAGGCACGGGAACAGCCGCCTCACAACAGGTCTCCGAGGCCGAAGGTCACCGCGCCGTCGGCTGCCACCCTCCAGGCGCGCTGGTGGTTGTGATGGTAGGAGGTGCCCTCGCCGCGCGCGTCCCAGAGCTGCTGGACGGTGGGCTGCACGTACCCCGTTTCGTCGGTCGCGCGGCTCAGGATGACCGTCTGGCGCCCGTCCCAGTTCCACAGGTGGCGGAAGCGCACGGTGGACTTGGGCAGGATCGGCCGCTGGAGCGCGGCGTCGGTCCAGGAACGGCCGCCGTCGGTGCTGACCTCGACCCGCGTGATGCGTCCCCTTCCCGTCCACGCCAGGCCCTCGATCTCCCACCAGCCGCGTTCCGGCAGAACGTACGGGTACGACGGGAAGGTGATGACCGACTTGGCTTCCATGACGAAGCTGAACTGGCGCGCGGTCCCGTCCTTGAGGGGGTCGGTGTAGCGGGAGGTCTCGTCGCGGGTCATGGTGGGGCGGTCGCTGACCTCGATGCGGCGCAGCCACTTCACCATCGCGTTGCCCTCCCAGCCGGGCAGGAGCAGCCGCAACGGGTAACCCTGTTCGGGACGGATGGCCTCGCCGTTCTGGCCATACGCCAGCATCGCGTCGTCCATCGCCTTTTCGAGGGGGACGCTGCGCGCCATCACGGCCGCGTCCGCGCCCTCGGCGAGGATCCAGCTCGCGCCCGGCTTCACCCCGACCTCGCGCAGGATGGTCGACAGCATGACGCCGGTCCACTCGCTGGTGCTGAGGAGCCCGTCGAGCTGCTGGGCGGTGATCGTCGTAGGCATGCGGGACCGGCTGTAGGCGCCGCCGCCGTTGCCGGAACATTCGATGAAGCAGATCCGCGACGCCTGCGGGTAGCGCCTCAGGTCGGGCATGCGGAAGACCATCGGGCGATCCACCATCCCGTGCACCAGCAGTTCGTGGCCTTCCGCAAGAATCTCCGGAACGCCGGCGTGATGCCGTTCGAAGTGAAGGTCGGAAGGCGTGATCGTCCCCTGCAGTTCGTGCAGCGGGGTGCGCGAAGAGCTGGAGAGGGCCAAGGCGCGCACCAGGCGGCGCGGCTGTTCGCCGGTGGCCCGCCGACCGAGTTCGGAGACGAAGCGGCCCGGCACTTTGGTGGGATCGGGGAGCTGCGGCGGCGGTTCCTGGAACGGGGCCGCCTTCAGCGCGTCCAGGCGGGTCAGCGCCAGGCCGGTGGCTGCGGTTCCGGTGGCCGCCGCCAGCCAGGCGCGGCGCGACAATCCGGGTCGGTGCAGGTTCGGCATTGTCGTCGATCCTTCCCTTCTGCGTCAGTCCTCGATGGCGGCCTCGATGCGTTTCACCAGAGCGCGCGACCGGGAACGAACACCGGCCTCCTGCTTGAAGAGTTCATCGGCGAGTGAGAGCGCGGCCATGATGGCCGCCTTCTTGGCAAAGGGCGCGGGGTCGCTGCCGATCTCCTGCATGCGCTCGTTCACCAGCGCGGCGCAGCGCCGCGCGTAGGCCTCGTCGGCGTCGGTGCGCAGCGTGTACTGCTCGCCCGCCAGCTCCACGGTGATCGCCGTGTAGTCCGCTGAGCCGTCCTCGCTCATCGTCTCTCCTCCAGAAAGCGGATGCTGGCAAGAATTCCGTCCACCGCCTCGCGCCCCCGGCCGATGCGGTCGCGAAGATCTTCGTTCTCCGCCTCCAGCTGCGCAACCCGGTCCGCCAGCGCCGCCGGATCCTGCCTTCCGTCGACGAGCTGGCGCATGAGCTGGTCACTGCGCTTCGCCCGCTCCTCGGCTTCCCTTGCCGCCTCGCGGGCTGCGCGCAGCTCGGCGAGCGCACGGTCCACGGCCTCCTCCAGCCGGTCCAGTTCAGCGCCTCCAGCACTCGAGCCGTCAGCTCCTCGGTTCGACACCGGTGTCCTCCTTCACCTTCCTGAGCACGCGGCGGAAGGCCTTGTCGACCTCCCGGTCTGTCAGGGTTCGCCCCCGCGCCCGGAAACGCAAGCGCAGGGCCAGGGACCGGGCCCTGGCAGGAAGATCGTCACCCACGTAGAGGTCGAAGGCTTCCACCTCTTCGAGGAGCCGCCCGCCCCCGGCCCGGCAAGACCTCAGCACGTCCCCCGCGCGGGTGCCGGCGGGGAGGAGAAAGGCCACATCGCGCTCGGACGCGGGATGCTCCGGCAGCTCCCTGGCCGTCACCGCGGGCTTCGCCACGGGAAGATCCGGGAGCACGACTTCCGCCCCCACCACCGCCCCCGCCCACGGCGGCAGGTCCACCGCGGCGGCAACCACCTCACCCCCCCAC
>VXLT01000026.1 GCA_009841475.1 Gemmatimonadota bacterium
TCTGCGAGCTGGGCGGCTGGAAGACGGCCAGGACGGTTCTTCAGTGCTATCAGCGCGCGGATGAAGGACAGCTTCGGACGGCTCTGGAAGCTCGTAGAAGACTCCGCGACTAGATCCCAATCGGCGGGAGTCAAACGGCTGGAATCCGACCGGCCAATCCCGTAAGTTCAACGTTCATGAGCATCTGCGAATCCACGACCGACTGCCGGGCTGGCAAGGCGCGACGAAGGGCCAATAGCGGCGCTATTGGGCTGAGCAGCAACGCAGAGCGCAGCCCTGGAGTGGCAAAATGTATAGTGGACATGACATAATGTAATGTGTACTTTACAATGCGGACAGGTGAGGCGAAGCGGCCAGCACGGATGCATCGCCGCTCGAATGCCGGGGGGATTTTGTGCACGTGCTGCCAGGGGCCATCACCATGGCGAGGGCGAACAGTAGCATAATTCCACCATCCGGTTATTTTGATCCAACTTCACCACCAGCCCCCTTTCCACGGATTCGCATCATGACCAACCGCAGCTACGAAAGATCAATCACCCTGAAGAAGGCGGTCGATCTACAGGTAGTCGGCGAGAACATCCTCGATGTCGCCGACTTCGCGATCGAAAAGTACGAGTTCGAACACGACACCACACTGTCCGAAGAACTCCGGGAAGCAGCGACCGAGAAGATCCGAGATGATCTGTGGGATCTGGTCAAGGATTTCCGCGCGCGGCGGAAGAGGTGGCTCCAGATGATGTTCGACACCGCCGACAAGGCGGTGCAGAAAGCAGTCGACGCTTCCTAGCATCGCCGCTCCAGCCGGCGATGAGGCAAGGAACCGCCTCATGAGCCCCCCTGGCCCGGTCGCCATCGTCGGGTACGCCTATCGTATGCCCGGCGGAATCCGCACGGACGATGACTTCTGGCGCCTTCTCAGCGAACGGGAGATCGTCCGGGAACCGGTAACCGACCGATACGGCCGGGGATACCAGCCGATCGGCGGATTCTCCGGCCCAGGCCGCTTTGGCAGCGCGTACGAAGGGCTGATACGCGACCAGGGGGAGCAGCGGATGGACCGCAGCCTCTTCGGGGTCTCGCGCAATGAGATGGCCTATATGGATCCGCAGATCCGGATGCTGCTGGGCTGCTCCTGGGAGAGCTGCGAGCATGCCGGGTGGGACCTGAACGCGCTGCGCAACAGCCCTACCGGCGTCTTCATCGGGGCGCAGGTGGCGTCGACGGCCAACTGGCGGGCACTGTTCGGCACCAACGAGTTCTCGATATTGAGCATCGACGCCTCGATGCTGGCGAACCGCATCTCCTACCATCTGAACCTGATGGGGCCGTCGATCGCATGCTCCACGGCCTGCTCGGCGTCCCTGACCGCGCTGCACACGGCGATGAATTCGCTGCGGCAGGGCGACTGCGACCGGGCTCTGGTGGGGGCCGCAACCTATCTGGGGTCGGCTCGTTGCAGCGCTTCCTTTAACGCGCTCGGCGTGATCAGTCCGGACGGCCGGTGCCATTCCTTCGATGCCGACGCCAACGGGTATATGCGCGCCGAAGGGGCATTCGTTTTCGCGATCAAGCCGTTGGCAGCAGCCGAACGCGACGGCGACCACGTCTTCGCGGTGATCGAGGCCACCGCGGTCAACACGGCCGGGACCGCCGACGATGCCGCGGGAATGGCCCAGGGGCGCTACATCACCGCACCGACCCGGCACTCGCAGGTCGAACTGATGCGCACCGCTTGCGCGCGGGCGGGGCTGGGTCCGGAAGATTTCGACTATATCGAAGCGCACGCCACCGGCACCGTCGTTGGCGACCGAATCGAAGGGAATGCGATCGCCGAGGCGTTCGGGGGTGTTGAGCGTGACGTTCCATTGCGCGTCGCAAGCGTGAAGAGCAATGTGGGGCATCTGGAAGCGGCGGCTTTCAGCGCCGCGCTGCTCAAGGTCGTCCTGATGATGCAGCGACGGACCTTCGCACCGATTTCCAGGAACTTCCTGGCACCAAACCTGGAGATCGACTTCGACAGTTGCCCGATGCAGGTCCAGACCTCAGCTGAGCCCTTCCCCGATCGTCCGGTGGTGGTCGGAATCAACTCCTTCGGGTTCGGCGGCGCCAACGGACACTGCGTGGTGAGGGAATACCGGCCGGAACGAACCGGCATGTGGTCGGTGCCCCTGGCTCCGGAGGCTGGGTACATGGTCCCCCTGTCTGCGCGTACCGCGAACGCTCTGGCAGACAGCGCGCGTCGCCTGCGCGGGGTTCTCGACAAGCCGGAAATCGACCTCTATACCCTGGCGGGTAACCTAGGTCGGCGACGCAGCCGGTTTCCGGCGCGTGCGGCATTCGCAGTGAGGGAAAAGACCCAGCTTGCCGAGGCGCTGGATGCGTTCGCGGAAGAACCGACTCCGGTCTCCACCGTGGACGAAGGCGAGCGCCGCGTAGCCATGGTGTTCTCGGGGCAGGGTACGCAGTGGGCGGGCTGCGGGCGCGCGCTGTACGACGCCGACCCTGTTTTCCGCCGTGTGGTTGACGCCGTCGAAGACGAGTGGCGCAAGCATTCGGAACTGTCCCTGCGCGAGGCCTGCTTTGAGGCGAGCCAGGAGGAACTGAACGAAGTCCAGCTCGCCCAGCCTGCCATCTTCATGACTCAGTGCGCCCTGGTGGAGTTGTTGTCGACCTGGGGCGTTCAACCGGACTGCGTTGTCGGGCACAGCTCGGGCGAGGTGGCGGCGGCCTACGCCTGCGGGGCTCTTTCGCTTGCCGAGGCTACGCATCTGGTATACCACCGCGCGACTCTGCAGCAACGGGTGGCGGGCTCCGGACGCATGTTGGCAATTGGCCTCGACCGCCCGGGCGTGGAGGACCTGCTGGACGAACTTGGTGTTTCGTTCCAGTCTGGAAACCACAGACCCGCCCAGGTTGAAATCGCTTGCGAGAATTCGCCGGCCAATACGGTTATCTGCGGGAAGGAAACGGCCCTCATGCCCGTCATGGCGGAGCTCGACCGCCGCGACCTGCAGAATCGGCTGATCCCCGGGAACATCGCGTTCCACTCCACCGCGATGGATCCGCTACACGAAGATGTCATGGCGTCCCTGTCCTATCTGGATGCGTGCGCCTTCGAAGCCGATGTCCCCATGGTGTCCTCGGTAACCGGCGACGCGACGCACCGCCTGGATGCCGCATACTGGTGGTGCAACATCCGGGAGCCGGTTCGCTTCGCGGCCGCGATGGAGACGGTGAAGAGGGAATACCGCGCCGACATCGTCCTCGAGATCGCGCCGCACGGCGCTCTGCAGCCGCTCATTCGGCAGTGCCTGGAAGGCGGCACGTCTGTCGCCGCGTGCATCCCCACACTCATGAAGGACGAGGACGTGTGCCTCGGCTTCCAGGAGGCACTGGGGGCGCTGTACCGCGCGGGCGTCGAACTGGACTTCGCGGCCCAGTACCCGCGCCCGGAACCCATCGCCCATCTCCTCCCCGGCCATCCACAGGAACAGACCACGACCCACGATGATCTGGTCGACGACGAGATGTTCGTCCAGCGCGGCGAGTACTCGCACGGCCCACTCGTCGGCCACCGGGTCGCCTGCGATCACATTCTCTTCGAGTCGCGGCTCTCCGAGAGGGACTTCCCCTGGCTGACCGACCACCGTGTTCACCGGGCGCCGATCATCCCGGCGGCCGGCTACATCGAGTTGCTCCTGCAGGCGTTCGCCGGGGATCCCGTCCACATCGGCGAGATCGAGTTCCTCCAGCATACGCCCGTCGGCAAGACCCCGGTGCGGTTGCAAACGGCCCTCTTCCCGGTTCCGAATGCTCCCGACCAGTTCACCTTCACCATCTCCACACGTTCCTTCGAGAACGACGACGAAGGCACCCTGCACTGCCGCGGCAAGGTGCGCAGGGTGGACGAAGACTACGCCATCGACACCCTCCCGACGCTCGGCGATGTCCTGGCTTCCGACTTCGATCCCGAGCCCCTCTCAACGGGAGAGGAGTTCTACGATCACATCGAAGCGGTCGTGGGAGACGCCTTCGAGTTCGGGCCCGAGTTCCGCAGCGTCCGCCAGATCGACATGGATTCCGGTTCCACGGACCTCCTCCTGGATATCGAGGTGGACGACGAACTGTGGGCCTCCGGCCGGGAGGAAGGCTATCTGCTGTATCCCCCGTTGACCGACGGCGGGCTGCAAATCTTCCTTCGCTACCTGATGCGCCTGCCGGATTTCTTCTCCATGCCGCAGCGGGCGTGCGACATCACCTTCCTGCGCCCGCCGACGGGGCCGCGCATCAGCTGCTTCCTGGTCGATACCGGCGACTGGTTCGACGTGGATGAGCGGGGGCAGTACAACAAGCCGCTCGGCGAACTGTACATCGGACGGCTCAGCTTCTACGATCGCGCAACGGGCCAGCTGATCGCGCACATCGGAGAGTATCACTCCTTCAACAGCAACCCCCGCTGGAGCGATGTGCCCGACAGCAAGCATCTGATTCGCTGGCAGCCCAAGTTCGTGGGGCCGGCACCGCCGGTCGGGGACGCGATCCGGGATGGCGAAGTCGATCCCGCCGCCCTGATTGCGGCGCTTGAGGAGGGTGCCTTCGGCCACCGGTACGCCTGCCACCTGATCGAGATCGCGGGTCGGCGCGAGCCCGCGAAAGCCATCCTGAACCAGTGCCTGGAACGCTTGTCGGGGCCGGACGCACAGACCGAGTACTGGCTCCTCGGCGAGGACGAGGAGTGCACGCGAGCACTCTACGACACCTACAACCACCACGATTCCGCGATTCGATTTGATTCGCTTGATTTGATGGCCGCCGAGGCCTGCGGACCTGACATGGCTGCCGGGCTGTTGCGGCCCGCTGCGGCCGAGCTTCTGCTGCTTCATCGGGAAGCCGGCGGTTTCGGGCCAGAGCAGTGGAAGCTCGCCCATCGGCTCTTGGTCGCCGGTGGTCTCGTACTCGTACACCACGAGGAGGGCGATGTCATCGAGGTCAGCGGTGGCTGGACGATGTTGCACGCGGGTTCAAGCACGACGTTGCTGCAGGCCCCGGACACCCTGGCCGCGTTATCGGATGCGAACGGGGTCTTGGACGCTGCAGGGGCCGTGGAGGGTACGGAAGACGAGGATGCTGCGGAAGCCGCAGCTGGGCCCGAGTCCGCGGAAAGACCCCCGACTTCGGGCCCCCGCTGGGTAATCGGCGAACCGGGCACCCACGCCCAATCATGGATTGAGCTCCTCGATTCGCCGGTGGTACATCACGTCCCCTGGACAACCATCGAGGGGGGCGACTTTGCCCGTCTGGACGAGTGGCCAGGCGCCGGCGAACTCGAGGCGATCGACCTCTTCGTCGGCACCGATCCGGAAGATCCCACCGGTGAGCGGATGGTCTGGCGGTTCGTGGCGTTTCTCCAGGCCCTGGCACCATTCCGGCTCGAGAGCGCGACCCGCGAGTGCCGTCTGACGGTGGTAACCCGCGGCGCGGTGTGCAGCGTCGACGATCCGCGTGGCAGTGCGCTTTGGGGGGCGGTGCGCAGTATCGCCCTGGAACTCCTCGCCGAAGACACCCGAATCGACTTTCGCCTTGTCGACATCGGTGCGGAAGAAGATCTGGCGACTCTGGCCGGGCTCGCCCGGTGCGACCTGCGGGAGCGCGAACTGGCGATCAGGAAGCGGCAACCGTGGGTGCCGCGAATCGTCAGCGTGCGGCAGCGCGCGCCGCTCGTTCCGGACGGGGACGACCCCCCTTGCCGCCTTCGCCTGGACAACCCCGGGCAGGTCAGCGGTCTCCAGATGACGACCTACCAACCGCCCGTTCCGGGCCCGTCCGATGTGGAGGTTGAAGTGGCGGCGGCGGCCCTCAACTTCCGTGACGTCATGGTCACGCTGGGACTCCTGCCCGCCATGGCCTATGAGCGCTCGGCGCTCGGCCGCGAAGTCGGCATCGAGGCCAGCGGAGTGGTGCGGCGTGCCGGCTCAGAGGTGAAACGCTTGAAGGTCGGGGACGAGGTGGCGCTCACGGTGGGCGGCTGCATTGCCAACCGCGTGGTGGTGAACGAGCACCTCGCCTTCCTCAAGCCGCCCCGTCTGAGCATGGAAGAGGCCGCTTCGGCGCTGTCCGTCTGCGTGACCGCCTACTACTCGCTGATCCACCTCGCCCGCCTGCGGGAGGGCCAGCGGGTACTGATTCATTCGGCGATGGGCGGTGTCGGACAGGCCGCAATCGCGCTGGCCAGGCACGTCGGAGCGGAGATCTATGCCACGGCCGGCAATGAGAGCAAGCGTGAGCAGTTGCTGGCGATGGGCGTGCGCGGGGCCTTCGATTCGCACAGCCACAGCTGGTACGACGATCTGATGGAGGCTACGGACGGAGAAGGCGTCGACGTGGTTCTGAACTCGCTCGCCGGCCATCACATCGCGCTCTGCCTCAAGGCGCTGCGCCCCTCCGGCTGGCACTGCGAGATCGGCAAAGTCGACATCTACACGGACAACTCGCTCAGCATGCGGGTTTTCCGCAAGAACCTCCGCTTTGCAGCGATCGATGTGGACCGGCTGATGCTCGACGACCCGGTGTTGTCACACGTGCTATCCCAGGCCTGCATGGACCTGATGGCCGAGGGAGCGGTCGCGCCGCCGCCGCTGACGGTCTTCCCGTACCGCGACTACGCCAGGGCGCTCCGCCTGATGACCACCGGCCAGCACCAGGGCAAGCTGGTCCTGCAGGCACCGAAGGACGCCATGGATCGGGGATTCGGCATCGCGGACACGCGGCCCTTCCTGGATCCCGGCGCAACGTACCTGGTCACCGGCGGCCTGGGAGGATTCGGCCTCCGCTTCGTGCCCTACCTGATCGCTGCCGGGGCGCGGCACCTGACCCTGATGGACCGCGATCCCAAACGGAGTCGCGATGTGGAGTGGATCCGCCAGATCACCACGTTGTCGAAGATGACGCAGGAATACGAAATCGACATCGTGCCGGGTGACGTGCGGGACGAGGCGGACGTGCAACGCTGCATCGGGGCGCTCAAGAGGCCCCTGAAGGGCGTGTTCCACCTCGCTGGCACGCTGGAGGACCGCTCCTTCCTCGACACGTCGCCCGATTCCCTGGCACGCGTGTTCGCGCCGAAGGCCCGGGGTGCCCTCAACCTGCACCACGCCACCGCAGGGTGCGACCTGGACTACTTCGTCCTGTTCTCGTCGATCGCGTCGACCTTCGGCAACATGGGACAGATCAACTACAGCGGCGCCAGCAGCTTCCTGGACGGGTTGGCCGAGTACCGGCGGCAGCGAGGGCTCCCGGGTTTCGCGTACAACCTGGGTCCCGTGACCGAGGTCGGGATGGCGGCGCGCAGCCTCCACGTCATGCGCATGATGAGGGCTGCCGGTATGACGACCGTCAGCGCCAACTTCGCGATCACCAACCTCGACTTCGCCATGCGCACCATGGGCGACGCCGACCACCTCGTCACGGCGCTGTTCTCGACGCCGCCGTGGACCGTCGATTCGCCCGACTACATGCGCAACGGCCGCCTGGTGAACAATCAGGCGGCGTTCGAAGTGGACGCGGGCGGCGAACTGACACTCGAGGGTGTCGTGGCCCAGATCTCCGCCAAGGTCGCCGAGTTGTGCGGACACGACGAGGGCGACGTGACCGAGCCCCTCTCCAGCTTCGGGCTCACCTCGATCTCGGTTGCCGAGCTGGGAGCCTTCGTTCAGACCCAGTTCAACCATCAGGTCAGCGCCCTCGAGCTCATGACCACCGCCTCGGCGCTCTCCCTGGCACAGACGATCGTCGAGGGAGCGGCCTCGGACGACGAAGCCGTCACGGTGGCCGAGGATGACGGTTCGGCCGCCGCGGCCGAACAATTCGGGCAGCGGACACGGCGCCGGAGCTCGCCGTTTGCGAACAGACTCGAGGACCACTTCCCAAAGGGTGAACCCGCCCTGGTTCCCGGCTTCGACGGATCCGCACGGCGCGTGAAGTCGTCGGCGGTGCCACACGCCGGTTCCGTCGCGGGTGACTGATCCCGCTATGGCCACCGCATCCGCAACAGCGCACCCGGTGCCGCCACTGGCAGGAACCCTGCCGCCCGATTGCCAGCGCGATCTCACCACTCTGCGCCGATCCGTTCGCGCCGCGCTAACCGATGCAACCCCGGCTCCCGCTGTTTCGCCCGCCGACTTTCGCAATGTCCTGGTCACAGGCGCAACCGGATTCGTCGGTCGTTTCCTCGTGCGAGACCTGCTCGCTCACGAATCCGGATTGACGGTCCATTGCGTCGTGCGAGCCGAATCGGCGGAGCGAGGCTTCGAGCGACTGCGCGCCAACATGGAACACGCGGAGACCTGGGACGATGCGTTCACATCGAGAATCCACGTTTACGCCGGTGATGTCTCGCAGGCGCGGTTCGGGCTCTCGCACGCCGACTTCGACCGGCTGTGCCGGGAAATCGACGCTGTCCACCACCTTGCGGCCAACCCGAACCTGGTCGCGTCCTACCGGTCTCTCCGCCAGGTAAACGCTCTCGGAGTGCGCGAGGTCCTCCGGCTGTGTCTGAGTGTACGCCTCAAGCACCTGTTTCACGTCTCGACGATGGGTGTGTTCCCCGAGTACGTGCACTCCTTTGCCGGCGAATACCGCGACTGCTACATCGGCGACCATGCGCAGCCGGACCTGGGTCGGATGAAGAGGGTGATGCCGCTCGGGTTGCTCGGGTATTCCTGGAGCAAGCTTGTGGCGGAACAGGCCGTCCTGTTCGCGCATCAGGCCGGCTTGCCGGTGGCGGTCTTCCGTTTCGGGCAAACCACCATGGCCTCCACCGGTTACGCCCAGTCGGACACCCCTCCGCAGCTTGTCTTCGCGGCGGCGGTCCAGGTCGGAATGATCCCGGAGGGTTTCACCATGCGGGCCACCGACGATCCGGCGGACACGCTGACGCGCATTTGCACCGACATTTCCATGAATGTGAATCGGCGCTTCACCGTCTACAGCTGCTGCAACAACGCGCCGTCGTACCGGGCCATGCAGCTCGTGGAGTTCGGCCTCAATTATCCGGAGGTTCCCTATACCGTTTTCAAGCGCGCCTGCCAGGCACACGGGGACGCGTCTCCGATGGCCCGCAGCTGGCCGCTGTTCGATCACTTCGCCCCCTATTGGTTTCGGGGCTCCGAAACCGTCCAGACGCTGCCGGTCTCCGACCGGGCCATTCGAGAGGACTGTCCTGGTGACATCGACTGGCCGGGTCCGCTCACCAGGTATGTCCGCTACAACCGCTGGGTCAGAGACCGTGAGGAAGAGTGGCCGCAGGCGATTCCGCAGCTGGGGGTCAGCCTGGACAGCGTGCTGAACCAGGCCCGGCGATACGCCAGGGACAACGGCGTGTCCTTCGACACCACCTACCCCGAGTGGATGCTGGAGGGATTGGCCCGTCTCGTCGAGGGCTTCAACGCTCCCGAAGCCGGCCTGCTGGCAAAGCGGATCGGGCATTGCGTCTTCGACCTGTGCCGCATACTGCGCAACAACGCCGAACTGGCCGGAGAGCGCATGCGGCTGCCGGAGATCGGACGGCAGCCAATCGAACGGCCGGTGTTCATCGTGGGCATCAACAGGACGGGGACGACCTTCCTGCACCGTCTATTGGCCCGGGACCGGCGGTTCTGGGCCTTGCGGGCCTACGAATACGTAGAGCCCGTCATTCCGGACGGCGACTACGCTAAGGTCGTCGGCACTCCCCGGGATCCCCGCCGTATCAAGGCGGCGGACGTATTCGCAGCGGGGCGTATCGTAGATACTCTCGCGGGTCTTCACCATGCCGGGCTCGATGAACCGGAAGAGGATATCCCGATCCTCAGGTTGTCGCTCAAGACATGGGTGTTCGCGACTCGATATCGGTTGCCCGAGTACGAGCGCTGGCTCGAGGAAACCGGCACCCGCGAGGCCTACCACGTGCATCGCCGCACCATGCAGCACTACAACTATCAGCGAAGGGCCTGTCACCCAGGCCGCCAGGGCCAATGGATCTTCAAGATGCCGACCCATCTGATGGAACTGGGCGCTCTGCTTGAGGCATATCCCGACGCCCTGTTCATTCAGACGCATCGCCAACCCGTCGAATTCATGGGGTCCTGGTGCAGTCTGGTGGAGCGCTTCCGGTCGGAGATCAGCGAGCCGCTCCCGCGCGACCAGCTCGGGACCGAGCAGCTGAAGGCAATGAGCCGCATGCTTGGCCGAGCGATTCAGTTTCGGCGGTCACACCCCGAACTGGAAGACCGCTGGCACGATGTGAGCTTCTACGATCTGGTCCGCGACCCCATCGCAGTTGTGGTCGGCATCTATCGCCGGTTCGGCTGGCCGATGGAGGCCGAGTCGATTGAGGCGATGAAAGCCTGGTTCTGGAAGCAGGAGGAGCAACGGCGCCTGGAGACGCGGCACAGGTACGATATCGCGGACCACGGCCTGACCCGCGACAAGGTGAACGCCGCATTCGCCGACTACCGCAAGTTCGTCGCCAGCCGGTTCGGCACGGCGGCGGTGTCGTGAGCGAAATCATGTCGAATGCCCTCCTCCTCTACCCGAAGCACCCGCCGACCTATTGGGGCAACAACTACGCCCTGGACCTGCTGGGCATCAAGGCGGCATTTCCCCCACTCGGTCTGCTCACCGTCGCTGCGATGTTCCCGTCCCGGTACAACCTGCGCGTGGTCGACCTCAACGTGACCCCGCTTGAGGATGACGACCTGAAGTGGGCGGATCTGGCATTCACCTCGACCATGATTCCGCAACGCCCCTCGCTCGAGCAGATCATTGAGCGCTGCAACCGCGCGCAGGTTCCCGTCGTCGCCGGAGGGCCGCACCCGACCACGTTTCACGAAGAGATGGAGGGAATCGACCATTTCGTCCTCGATGAGGTCGAGGAGACCTTCGAAACCTTCCTTTGCGACCTGGAAAACGGCACTGCCAAGGCCGTCTACCGCGCCCCGAGGAAGCCGGATATGAGCACGGCTCCGGTTCCCCGCTTCGACCTCATCGACATGAACGAGTATCACTCGATGTGCCTGCAGTTCTCGCGGGGATGTCCCTTCGACTGCGAGTTCTGCGACATCACGAAGCTGTACGGCCGCGTGTCCCGAACGAAATCTCCGGAGCAGATGGTGGCCGAGTTCGACCGCCTGTACGAGTTGGGCTGGCGGGGTCCCCTGTTCCTGGTCGACGACAACTTCATTGGCAACAAGCGCGAAGTCTCGCGGCTCCTCCCCGTGATCGCCGAATGGCAGAAGGAGCGCGGCCATCCGTATGCACTGTTCACCGAAGCGAGCGTGAATCTCGTACGGATGAACGACCTGATGGACGACATGATCGAGGCCGGCTTCGACGCGGTCTTCCTGGGCATCGAAACGCCCAACCCGAAGGCTCTCAAGAAGATGAAGAAGCCTCAGAACCTCGACATGCGCGACGACAACTACCTGTTCACGTCCGTACGCAAGATTCAGCAAAAAGGAATGATGGTCCTGGGCGGCTTCATCCTCGGCCTCGACGACGACGATGACAACGCCTTTGATGCGCAGATCGAGTTCATTCAGGAGGCCGGGATTCCGATCGCGCTGGTCGGTTTGCTCACCGCACTCAAGGGAACGAACCTGTGGACCCGGCTCGAGCGTGAGAACCGGTTGTTGGACAAACCGGTCGAAATCGACGCCACTGCCCTGAACTTCAAGCCGCAGATGGATCCCAAAACGCTGGTGGAAGGGTATCTCCGGGTCGTCGGAACCATCTACGATTCGACGCTGGAGAACTACTTCGACCGCTGCCTGACCCTGCTGGACAACCTCAATCCGGTACCGCACATCTACAAACCGGTGAGCAAGCACCTGCTCTATCTGAGCATCATGGGCATCCGGCGGCGCCTTACCCCGGACCAGTTGCCGGTGTTCTCACGCTATGTCGCCCAGGTCTCCAAGGACCATCCGCGATTGTTGCCGCTGGCGATCCGCCTGGCCGCGATGGGTTATCACTGCGAGAAGCTTACGCGCCAGCAGACGGTTCTCCGGGAATTCAAGGGGTATCTGGATTCGGAGTTGGCGTCGTTCAATGAAGCCAGGTGGGGGGCTGAAGCGGCGGCGGGAGAGGCAGACAAGATTGGACAGGAGGCGCTGCAGCGCGTGAAGGCGCGCCGGCGCGCGATCCCGGATGAGTTTCGTCATGCGGGAGATGGGATCGCCGAGAGTATGGCGGCGTTTCAGCTTGCGTTGAGTTCGGAGGCTCGGCCGGTCATGCCGGTCAACCTGCCGGTCGCAGGAGAGTCAGCCGATTCCGGAGAAGCAGCGCGTCCCTGAGTCGGCAAGTCTGGTTGGTGAGGCCGACCTGTCCCGATCTGTAAGGGCGGCGCTGACTTGGGGCGGTTGCTGGCACCGCCTACTCAGGCTGCGCCGGCACATAGTGGGCACCCCGTCCATGCCCCCTGACTTCGACCAGGCCGTCCTCGCGAAGTGAGCGCATCAACTTCAGCACCTGGTACCGCGAGTAGCCCGACAATCGCCGGATCTCGGCGTTCGTGAGCCGGCCTCTCTCGGGGAGAAGCGCAAGCAACCGAAGTCTCACGGATTCCTCATCAAGCCAGATGTCACCGGCAGAATCAGTCGACTCCAGCAGTGCCGAATAGCGGCGCGCCAAGCCGTATTTCGTCCCGCGACCCCTCCCCTGCGCCGCCAGGTAGCCCCTCTCCCTGAGCGAGATCAGAGTCGCCGCCGCCTCTCGTGCGGATAGCTGCAAGAGCCTGGACGCGGACCACCTGTCGAGGACTGCGCGCCTCACCAACCCACGCAACACAATCAGGTCGTCCACGCTGAGCTCCCGCCCTGCACCCCGCATGTCCTGCACAAACCGCGCGAAGTCGGCATGTGTCCCGGTGGGCAGCACCAGTTTGACGTGGGACTCGTCGGCTTCGTAGCGCGGCAGATCCTTGCCCAGAGAAAGAGATTCCTCATAGATCCGGTCAACACCCAGGCCCAGTCGGTTCACCAGCCCAATCGTCTGCAGGACATCCGCAAGCAGTGGATTGCGGCGGACCGGTGGGTGTCGGAGGATGTTCTCGGCCGTCACTCCCCCGATGAACCCTCCCGGGCTGGTTATCTCGATGCGATCGTCGGCAAGGCTCATGTGGATGGACTGGTGCAGGAAGTAGTCCCTGTGGACCAGAGCGTTCAGCACCGCTTCCCGTGCGATCCACCAGGTGATGTCGGGGATTTCCAGTTGATGGAACCCCGCGGGGTCGATCGGCATTACGCGGAGATTGGCGTCAAGCAGGTTCCGCACGCCTTCGAGTGTTTCCAGCAGTGGGGTTCGGAGGTCTCTGCGGACATCGTAGCCGGTTGATCCGCGCGATCTGGAGAAGACCAGCTCGTGGCGAGGCACACAGCGGGAGAGGATCGTTGGAGAACCGAGCAGAAGAACCGCGGCCAGCGTAATGCCTCTCTCTGACGTCAGACCCAGTGCCTCGGTCAGCCTCCTTCCGTCAAGGTCGGCAAGATCCGTTCGCTCGGCATCGGCCCTGATGAGCCTTCGCAAGCGGCGGAATTGATCCGGATCCAGATCTGACTGGCACACATCCGGCAGAATCTCGGCGGTGAGGTCTCTGCGGCCTCGAGAGACGACGAGGTTGGCAAGATTCGATCCGGTCAGCGGCTTGCTTTCCTTCCCGACCCGTATCCTGGCCACTCCGTCGGCCGTAGTGTGGGGCGGCATGCCGGACGGCACGCGAATCACCACCAGTCTGCCCTCGGGCTCCTGAAACTCGAAGATCTCGACGAGAATATGGGGCTCGGTCCCATCGTAGATGTCCCGGCGCAGGCCGTTCGCGTCGAGGGCGGCTACGCCGTGGATCGCTTCCGCCCGCGTCTGCCTGCCGTCGGTGACCCCGAGTACGAGCAGGCCCCCCCGCGCGTTGGCGAAGGCCACCACCGTCTCCCGGATCTCACGGACCTGGGACTTGCGCGCGGAGCCGGAAGAACGCCAGGACTTGAACTCCAGCGTTTCGGACTCCAGCGAGTCGGCCGGCTCGCCGTCGAGACGGGCGAGCTGGGCGCGGAGTTGATCGAGAGTGAGCATAGATAATAGTGCATTATTGAGAATGTGGTGTATTTCATTTTAATGAAGCGATGCGCGGGTGTCCAGTCGGTTCGGCGGACTTGCGGGCATCCGAGGCTGGGTTCGGGCCAAGTCACCGCCCCGAGCCATACCCCTCAATCTCGCGCACTACCAGGTAGCTCACGTCCATTTCATCCCTTTGACGGAGCAGGACCCGATTCCCCGCGGCGTCAAGGAATTCCTCGCCAGTCGGCAAGGTGAGCACGAATTCCAGGACAGGATCCGCTTCGGCAATGTCCCACACCTGCCACTGCTCCCACTGCGCACCAGGACGAAACAAGCGAAGCCAGAGGCGGCCATCCAGATCCCCGGACATGCGATCGATGGGCCGGGCAAGCCTGCGAACCGGCAATGCAGCGATGCGCTCGTCAATGCCCTCCATGGAAGCGGGGTCGCCCGATAGTTGAGCGAACATCTTCGCCCTTTCTTCCGCCAAGGCCCTGCGACTGGCGCGTTCCGCTGCAATGTCGTCTCCTGTCACGGCAATGCCTGGCGGCAACGGCACCCTGCCGACCTGCGCTCCGGAGGGATCGAGAATCTGAACGAAGCCCAGGTCCGTCTGCGTCAACGCCAGATGTTGACCCACCTGGGTAGACAATGACCAGTGGCCGAAGATCACCGAAGTCTCCGACCGGCTTGTTCCCCGTACAAACCGGTGCATCTCTCCGTCCAACAAGCGTGCGATTGGCCGGGGCGACTGCCCGGGCCCTTGGATCAGGTATCGAATGGTGTCCCGATATTCCCCGACCAGCTGCCGCTGTCCACTACGCGGAATCCGCCGGGGCTCGCGGAACGCCACGGTGCCGTCCGCGAATCGCGCTACCAAGGACACGTTGGCGACGAGAAAGATCGGTTGTGACGACGCCATGTCGATGTAGTTTTCCGTCTGGGCCACCGTGCCATCCGGGTTCACCAACGTGAGGCGCATCTTCAGACCGTCCCAAACGGCCACGCCTCCATTGTCCAGCGGACCCAACAGTTGGGGGAGCTGATACTCCCCGGGCCCGTCGCCCTTCCCGCCCACCGACATGACATCGCCGGCGGCCACGCTGGCAAACACCAGATTCAGCGAGAAGCCGTCAACGAAGACGAATCGATCGGGCTCCACGAACATGGCGCCATCCAATCGACCGATATCTCCGACCCGGGGATCGGGCGAACTCGCGGAGTGGAAGAGTGGTGTCGCAGCCGTTTGCAGTTCGATGGGTGCCTGGGTCTCGGCATCGCGGCCGGATTCCTCGGCACATCCTGCGGCTACTGCAAGGGTGCACAACGCGACCCACACTTCTGGAGTCGCGCCCAGCGATTGTCGCGAGCCCTTACCCAACCTCCGGCCTCCTCAAATGCCAGTCCGTCCCCGCCTGGTACGCGTGCGCCACGCTCAGGATCTTGTCGTCGGCAAACAGGTCGCCGATCAGGGTGGTCGTGAGCGGCATCTCGGTCGGGCTGTCCGAATCCGGGTTGCGCACGCCGAAGTCGTAGGGGACGACCGCCGCCGGGTGGCCGGTCTGGTTGGTGAGGCCGACCTGCCCCGACCCGCTCACGAACATGTCGAAGTCCTGCATGACCTCGGCCATCTCCTTCATGAGGATCAGGCGGCGGCGCTGGGACTGCACGAAGTCGAGGGCGGGGACGGTCCGGCTGCCCCGGAACCGGCCGCGGCGGCGGCGCTCGGCTTCGGGCGCGTCCTCGGGGATCTGGGGAAGCTCACCGCCGGGCGCGACGTGGAAGTCGAAGGCCGCGGCAGACTCGACGCCGAGCGCGTTGGAGCGCCCTGACGGGATCTCGGGCATCGGCTGCGGGTCCGCGCCCATCGCGCTCAGCGCCTCGACGAACGACTCGGGCGCGTCCTCGGTGTAGCCGATTCTCATGGCTGACAGGTCGGGGGCGGGGTCAAAGCGGAAGGGGGCGGTGAGCGACCCAGGGTCCTTCTCGTCCGCACCGTGGATGGCGTTGAAGACGAGTGCGCAGTCGAGCGCGCTGCGGCACATCGGCCCGGTCTTGTCCATGCTCCACGACAGCACCATCCCGCCGTAGCGGCTGACGCGGCCGAAGGTGGGCCTGAGCGCGGTGAGGCCGCACCGGCGCGAGGGCGACACGATCGACCCCTGGGTCTCTGTGCCGATCGCGAAGGCGACGCATCCGGCCGCAGTGGCCGAACCGGGGCCAGCCGACGACCCGCTCGACCCCTCGTCTACGTTCCACGGATTGCGGGTTCTGCCTCGGTACCACTGGTCGCCCCGCGCGAACTCGCCGGTCGCGAGCTTGGCCGCCAGCACCGCGCCCGCTTCCCGCAGCCGCACCACGACCTGCGAATCGTACCGGGTGAATTGGTTGCTGAAGTCGGCCGCGCCCCAGGTCGTGCGGGTCCCCGCGACGGCGAACAGGTCCTTCACGCCGTAGGGGATGCCGTGCAGGGGTCCGCGCCAGTCCCCCGCGGCGATTTCCAGATCGGCCTGGCGCGCTTCCTCCCGGGCGCGCCCCTCCAGGATGGTCACCGCGCAGAGGAGAACGGGATCGAGCCGCTTGAGGCGGTCGAGGTAGACCTCGGTGAGCTCGGAGGACGTGATCTCCCGCGCGCGGATCAGCGCCGCGAGGCGGTGCACCGGCTGGAAGGCGAGATCCTCTTCGGTGGTCGGGACCGGTCCGCTCCAGCGCTCGATGTCGATGGCGGTGCGCTCGAAGGGATTGCCGCCGTTGTCGCGCCACAGCTTCTCCATGAGAGAGCCGGTACCCCCCGGGTAGGCCTGGAACTGGAGCGCGGGGGGCTCGCCGTTCCCGAGGGGGACGGGGGGCG
>VXLT01000149.1 GCA_009841475.1 Gemmatimonadota bacterium
GTCGTAGGAGGGGGTGGGGCCGGCAGGTACTTTTGCACGGTTTTCCCGTCGCAGCTGTCTATGTCTGTGAAGAACGACAAGTGCGTCCGGCAACGACGGAAGGGAGACCGAGCGAGATGGAGAATGAATACACCTGCGCTGGAGACATCGTGATGCTCAGGAGTGGCGGCCCGTGGATGACGGTTGAGGAGACCGAAGACGGGGAGGTGCACTGCAGCTACTTCGTCGAGGGCCATCTGGAGCACGCGACGTTCCGGGAAGAAGCGCTCCTCAGGCTGTACGAGGCGGAGGCTGCGGAGGAGCCCGCGGAGGTGGGCACGGACGGGCCGGGACGGCCCGCTGCGACCGACGACTGACCGGACAGTTTTGCACGGTTTGCCACCGGCAGCTGTCTATAGTCCCCAGAGAAGCATCCCTCAGAAACGGGCGACAGTCCCGGAACTCGGGTGAGCCCCAGGCAACAGGAGAGAAGACGTTGCGCAGATTCGCCATGGTACTCATCTTGATCAACCTCGCGCTGGGAAGCGCCCAAGCTGCGACCCCGATCCCGGGAAGCGGAATCAGGAACTGCTGCAAGGGGGAGGGGGAGGATGCCTTCTGCTGCTGGAGGTGTTGCTGGTTGGGCCAGTACTGTATCAAAGACGCGCAGTGCAAAGACCCGAATCTGGAGAATCCCAACCTGGAACCGAGGAATGCGGACGGTAGCGGCTGAGCGTCCCACTCTGCTAGCTTGCGTGGTGGCGGGCCTCGGATCCATGCTGCCTTGGGGAGTGTTGCTACTCGGAGTCAAGACACTCCTGTTGTTCCAATGGCCCTCCGATGGACAATTCGCCGCCGTCTCCTGGTGGATTTGGTCGGTTGCCAGTGATCTTGGGTTCATCATGCCGTTCCTGCTCTTCGCGGGCGGTGTCAAGCTGGCCTTCGTATTGGGTTATTCTCGACGCCTCTTGCCAACCGCCATCGGCTTTGGTCTGGCGATAGGCGCGGTTTCCTACTATCTCGCTGCATGGGGTGCTCCTGAAATGGAGAGTCGGTATTGGGACACCTTGGGCGCGGAGGCCGCTGAGCAACGATCATTCGGGCCCGCCACTCCCACGGCGATCGTTCACAATCTCCGAGCGTTGGAAAACAATCCACCGGTTGAATACAGTCTACGGGCGGCCAACCGGTCCCAGGCTCCACCCAACGTTCTCAGGTGGTACCTCCACCTGCCCATCGCAATGGCCGTGTTCGGCCTGATCAACACGCTGATGGGGGTGCTTGCTGCTCAGCTCACCGAGAACTTCGGGCGCGGTCCACGAAGGAACGCCCTGCTGGCGCTGGGCGTGCTGGGTGGCCTGGCCTATTTCGGCGCTGTGATGATCGCCGGACCGATCGAGCCTTTCCTGCGAGACGGCACGATGCGGTCGGGAGTGGTCGCCGCCTGGGTACCGTTGGTGGTTCCACTCCTGCTGGCTTCAGTGCTATTCGGCATCGCGCGCAAGCGCTATGTATGAGTGACAGCTCCGAAGGCCCCCGCGATAGTTTCGACGCCGACGCCGAACTCGACTTTGAAGCCTTCCAGAGCGGCGATCTCGACAGCCTGAGAAGAGTGCTGGCGCACTTCAGTCCACTGATCGAGAGCGTGGCCGCTTCGTATGCCTTCGATCAAAGCGACCGGGATGACCTGTTCCAGCGGATCTGCATCCGCCTGTGGGAGCGGAGGATGCAGTACACCGGTCGTGGCTCGCTACGCGGCTGGATCAACAAGGTGGCGAGCAGCGTTTGCTCCAACTGGGCAGCGGAAAGGAAGACACGACGGAAGGACGAGACCAGGTACGTCTCCGAAGTAGTGTCGTTGAACGGCGTGCATGACCATGACGATCCATCCGAGAACCTCGAGCGGACCGAATTCCTGGCTCGGCTCCGGCACTGCCTGGCACGCCTGCCGAAGAGGCAGGGAGACACGTTCCTCCTGGTCCACCTCGAGGGGTACCGTCCCGCGGAGGTAGCCAGGATTCAGGGGGTGCGGCCTGAGACGGTTCGGTCCAATCTTCGACACGCAAGGAAGAGGTTAAGCATCATGATGAAGGATTATCGGGAATGAAGAGTCCAGATACGGCCGAATCGGCGGACGCGGGGGGTGGCGGGCAGGATCAGGTGGAAGAGCCGGTCGGCGACCGTCTACATGACGCAATAGTCGAGGGAACCCGATCGGCAATGAGCCCCCCCGGCGAAACGCGGCATGGCCTCATCGACGCGGCTATTTCCCGGCTGGAACCCCGGAAGCGGAAGCTGGAGCGACCTCCTGCCGGCTGGGAAGTCGCCCTTGCCGGATTCCTTGTCGGGTTGGCGCTGTTCGCATTCCTCGCCAGCCGCATGACGGAAGCGGAAACGGCCCCGCTGCTCCTTCGCGCAGTGGCTTCGGTCGTGGGTGGTGGGGTGGTAGCGGCCTACCTGTGGAACAGGGGCCGCCCCCGGTAGTTCGGACCCGGCCCCCGAACATCCGATTGCACGTTTGTTGACCGGCACCTGTCTGTGTGTGGTGATGGCTACAACCAACGCTGGCGACCAGAACGGTCGCCACCACCACGGAACAGGAGGGTTCAACAGATGTCCCCACTACTTCCCCTGAAACCTGCCAGCGGTCGCCCGGGCGGAACGCGGCCACGCCATCTCGCGATGGTTCTCGGCCTCGCCATTCTCGCCATCGCGCAAGTCGTCGTGCTCGCCGCGAGGGCCCGTGCCCTCGGCCCGGCGCCAGACTTCCTCACCGGCGGCGACGATGTCTCGATGCTGTCGTTCCGCCTTGTTGACGGCGCAGCGGTTCGGCTGGGCGATGGGCGGCGCACGCTGCTGCTCGCCTTCGATCCGGAATGCCCTCATACGAGACGGGTCGCGCCGGGATGGACGGAGTGGCTTTCCACGATGGACAGCGGAGACCTGCGGATTCTCGCCATCGCCCCCGGACCTCCCGGTGCGGCGGCGGCGTTCGCCCGCGAAATGGGGTGGCTTGTCCCGGTAGGGACGCCCGACGGCCTCGACGACGAAACGGTGCAGATGGTTGCGGGGCGCGTGCCCTGGGTGATCGCCGTCAACGGAGAGGGCGTCGTCGTCGGCGAAGGTCACGGCAGCAGGTTGGCTGAGGTGGTTGGGGCGATTTGGAGGGGTGGCGGACGGGCTCCCGGGGCGTAGGAACCACTCCCTGCCACGGGTCGCGTGAAAATAGTTTTGCACGTTTTGGCTCCGGCAACTGTCTGTGTCATCGCGTGGGCAATTCCGCCCACGGATGACCATGGAGCGAACGGGATGGCCGACAGGGGTCAATTGGAGCGCTGGGCCAAAGAGCACGACAGAGCGATGCTGGCGGTGGCGGCAAGGTACGCGGGTCCCTCGACGACTGCGGACGACATCAGGCAGTCGGCGCTACTGACGGTCCTTCAGAAGCTGGAGGAGATCGGGGAGGTGTCCTCTCCGAAGGGACTGCTGCTGGGGTACGTCAAGAACGTGGGCCGGAATCACCTGAAAAAGCGAGAACGCCGCGCGGCGATACTCCAGGCTTTCCCGCACGTCCATCCCCTCGTGGCTGACGACCCCCCGCCCCGTGATCCCCGGATCGACTCGGTGCTCAGCGCGATCGAGCATCTGCCCGCCCAACAGCGGCGGACGTTGCGCCACATGGTGGTGGACGAGATGCCCGACCTGGAAATCGCCAAGGCGATGGAGGTGACGGCAGAAGCCGTACGGTCCAGCAGATTCCGGGCGATTCAGGCGCTAAGGGCTGCGTGCGAAGCATGAGGGACGGCTGCCGAGGGCATCGCGGAGAAACGGAACCGAACGCTCGCGACACTACAGGGTTGAGGCGGGGAAAGAGGTTCGATTGGCGTTAGAAGGCCGATTCGGGAACAACCGTTTTTACTTCAACAAGGAGGTGTATCATGCGCACGACACGGAAACTGGCACTGGTCGCGATCGGTATGGTCCTCATCGCGGCTTGCCACGACAACCCGGCCTCGCTCGACGAGACCGAAGACGAGTTCACGGTCTACGCCAGCGACGAGGCCCGGACGCGCTACCTCGACATTCTCAATAGCGAACTCGCAAGTCCCCAGCTGCTGGAACTCAACGCGCAGCTGAACGGCCAGTCCGTTGGTGAGCGCCGGTCGCACATTCGCGAGGGGATCGAGATCCTGTCGACCATGTCGTCGTCAAGCGGCGCCTGCGGCACCAACCCGCAGTTCAGTTGGACGGACGTGAGCGTGGCCGTGCTCGACCCGCTGTTTCCCGGCCTGCCCTACGAGGCGGTCGCGAGCGGCATGACCGTAACGACACAGAACGCGAATCTGCGCCTCTATGTGTATGGCGAGGGCGGTCCTGAATGGAGCGGTGCGCCGCACTACGACACATCTCAGGTTAGCGCCGCGGACGCGGACGAAACGACAGGCTCCTGCACCAGTCTGCAACTGGTCCACACGGACACCTTCATGTTCAAGCCGAACGATGCCGGCTGCTGGTACGTCTACGGCGAGTCCACGCACTATATCCTCAGCCCCGCACCCGCCCAGCAACAGACCCGGCAGATTCTCAAGCTCGGTGGCCCGATGCCCAGTGGATGGGGTTGCCCTCGCTACATCGGTCCCCCGGACGGCTGGCGATAGGAAAGTTGGCCGCGGCCGTGAACACCGGATCGCCCAGGGCCGTCTGCATCGACGCGGATACGGGCATGTTGCGTGACTGCGCGGACTGGTATACGATCCGCGAGGTGCGCGACGACGGTTCGATCTACCGGAAGAGTTGCAAGTTGGTACGCGAGTTCACCAGGACCACCGGCTTCAGCATCCTGTGGGGACTCATCTCGATCGGCCACCAGGAGAGCGAGGACTGGTGCGACTACGGAAGCTGCGGCGAGATGACCGCCGTGGACTCGCAACTGCGATGATGGGTTCGACGCTGACCGTGCTGGCCGCCCTCGCGGCGGCCAGCACGGTCTCTGCCCAGCAGGTGCTTGAGATCGACTACGGTGCGGGACGAGTGCTGATCGACGATGAAAGCCGCGCCATCTACGACTCCTCCATCGATCATCAACGTGCCATCCTCTATCTGCAGGACATGGAGGAGCCCGAAGGGGTGATGGTGTTCTCGCTCGACACGGGCGAGTGGATCCGGACCATTCGCTTTCCGACGGGCGGTGGCCCCGGGGAACTTCCCCAGGGCTACGCCGGCATGTCCGCAGGCAGGAACGGTCGGCTGTACGTGTCGGGCCTCGCCCGGATCCTCCTGTTTGACGACGCCGGCCAGTACATGGGCAACTGGACGCCCCGCGCGCCCGAACGGCGTGGAGCGGTGTGCGACTTCGATGGCAAGCCAGCCGTGCCGGCCATCAAAGGCGTCGTCAGGAGATCCGGCGATGGCGATGAAACCGTGGGCCCGGGTGTTGCGGCGATGCGCGGACTGCCGAGGTCGCAGGCCCGGGCCATGGAAGATCTGCTCTGGAGTTCCCGGATCGCCTGTACGCCCAATGCCGCCTACGTCGTCACAACCCACGCCGACGACACCGACTCGCTGACCGTGTATTACCGAAGCGGCAGGATGGGCACTCTGCAGATCCCCGCCGAACTCGTCGAATCGGGCAGGCTGACCACCGGCCCGAGGATCAACACCGACGGTCGCGGGAATGTGGTTCTCGCCGAAATACCGGACGTGAGGCTCATCCGGATCGGCGGCTACCAGACGGTGGGTGCCGTGCTGGACCCCGGGTCCGGGTGCCACGCCATGATCCGCAACCCGGAGGTGGACGCGTACGAGTACTCCTTCCGCGGCATCCACGCGGACAGCGCAGTGGTCGCGGTTCTGTATATGGAGGAAGGTGAGGAAATGGGCCGCAAGGCCCTCACCTTCTTCGATCACGCCTACAAGGTGGGACTCTACCCGCTACGCCGTGTCAGCGGCGAACCCTGCCCCGGGATGCTGCCCACGGTTGAGCCGGTGAGGAGCCCCCGAAGTACCGATCGCAGCGGCCTCAAAGGTCCGATCGCCAAATGAAAAAACGTGCGTTGGTCGCAGTGCTGCTCGGTGCCGCGTGCACCGGCGCCGGCCCCTCCGACAGCGGCGGGAACGAACTCGCTCCGAACTGGATTGCGGAACCGGTCGGTTCCGAACAGCGGCTGTCGCTTGTCGAGGAACTGCGGATCGGGCGTGCGATGGGCGGTGACGAAGCGGAGCTGCTGTATGTGGTGAGGGATCTCGATATTGGACCCGGTGGCGAGATCTACGTCCTGGACATCAACGAGGTGAAGGTCTTCTCCCCCGCGGGGGAGTTCCTCCGCTCCTGGGGCCAACGTGGCGAGGGTCCCGGCGATTTCGACGGGACCTTGGGCCTGGCGGTGGCGCGAGACACCGTAGCGGTCACGGATGGAGAACGCGTGCAGTTCTTCGATCTCGGCGGGCGCTTGCTCAGCTCCGTGTGGACGGGCGGCCGGGCGGCAGGGTACTTGGCGTCCAAGGCCCATTCCACCGACCTGGGCTGGGTGGTCGAAGTCCGCCGGAGGGTCGTTCAACTGGAGCCGGGGCCGGCGCCGCCAACGCCGCCGGCAGAGATTCGCTACCTGGATCCCGGCACCGGCGCCCTGGGCGAACCGGTCGCCTCCTACCTGGAGCAGCCGGATGTGTTGCAACTGGCATCGGGACAACCTTTCAGCCGGGCCTTCAACCGGATCATCGGGCACGCGGTCGACCGGCAGGGTGACGTCTACCTCCCTCGGGGCCTGGACTACGAGCTGTCGGTCTACGGCGCGGACGGTGGGCTGAGCCGCATCGTGAGGATGGAAGTGGAGCCCGTTCCGGTCACCGACGCCATGCTCGAAGAGGTCCGGCGTGATCTCATCGCGCTCTGCCAGCGCAACGACTTTCGGCGGCGGCGTTGCGAACGAGTACGATACGTTGACGAGATCCTTCCGGAGGTCCTCGCCCACGCCCACCCGCGCGTTCCGGTTGTCGGCCACATCCTCGTGGCCCCCGACGGGCACCTGCTCGTATCGCGGCGGGACCTCCGTGAGTTAAGCGCCAGTGATGAGCCGAGGCCTTTTGACCTGCTCTCGCCCGAGGGTCGTTTTCTGGGCCGGATCGAGATCCCGGTGAACCTGCGGCCGATCATCGTGCGGGGCGAGTACATTTTCGGCTCCTGGACCGACGAGTTCGGAGTGAGTTACGTCGTGAAACACCGAGTGGACGGTCTGCCGGATGTGTGAGGCAGGCTGTGCACCTGACCGTTGGAATTCGGGGGACTGCAGTTCCCCTACGATGAATAGAAGGCGCACGCGCCTGCCACTACGCCTCGCAGCCTGGCTGGCGACCCCCATCCTGGCCGGTTGCTCCGACACACCCGAACGCGGACCCGAGTTCACGCCCGTCCAGGACTGGGTCACCGAGCCGGACTACGAGTTTGGGGACACAATGGAGGGTGACGCGGTGTTCGGCTCCGTCACCGATGTCAACGTCCATTCCTCCGCGGACGGGCTTCGCGTCTATGTGCTGGATGGCCGTTCCTCGGAAGTCACCATATGGACGCCGGACGGCACTCTGATAAGGCGTGTCGGGCGCGACGGCCCGGGCCCCGGTGAGTTCCAGAGGCCCGTTGACCTCGTGGTCCTGCAGGACAGGTTCCATGTCTCCGACGAGCGCCGGTTCACCACGTTTGCACTGGACGGTGAGTTCCTGCGAACCAACATGGTTCCACTGTCTATGAGCTGGCGCGGCTTCAGGTTGAGGCATCAGGCACTGTTCGCCGACGGTAGCGTTGTGGCCACGCCGATCGTCCCGACCAGGATCATGGCTGGGTCGATGGGAGACGACCCAGTCGATGTTCTTCCGGCGGTTCGGGTCTTCAGGGAAGGCTCGGCGTGGGCGCTGGACACGCTTGCCCTGATCAGCTATCGGAACTGGGTGGTGCCCTTCCGTGTGCCGGGCGAGACCCTTCCGGCCAACCTAACGCAGGAGTGGGTCGTCCCGGATAGCTTTCGGCCGGATCCGGTGAGCGGGCACGTAATCGTGGCGCGAATAGAAGCAGTCCCACCCGGGACGATCGAGCTCATCGAGATTTCGCTCGGCGGCGATACCGTGTGGACGAGACAGGTACGATTGCCGCCGATGCCCATCGGGGAGGATGAAGCCGAAGCCATCGTGCTGCAGCGCGCGGCGGCCTTTGCGTCCTGGGGTGGTGACAGCATACCGTCACCGTCCCTGAGGCGGAGGGTGCGTGATGCAATCGTTGTGCCCGAGGCCTGGCCCGTGACGAGGGGGATCCGTGTCATGCCAAATGGGGAGATATGGTTTCGAGCAGCGAAGAGCGATGTTCCCGGTGTCTGGTATGCGGTGCCGAGGGCCGATGGCGACGGTCCGGTCAGAAGGATTACCTTGCCGGAGTCGTTCAATCCTCGGGACGTGACCGAGACGCATGTCTGGGGAGAACGGCGGGACGAATTGGGAATCGAGTACGTTGTGGGGCGGCGGATGATTGCGGCCTCAGAGGGGATATGATCGCCAGGCCCCGGGAGAAGCTGACCGTATGCCTGTCAGTCCGCACTGGCGGTCTGCGGGTGCGCCAGCGATGCCGAAGACGACGGTATTCCGCTCACCCCCGTCGAAGAGTGGGTGACACAGGCCGAGTACGAATTCGGGGATGTGTTCTAGGGTGAGGCCCTGTTCGGGCTTGTGGTCGACGTTGATGTTGCCCCCGACGGGTCGAGAGTCTACGTACTGGACGAGACTGCTGCTGAGATCAGCATCTGGACACCCGACGGAGACTTGATACGCCGCTTCGGTCGCCAGTGAGAAGGACCGGGCGAATTCGTGCAACCGGGTGAACTCCGCCTTATCGACGACCTGCTTCAAGTGGGGGACTTGCGTGGTTTCAACACGTTCTCGCTCGATGGCGAATTCGTCGTTCGCAACGTGTTGCCCCCGTTTGTGAGCTGGCGCCCATTCCCCTCAGTGAGCAGGAGGTCGAGGCGGACGTTGAACGGACGGCGTCGATTGTTGCGAGAGGTCTCGGGGGAGACAGCGTGCCTTCGCCTTCGCTGAAGCGACGAATCCGTGAGGCGCTGATCGTCCCCGACTACTGGCCCGCGATCCGCGGCATCCGGTTGATGTCGAACGGCGAGGTCTGGTTCGTCCCACTTGCGGAGGACGGTTCAACTGTGTGGTACACCGCGCGGCGCGGCCGGACCGAAGGATCGATCCGCAGAATCGTCCTGCCCGATCAGTTCAACCCCCGCGACTGTCAACGAAACCCACGTTTGAGGAGAGCGCTACGACGAGCTGGGGGTGAGGTACGTCGTGGGGCGAAGGCTCGTGCGCTCCGGGGGAAGTGGCTGAAGGCTCCGGTGCCGATGTGGTGGTCAGGTGTAGGCCCTGCTGCTCGTCGGCCGGTTATCTTTGTCACCTCGCGCACGAAGTCACCCGGGAGCTCCGATGGGAAACGGATTGGCCAGGGCGTGCCGCCATAGCTCGGCACTGCACGTTCTCCTCGTAGCTTCGGTATGGGCTTTGTGGTGCCCGCCACTGAGTACGCAGGAATCTGCCTCTTCACAGTGGAGCGTACGCACCGTGGATCATGTGTCGGGAGAACCACTTTCCGGCGTGGCCCTTTCCCTTCCGGATCTTCGGATCAATGCGCTGACGAATCGTTCCGGAGTGGCCACGTTTCCGACGACCACCCTGGATTCTGTTCGAGTGATGGCCACTCGCATCGGATACCATTCCCTGGACACGGTTGTTGCGGTTCCGAGCGAAGGGTCGATGGCGACCCTGGTCCTCAGGCGCTCCCCTGTCACCCTGGCAGCCCTGACCGTGCGTTCGGAGCAGGCAGCGGCGAGTTCTCTGGAATTGGCGCGGCAGATCTTTGAAAGAGAAGTCGTCGTTGGAGCGATTGGGGTCACCCAGGCAGAGGTGAAGGCGGTACCGGCCATAGCCGAGGCGGATGTCTTTCGTAGCCTTGAGTCGTTTTCCGGCGTCACGAGCACCAACGACTTCGGATCAGAGATCTTCCTGCGCGGGGGTGATTTCGACCAACTGGCCGTATTCCTGGACGGAGCGCCTGTTTTTGGCCCGCATCACATGTTCGGGATGTTCGGCCTGTTCAACCCGGATGCCATCGGGTCCGTGGAGTTCTTCAAGGGCTCGATTCCGGCCCGATACGGCGGGTCACTTTCCGGGGTGATGTCTGCACAGCATCGAACGCGCAGCGGGTCGGGTCTTGGAGTTAGTGGCGGGTTGAGCATGCTTGGATTGCGCGTCGCCGCCCGTGGCCCCGTTCCGTGGAGCGATGGCAGCTGGCTGATAGCTGGCCGACGCGCGACGACCGATGTCACCGGCATAGCCATGCCGTACTCGTTTCACGACCTCAACCTGGGAACGTGGAGCTACCTCGGTGAAGAACATCGTTTGGGTTGGTCATTGCTGGCTTCCCAGGATCACTTTGCATTGGAGCTCGACCACCTGGGCGAATCGCTCGATTCGGAGTGGGGTAATCTCGTCTCTTCCCTCACGTGGTCCTGGGTTCCGAACAACCGGACGAACAGCGACCTGACCGTGTACTTCAGCAACTACGATGCCACGGTATCCGTCGGCAACGAAGGAACACGGCCGTCTACCAGAAACCGTATTGGTGCACGGGGTGTACGGGGACAGCTCACCATCCGTGGGGAGCGCATCGGGGTGCGCGTTGGCGCCAGGGCTGAAGTCGGCCCGGTGAGTCTTCTTGCGAGTGGCCCTGGCGCATACATCGAGTCGCAGGTTTCTGATTCCTACCGTCACGGTTCGCTGTTTGCGGAGGTCGAGCGCTGGATCGGCCGCCTTCGACTCGCTCCCGGCTTTCGCATTGGAGCCGAGGGTACCGGCTCGCGGTCATTTCTGGAGCCACGGTTGTCCGGTCGCCTGCACATTGGGGCGGTCGCGCTGAGTGCAAGTCTCGATCGGGCCTATCAGTTCCTATCCGCGGTGCGGGACGACCGGTACATTGTTCCAGGACCTCCGATGTGGTCACTTCGTACAGCAGGGTTGCCGGCCTCCGTAGCCGACGGGATCAGTTTGGCTGTCGACGCTCGGCCCGGAGAAACATGGACGGGATCCGGGGGCTTCTGGGTAAGGCAATTCGGCGACAACCCTCGCTGGAGGCCGGATTCCGCACGCGATTTGTCCGCTCTTGAGTTCCACGACGGCCACGCCCTTGGATGGGACGTGTCCATTCAACGGCACAAGGGGCTACTCCGGGGGTGGGCTTCGTACCAATGGGCGAAGGTAGCGTTCCGGGACCAGGAGGGCGGGGAGTACATGCCGCACTGGGATCGGCGCCATGAGGTGGATGTCACCCTGCAGCTTGGGGAAGTTTCCGGCTGGAGTGCTTCCCTGCGAACCAGGATTGCCTCGGGAACGCCATTCTGGATTCCGGCAGGGTACTACCATGGACTCACGTACGACCCGACCATCTACACCTTGGGCCTGGGTTCCCCCGGCAATCTCCCGAGGGGGCTGGGATACAGCGGTGAATCCTTCACGATTCTGTCCGGGACACAGGGCCGCCTGCCGTACTACGCACGCCTGGATGTCTCGATTCGCCACTCATTCCGCTGGCGAGGGTGGAAAATCGAACCATTCCTGTCGGTCCCCAACATCCTGGGACGCCGGAATGTCTATCTCTATTGGTCGACCCCTTCCATTCAGGGCAATCCGCAGCGCGTGACCCTGACGCCCTATGGCCAGATTCCGACCTTCCCGTTCATCGGGATTGACTTCCGCTTCTAGGCTATGGCGGCCGATACGATTCCGTGGCGCGTCCTCGTCCTGATCGGGACGATCTGGCTCGCGGCTTGTGACGACCTGACGTTTCCGGAACCTCCGGCGCTCTTCGAAGACCGCCTGGTCCTGATTGCCGTTTTCAATCCCGATTCGACGACACACCCTGTGCTTGTATGGTCTGCCGAAGCGGGCAGACCGCTGAACGGGATTGGCGCCAAACTCTATCGTAACGGTTCCACGGAGGGGGTTGCCTGGGAGTTGCTGGACTCTACCGAGGACACCACGGACCTCTCCGTTTGTGGCCGCAGGTATGGCGACCTCTTCTCCGAGCCCCGATGTCTGGTCCTCACCGGGCAGGTGCACGCCGGGCGGAGCTACCTCGTGGAAGTGACAGCGTCAGGGCGCTCCCCGGCACGCGGCAGTACCGGGGTGGTGGGTGGCTTCCAGATCGAATCCGCAGCACTGTCAGGGGCGAACGCGTCGGCCGTGCTCAATGCGGGATGGACCCGCAGCCGCGGTGCCTCTCACTATCTGGTCTCCCTGCGAAGGTATGCAGAAAGCCGCCTTCGGGACTACCAGGGTTGGTTCGTCGCCGTTGAGGAAACATCGATATCAAGAGATGTGCCAAGGCAAGCGATTCAGGCTGCGCTTGAACCTCTGACCCTGGATGTTGCCGCCATCGACAGCAACCTCTTCTCCTACATGACCACCGGCAACGGGGGAGGAGCATTTTCCATTCCGCCAGTTCAGAACGTCGAGGGGGGTTTTGGCGTTGTCGGTTCGATGCTGCTGCGGAGCTACCAGGTCGATTCTGCAGCCCGGGCGATGGGTGCTGGTCAGGAGGGCGATGGCCCGCACGATTTCTCCCAGGGTCATACCGGGAACATCGTCTTCACGGGCAGCCACCGGGAGGTCGCGGGGGCCGTGGTCGACCCGGAGACGGGCTGCTATGCCGTGCTGCGGAAGTCGACGCCCGATCCCACCCTCAGGGTCGCCCGGATCTACGCGGACAGCGCCCTGGTGTTCACCCGGGACGCCGAGACGACTACGGAACCGGGAGGGACGAGGATAGTGGTGCATTCGGGGTCGAACCGGGTATCGCTGCACGCGGTGAGGCGGGTGAGTGGGGAGGGGTGTGACGGGATGGTGGGGGGGATGTAACATGAGTATATGTGCATATGAGTAGCACGGTCCCGTCTCAACGCTGTCGTTGCAGCTCGTCGGGGCGCCAGGCCCTCCTCGCTCTCACACTGATCACCGCCCTTTTGGCCTGCGAGACCGAATCGCCGTCGTCGGTCGGGGAACCCACGCGCGAGACCCTTCTCAACGGCGCGGTTCTCGTCCGATATCCCGACCTCCCCGCCACCGACTCGATCGGTCCCGAAGTCGCTGAAGCCCATGTCGATTTGCAGTTCGGCAGCGTCGATGGAGCCGACCCCAACCTCACTTTCGGTGCGATTGAGGTCCAGGCAGCCAGCGACGGCACCATCTATGTGCTGGAAAAGCAGGCCGCCGAGGTCCGCGTTTTCGACTCCGGCGGGCAGTACCTCAGAACGATCATACGGCAGGGCGAGGGACCGGGCGAAGTCGTTGGCGCCAACGGGATCCGGCTCTCCGGAGACACTCTCCTGTGGATCAACGACACCGGACATTGGGCGATCAAGGGGCTGGACCCCGACGGGCGGGTGGTTCGGCGGTTCAGCAAGCCGGTCATGAGCGTCACCGAGACCTGGGCGGGTGTGTTCGACGACCGGGGACGCTACTGGAGGGAAATCTCCCATTCGGAAAACGAACCGGACTTTCCGCCCCCGATGGGACTGACTACGTGGACCGGGCGGCACTACTACAAGTCCTATGACATTTCCACCGGGGCCACCGACTCGGTCTACCTCGGTGAACCCGTTTTCCGGATCTACGCATACTCCACGCCCGACGTGCCCTTCGGGTTCCTCCCGCTACACTTCCAGCCTTTTGAGATGATCCGGGTGAATCCTGCCGGCGGATTCTGGCGTGCCCACAACACGTCGTATCGAATTGCCCGGACCAGCGAGGACGGGGACACGCTGACCGTCATCGAAGTCGGCCTGCCCGAGCAACCGGTGACGGACGCGGACCGCGCCGCCTACGTTGACAGCATTGTCGAGAATCGTCCCGAACTCCGCGGTCCGGCGGAAGAGGTCGCAGGCCTGATGCCGGACGCAAGACCTGTCCTCGCAGACCTGTTCGTAGACGATGAACACCGCCTGTGGGTGCAAAGGGTCACCCCGGAGGGCGCCCCCGCGTTCTACGATCTGTTTTCCCCGGAGGGCGACTATCGGGGTTCCGTTCGTCTGGCGTTCGCCGCCGCCGGGCCGCTCGTGGTTCGCAACGGTCACATCTACACCTGGATCGAGGACGACCTCGACGTGCCGTTCGTGGTCAGGGCGGCGTTGGAGTGGGGACGGGCGGCAACCTCTCGAAACCTCCCGAACTCCCCGTAGCGTAAGGAGGTGTCAGAAGACACGTTCCGCAGGTCCCAGGCCGCATCGAAAGAGACGGGCAATCCCATGAAACCGCATACCCCTCCGCGCACCAACACCGACACACCAACCATGGGACTCGGCGGCAGGTTCCTGCTTGCCGCTTGCCTCCTCGCCGCCGCCGGGCCGTCGCCGCTGGTCTCCCAGGCCCGTGTCGTCGAGCTTCCTTCGGAGGACCTCGAGCTTGCTGCCGAGTTCAGCGACGTGTTCCGGGTGGGGGACGGGGGTGCGGAGTGGGAGTTGCTGACTTCGATCACATCCTTGGCGTTCGACGCTTCCGGCAACCTTCACATTACCGATGTCGGACCGGGCGGCGACAACATGCGAGTACTGGTCGTGGACTCCCGCGGCGAGCTCGTGAGGGCGTTCGGTCGTACCGGCGAAGGGCCGGGGGAGTTTCGGAGTGCCAGCTCCGCCGTCGTCCTCCGGGACGGAACGATGGTGGTGCCGGACTATGGCCACAGGGCGTACCACGTCTTCCGGCCGGGGGGCGAGTTCGACCGGATGGTCCGGTTTCCTTCGGCGCACGGCGACGAGCCTGCCGAGCCGAACCAGCTCCCCGGGCCGGGACGGGATTTCAGCACCAGCAGCAGCACCAGTTTTCCCCTTCAGCGGGGGGAGTCCGGCGGAACGCTGCTCGGCTTTGTCTATCGTACGTTCGGCGCGCACGCCACCGTGACGGCGGAAGGCGGCAGATCGATGACGTTCGGGTCGCAACCAGGCCCCAGAGTGTTCGAGCGCCTGAGCATCGACGGGAGGCAGGCCCGCGTCGTGGAACTCATCGGGGCGTGGGTTCCCCCGGGGACCGAGCGGCTTCCTGTGCCGGCCTTTGCGCCGAAGCTCCTGTTCGATGTCCTGCCCGGGGGCGGGTTCGTGTTCTCGGACTCCACCGCATATGCGATCAAGTTCGCCATGCCTGACGGGACCGTCGACCGGGTGTTGACCAGGCCGGTCGAGGTGCGCGCGGTGACGGAGGAGGAGCGGGACCGATACAATGACCAGCGGCAGCTGGAAAACGCGGAGCTCAACCGGCGACTTCGCGAGAGAAGCGGGTCCGTCGTTGTCGATGACAACTTTATCGAGCTTGATCCGGACTATCCGGTCTTTCCGAGTATTCCGGTTGTCGACGACCTGAGAGCCACATGGACGGGCGGCGTCTGGGTGCGGCGCACTCCGCAGGACGGCTACCCGTGGGAGGATCACGTGACCGGCGGCACGATCAGGCCTGCGCACTTCAATTTCGAAACCTCCGCGGCTCCCGTGTCGCCCATCGACGTCATAGGCCCCGACGGCAGGTACGTGGGGACCTTCCCTGCGGGGAGCGGAGCCGTCATGTTCGCGGCGTTCGGGCCCGGCGGCCTGGCCGCCTACGTCGAGCACGATGAGCTCGACGTGCCTACGGTGGTGGTCATGCGTGTTCCGCCGGAGGTGAGGTAGCGGCCGAGACGCTTTCTACGCGCCCCGCATCCGCCGACGTAACGAAAGCGAATGGCCGCTTGTTTTCCTTAGCGTCTTCGCAAGGAACGAACTTTTCCTTACGGGGTGGACACCTTCAGGCCTCCCGCACCCGCCGGAGGAACTCCTCGGCGGTCTCGCATTCGAAGATCAGCTTGACGATGCCGGGCACTTCGGCCGCGCCCGGGGATTCGTCGAGAACACGCGATAGCTCCTGCGCTGCGCCGGGACCGAATCTGTCACGGGCAAGGCGGCGGGCCAGTTCGCGTTCGCCTTCGGTCCGACCGCGTTCAATGCCCTTCTCCAGCCATTCCTCGTCCCGCTCTTTGCCCCATTGCCGGGCCCGTTCGATGAGCGTCGTCATCCTGGTTTCCTCCTCTATTCTCAGCTTGCGTTGCAGGTCTCTTCCGCCGTCACCATGCCGTTGCGTCAACACGCGCGTGACCCAGGCCATGAAGGGCTCCTCGAATTCCGGGAGCCTGATCCGCGTGAGCCAATCCGGCAACGAGCGGACAAGCTCCTCCAGCGCCGCCGCCGTGGGCGCCTGCTCGAACCGGGCGATCATCGAGAGCACGTTGTCAGGCGGCAGGGCTGCGGGATCCTCGGCCTGGATTTCAATCAGAAGATACCGGTGGCGGGGAAGGTATCCAAGCAGTTCGTCGGGCGCCGGCGCCAGGAGGTCGCCGACATCGGTGGTTGCGGTCCAGCGGTGCTCGCCGTTGTAGATGACGACGGGCAGGAGGAAGGGATACTCGCCGCCGGGGCCGAGGTCATCGGCTTCGAGGCGCTTCCAGATGGCGGCGGTGTACTCCATCATCCTCAGGGCCATGCGGCGGTCCACGGTGGACTGGAACTCGAGCAGGATGAGGATGTAGAGCCAGCGGCCGCCGGTCGTCTGGACGCGCCAGAGCATGTCGGCGTGGCGCTGGTCGAGGGCGCGGGTAACGAAGCTGGCGGGCATGCGCTCGAGGGTGGCGAAGTCGAGGTGGGCGGCAATGTCGCTTGCGAAGGCGCGCAGGGTGTCGACCACGGTGCGGCGCCGTGCGAAGAAGCTCTTGTACGAGGCGTCGTGCTTCGGACTGAGGGGTGGCTCGCGCTTCCCGGGCATGGCGGGCGGTTCCCGGCGGGGAAGGGCGG
>VXLT01000197.1 GCA_009841475.1 Gemmatimonadota bacterium
GGGGGGGGGCGGGGGTGGTGACGGCGAGGGTTGCGAAGGCTTAGGAGGCTCCGATGGCGTTGTTGCCATTCCTGATGCTCATCATCGGTTGCGTGATCGCGGTGACGCTCGCTGCCCGAAAGGGGCTGCTGGGTTCCTCGCTCGACCAACGCCTGAACCGCCTCGAGGCCGAAGTCAAGCGGCTCTCGGAGCAGGACACTCGGCTGGGCCTCGACGACGAAGTCCGCCGCCTCGATGAGAAGGTGGAGTTCCTGGAGAACCTGTTGGCCGAGCGTACCGGGACTGGCGCGCTGCCGCCGGGAGGCGTCGAAGAATCCCGCCGTGGGCCGCGTAAGCCCTTAGAGAGAGCGCCCGTCTCACGGCGAAATCAGAAAGGCACGGACGAGGAATGAACGACATGACCCCATCGGGATCCCTCCCAACCACAATCCTGGCTCTGTCCCTGCTCACGATCGGGTGCGACGACACGTCCGGAACATCCGCGACCGGGCTCCGTGCTGTGGTCGAGGACAGCGCTGGCATCACCATCGTCGAGAACGCCCGTCCCGCGTCCGATTCCCGGCTTCCGTGGGAGCTCGGCGCGCAACCGTCCCTTTCGATCGGTTCCGTCGACAGCGGCGGGGCGGACGAATTGTTCCAGGTTGCGGACGCCACCCGGCTCGGGGATGGCCGGATCGTGATCGCCAACTCCGGCAGCAGCGAACTCAGGGTTTTCGACGCGGACGGCTCTCACGAGAGAACCTGGGGAAGCCGCGGCGAGGGTCCCGGCGAATTCAGCGTCCGCGGTCCAGCCGCCGTCGCACGCTGGCCCGGCGACTCGATCGCCGCTTCCGATGCCGTCCGCAGACCCAGGTTGTCGATCTTCGAAATGAACGGCAAACACGTCCGCGACGTGGCCATCCACGCCACCCGCGGCAACATTCTCGACGTGCTGCCGAACGGCAGGATTGTCTCGCAGGGCAGTCAGGTATTCAACCGAAATGCCGTTTTCGAGACCAGGGACCTCGTTCGCTTGGAATCGGAAGGGTCGGTTCTGGATGTCGACGGAACGCTGTACGCCTCACTTGGGAGGCTCCCCCACAGCGAGGCGTACTTCAGCGAAGTCTGGGGAGGAGACATACTGCACCCCTTCGAGCGCCGCGCTGCGGGAGCCGTGTGGGGGAACCTCGTGGCGATCGGAGTACCGGACAGCTACGAGATCAAGGGTTACGCCGCGGATGGGTCGCTGGTCAGGATCGTCCGCCGCGACTGGGATCCGCGAACTCCCACCCAGGCCGAATACGACGAGCGGGCGCCCTGGGGCGTGCCCCCGGTGGACGCCTTCCCCGCCTTCGGCGAGATCCTCTCGGACCGGGCAGGGTATCTCTGGGTCAGCGAGTACCGGATGTCCGGCGACGAGGCCACGGTATGGACCGTGTTCGATCCGGAAGGGCGGGTTCAGGGGCTGGTCGAGACCCCGGAAAGGCTGGACATATTCGAGATCGGTGCCGACTACGTCCTGGGGTTGGCCGAAGACGGACTGGGGGTGGAATACGTGCAGTTTTGGTCGTTGTTGCGGGGGGAGGGCTGAAACCTCAGAACTGCCACACCCCCAGCCACTGGACGATGCTCTCCGTCACCTCCGTCCCCAGCTTGTTGCTCCAGTACTGGTACTCGATGCCGACGTGCACGTTGCCGCCGCCAATGTTCCACCTGAACTGAGGCTGGGCGAGGATCGAAGAGGGGATGTCGTTGCCGAGCTCGTCGGAGGTGGCCGCGGCGTATTCGGCGTGGCCGGTGATCGAGAAGGACTGTCCGCCGATCGAGAAGAGATAGAGCCCGTTCACATCCAGGATGAACCGGTTGTCGAGTTCCGGCGGACTCCCCAGGGCCAGCCCCCGTCCCCCGTCGATTCCCAGCGCCAGGTCCGTGTTAAGGAAGATGAACCCGGGGATATTCCAGGCGACCCGCCCTCCAGGCAGCCATTGGCGGAAGTTGGCGTCGGTACCCAGCGCGGCCCCCATGAACAGGCCGAAGTCCGCGATGGGTCCGATCGAGAGGTCATTTCCCGACAATTTGCCCAGGCTGAAGTTCGAGTACCACTCGCCGTAGGCGTCCATCTCGTTGAAGCCGTCGTCGCTCCCGTCGTCGATCAGGTCGATGAAGTAGAAGTTGTCGCCGAACTTCCACTGCGAGGCGTGCTGCATGGTGAGCACGGTGGTGCCGTTCGACACTTCGGTGAACGGGTTGGTCTGGCTCCCGTACTGGAAGTGGACTTCGGTCTGGGCGTGTGCGGTGAAGGGGGTGGCCCCTGAAAGCGCGGCGCCGAGGAAGCCGACGAGGCTGGCGGCTCGCGTGGCCCCCGCGACCGACGCTCGAAAAGTGGAGAGTGCCGATGTCATCGTAATCCTCTCTTCCCACCGCTACCCGGAGCCGCCGGGCACCCTTATTCGTTCAACGAGTTCACGCACGCTTGCAGGGGGCGACGGCGTGAACTTCGACACCGTCAGCGCGACCGCGAAGTTCAGCAGCATCCCCAGCGTCCCGATCCCTTCCGGGGAGATCCCGAACCACCAGTTCTCCGGCGAGTCCGCGGCCGGGTTGACGAAGCGGAAGTAGATGATGTACGCCGCGGTGAAGGTGATCCCCGACACCATTCCCGCGATCGCGCCTTCACGATTCATGCTGCGCGTGAAGGTGCCGAGGATGATCACGGGGAAGAACGACGAGGCCGCGAGGCCGAAGGCGAAGGCCACCGTCTGCGCCACGAACCCCGGCGGGTTGATGCCCAGCAGCCCCGCGACCGTCACCGCGAAGAATGCACTGAGCCGCGCGGCAATGAGCTCACCGCGTTCCGAGATGTCGGGCCGTAGCGCCCGTTTCAGCAGATCGTGGCTGATCGCCGACGAGATCACCAGCAGCAGGCCCGCCGCGGTGGACAGCGCCGCCGCCAGCCCGCCCGCCGCCACCAGCCCCACCACCCAGTTCGGCAGCCGCGAGATCTCGGGGTTGGCGAGCACCATGATGTCGCGGTCGATCGTCAGCTCGTTCTCGTCCGGGTCGGCGACGTACCGGATGTTCCCGTCCGCGTCACGATCGTCGAAGGTGATGAGCCCGGTGTCCTCCCACTTGCTGAACCACTCGGGCATGGCGTCGTAGGGCTGGCCGGCCACCGTGTCCAGCAGGTTGGCGCGGGCGAAAACGGCCACCGCGGGGGCGGTCGTGTACAGAATCGCGATGAAAAGGAGCGCCCAGCCGACCGAAACCCGTGCGTCCCGCACCTTGGGCACCGTGTAGAAGCGGATGATGACGTGCGGGAGCCCCGCCGTGCCGACCATGAGCGCCGCCGTGATGAAGAACACGTCGATCATCGATTTGGTGCCGTCGGTGTAGGCGGTGAAGCCCAGCTCCCGGTGCAGCCCGTCGAGCTTGTCGAGGAGGAAGACGCCGCTCTCGGGATCCGCGCCGCCAAAACCGAGCTGCGGGATGAACGTGCCCGACAGCATCACCGCAAGGAAGAACGCCGGCACCATGTACGCGAAGATCAGCACGCAGTACTGCGCCACCTGCGTGTAGGTGATGCCCTTCATCCCCCCCAACACGGCGTAGAAGAGCACGATCCCCATCCCGATGATCACGCCCACCGTCACGTCCACCTCGAGGAAGCGGCTGAAGACGATGCCGACGCCCCGCATCTGCCCGCTCACGTAGGTGAAGGACACGAAGATCGCGCACGCCACGGCCACAACCCGCGCCACCTGCGAGTAGTACCGCTGCCCCACGAACTCCGGCACCGTGTATGCGCCGAACTTGCGCAGATAGGGCGCGAGGAGGAGCGCGAGCAGCACGTAGCCGCCGGTCCATCCCATCAGGTACACCGACCCGTCGTACCCCATGAACGAGATCAGCCCGGCCATCGAGATGAACGACGCCGCGGACATCCAGTCGGCCGCCGTGGCCATCCCGTTGGCGAGCGGCGACACGCCGGTGCCGGCTACGTAGAACTCCTTCGTGGAGCTGGCCCGCGACCAGATGGCGACCCCGATGTAGAGGGCGAAGGAGAGCCCGACGAGGATGAAGGTCCAGAGGCGGACGTCCATGGGCTAGTCGTCCGCGGGCGGTCGGCGGAGCCCCCTCATACCTCTGCCACCCCGAACTCCCGGTCCAGCCGGTTCATCAGCCGTGCATACACGAAGATCAGCACCACGAAGACGTAGATGGACCCCTGCTGGGCGAACCAGAACCCCAGCTTGAAGCCGGTGCCGGGGATGCGGATGGCGTTCAGCGCGTCCGCGAAGAGGATTCCGCACCCGAACGACACGGCGAACCAGATCGCGAGGAGGATCCAGAGGTAGCGGAGGTTGCGAGCCCAGTAGGCGGTGGCGTCGGGCATGCGGGGTGGAGTGGGGGATTAGAGGAGGGTGGAATCGGTGCGGTCCCAACTTGGGCCGGGGCCGTCCGGTTCGCCAGCCCTGCGTGGTCGGTGAGGGTTCGTGGTCGGAGTGGGTGTGCGTCGGCCTGCTATATTGCCATGTCGGGTTCCCGTCGGAACGGAGTGGACATGCCCCAGGATTCCAGGAAGGTCCCCGTGGGTCACGCGTGGCGGCCCATCGAAGATCTGCCGGACGACTGGCAACGCCTTGCCGACTCTGATCTCCACCGACTGGCTGATCGCTGGCGTAAGCACCGGCGCTGGATCGAGCACAGGGAAGATCTCCGACCACAGGGAACCATCGCCGATTTCACCGAGCGCCTCAAGCGCGAGTGGGCGATCGAGACGGGCCTGATCGAGCGGGTCTACACGCTTACCCGCGGAATCACGGAGATCCTGATCGAGCGCGGTCTGCGCGAGGAGTTGATTCCATCTTCAGCCACCGACCGGGATCCGGCCCTCGTCTTCGACATGATTCAGGATCATGCGGCTGCGGTGGACGGGCTGTTCGACTTCGTGAAGCAGGAGCGCCAGCTGTCGACGAGTTACATAAAGGAGCTCCACTCGGTGCTTCTGGCCCACCAGCACACCGCGAGCGCCCGGGACATCTTCGGGCGGCGTGTGGAGATGGCGTTGACGAGGGGTGAATACAAGAAGCGGCCAAGCAACCCGGTGCGGCCGGACGGCCTGGTCCACGAATACTGTCCGCCGGAACAGGTTGCGTCGGAAATGGACAGCCTCCTGGCGATGCACCTGGAGCACGGCGAGGGTGGGGTCGCGCCCGAGGTCGAAGCCGCCTGGCTTCACCACCGCTTCACTCAGATCCATCCCTTCCAGGACGGGAACGGCCGGGTCGCGCGGGCGCTGGCGACGTTGGTGATGATTCGTGCGGGGTGGTTGCCGCTGGTGGTGACGGATGGGGGGCGGGCGGACTACATCGACGCGCTGGAAGCGGCGGACGAGGGGGATCTGGCTCCGCTGGTGCAGCTGTTTGCGGAGATTCAGCGGCGGGCCTTCGAGGGTGCGATCGACGCTGCGGGCAGGGCGGTTGCAACGCGCGGATGAGACGGTCGGCGTCAGGCTGGCAAAATGCTGTCATTTCCACTACACTATGCATTCGCGATTTGAACATGGGAGGCGCAGGCAGGGATGGGCGTACTCACAATCAGGAACGTGGACGACGAGGTCATCGCGGCGCTCAAGGCGCGAGCCAAGCGGAATCACCGCTCGCTGGAGGGTGAACTGCGCCACCTCCTGAGCCGCTACGCGGTCCCGGACTTGCACCTCGGACTGATGCGCGAGCGGGCTCGCGCCGCCTACGGACCGGCTCCAGCGGTCCGGGACGACCCGACCGATTCCCCGCCCGAGGCGACCGATCCGTACCCGGACGCCGAGGCCGAACCGGTGGAATGGCTGGGGGCCATGCGAGATGTCACCGCGATCACGGGCGACATCATCTCGCCGGTATCCGAGCTGTCCGACTGGAATGTGTACCGTTCGGACGCCATGTCCGGCGACGAGGATGGCGAGGCGTGACCCTGCTGCTGGACACACACATCTGGATCTGGAGCGTAGGCAGCCCGGATCTCCTCTCGACCACGGTCCGCGCCACTCTGTCGAAGCCTGCAAACACATTGGCGCTCTCCCCCGTGAGCATCTGGGAGGCGTTGCTTCTCGCGGAAAAGGGTAGGGTGGACCTTGCTCCCGATCCCTGGTGGTGGATCCGCTCGGCTCTCGCGACCCGGGCGATGCGAGAGTTCCCGGTGACCCACCAGGTTGCGCTCCGCAGCCGCAGCGTCCGCCTTCCCCATGACGACCCGGCCGACCGTTTCATCGCGGCAACCGCGATGGTTCACGGGCTCACGCTGGTGACGGCGGACAGGACGCTGCTCGAGTGTCCCGACATCAGGGTGTTGCCGGGCGCCTGACCGTCCGGAAGGACCGTCTCCCCGGTCAGCGTTCCGCTGCCCTACATCAGCCCCCCGATTACCCCGTCTGCGTCGATCGACATGTTCAGCGCCGCCGGCTTCGCCGCGAGGCCCGGCATCGTCATGATCGACCCCGTCTTCACCACCACGAAGCCCGCCCCGGCCGACGGCGTGACCTCGCGCACGGTGATCCGGAAGCCGCGCGGGCGCCCGAGCAGCTTGGGGTCGTCCGAGAACGAGTACTGGGTCTTGGCGATGCACACGGGCGCGCTCGCCATCCCGAAGGACTCGAGACGCTCCAACTCCGCCGTGACGCCGGGCTGGAAGTCGACCCCTGCCGCGCCGTAGATCTTTGTCGCGACGGTCTCGATCTTCTCCTTGAGGGAGAGGTGGTCCGGGTAGAGGGGGCGGAAGGCGGCCTCGCCGCTGTTGGCGATCTCCCAGACGGCGTCGGCGAGGTCGAGGCACCCCTCCCCCCCGCCCCCGTGCGGGTCGGCTTCGACGGCGCGAATCCCGCGCGCCGCGCAGCCGTCGAGCACGGTGGCGACTTCCGCGGCGGTGTCGCTCGCGAATCGGTTGAGCGCCACCACGGCCGGCACGCCGAACCGCGCCACGTTCTCCACATGCCCGTACAGATTCTCCATGCCGCGGCCGAGCGCGTCGAGGTCCTCCGTCGCCAGGGAGTCCTTGGACGCGCCCCCGTTCATCTTCAGCGCGCGGATCGTCGAGACGATCGCGACCGCGTCGGGACTCAGCCCGCCCAGCCGGCACTTGATGTCGAAGAACTTCTCGGCCCCCAGGTCGGCGCCGAACCCCGCCTCCGTCACCACGATGTCGCCCAGCTTGAGCCCGGCCCGGGTTGCGATCAGCGAGTTGCAGCCGTGCGCAATGTTCGCGAAGGGCCCGCCGTGAATGAAGGCGGGCGTCCCGCCCAGCGTTTGCACCAGGTTCGGGTCGAGGGCGTCGCGCATCAGGATCGTCATCGCCTTCTCGGCGCCGATGTCGCGGCAGCGCACCGGGTCGCGGCTGCGCGTGTACCCGATGATGATGTCGCCCAGCCGCCGCTCCAGGTCGGCGAGGTCGCGCGCCAGGCAGAAGATCGCCATCACCTCCGACGCGGCGGTGATCATGAAGCCGTCCTGTCGCGGGATCCCCCCGAACGGCCCGCCCAGCCCGACGATCACGTTGCGCAGCGCGCGGTCGTTCATGTCAACGGCGCGTCCCCAGGTGATGCGCCGGTGGTCGAGCCCGGTGCTGTTCGGCCGGAAGAGGTGGTTGTCGAGCATCGCGGACAGCAGCGCGTGCGCCGAAGTAATCGCGTGGAAGTCGCCGGTGAAGTGCAGGTTGATGTCCTCCATCGGCACCACCTGCGAGTAGCCTCCGCCGGCCGCGCCGCCCTTGATCCCGAAGACGGGGCCCAGCGAAGCCTCGCGGATGCACAGCACGGGATTGCGGTCCCGCAGATTCAGCGCGTCGGCGAGTCCGACGGAGGTGGTCGACTTGCCTTCGCCGGCGGCGGTGGGGCTGCATCCGGTCACCAGCACGAGTCTGGCGGCGCGGTGCGGGCGTGCCATGACCACATCCAGCGGCACCTTCGCCTTGTAGTGTCCGTACTGCAGGATTTCGTCTTCACCGAGGCCGACCTTGGCGGCGATTTCGGCGATCGGCTTCGTCTCGTGGGCTTGCGCGATTTCGATGTCGGAGAGCATGGGTGTCCTGTGGGGGGCGTTGTTTTTGGGGGACTGAGTGGTTTCGCAGGTGGCGCGGGTAGTGGCTGTCGCAAAGGAGCGGCGTCCGAAGTCTGGCGGAAAACCGGCCCGCGGGGCAAGGCGGGTCGGCAGGAGGGCTGGCTGGAGGGACGGCCGGCAGAGGGAGGGCCGCCGTGAGGGCGGGCCGCCGTGGGGCTTGGCGGATAAGAGGCCGACACCTGTAGGTTGGTCATTGTGGTCACTCATCCCTTGGCCGTGACGTGCAGGGGCAGACGGCTCAGGAAACCAGGGAGAAGCCTGTTTCATGCGAATCATCATCCGCGCCTCAGTCTCCGCCGTTGCAGTGGTTGCTCTGGCCGTGCCCCCGGCCGCCCGGGCCGAAACTCAGCAGCGCGGCGACCGCGGCGTACGCGTGGACACGCTGGAGAGCGGCAGGATCGTCATCTCCAACCCGGATTTGCCCGCGACGGGTCCGCAGGGTGCCCCGACACTCGTCGAGGTGCTCAGAATCGGGTCGTTGGATGACACCTGTGACGCGCTCGACAGGGTGATCTCACTTGCGGTGGACGGCGATGGCCTGATCTACGCAGCCGACTGGAGGGCCGACGAGATTCAAGTGTTCTCCCCGCGTGGCGAGTGCGTGAGAACCATCGGACGGTCCGGAGAAGGACCCGGAGAGTTCGGCATGCTGGCGGGAATCGTCTGGCAGCCCCCCGGCTATCTGTGGGCGATGGATGCAGGGGAAAACCGCCTGACCGTCTTCGATCCCCTCGGAACCGTCCTGGCGACTCACCGGCTGCAGCTGGGCCCGGCAGCCAGCCTGCCATGGTGGATGCGGGTCGACGCCGACGACAGACTCCACTTCTGGCGACCGGATCTGGACAGAATCCTGATGTACGGACCCGGACCCGGACTTGACTCCCTGGGGAGCTTTCCGGTGCCGCAGGCTCCGCCGAGCGTGACGGACACGGAGCAGATAGGGAGGGGCGGGAGCACGCTGTTCGTGCAGCGCTCGATTCCGTATTCGTCGCCGCGTGTGCGCTGGACCGTGAACCCGGACGGGAACGTCTGGCTGGCCAGCACCAACGAATTCGCCCTCCACGAGACGACGTACAGTGGCGATACCCTGCGAACCGTGCGGCTGGACCGCCCTCTCCCAAGACTGGAGGGGCAGGAGCGGGACAGCGTCGCGGACGCTGCCGGAATACCCGCACGCAGGCTGCCGTCGCACAAGTACGCCCTCGAGAACATCCGGACCAGTCCCGATGGATGGGTCTGGGTCGAGACGGAAAAGGGAGCGATCCAGGCGTGGGAGGTCTTCGACGAACGGGGGTACCATGTGGGACGCGTGGCCTCGCCCGTCCCGATCGAGAAGGAGCCCCATCCGATCTTCGGAAACGGGATGGTGACGGGCGTGACGCTCGGCGAGTTCGACGTGCCCTACATCGTTCAGCTGCGGATCGTGCGCGGGGGTTGATCGCTCTCGAGCGATAGCGGCACGACACCGCCCCACGAAGCCCGCGTGAATCCTGGAGGGTTCTCGAATAACCGTAGCGGGCAACGGCGGACCACCGTGAGGAGTCGAATCGGGCAGGTCCGGGACTGATGCGCCCAGGTTCGCATCCAACGGAAACCAGGAAGGCCTCATGCGAATCACCATGAACACCACCATCTCCGCGCTCGCCATCGGAACACTTCTCGCAGGCACGGCCACCCGGACCGCCGCCCAACAACGCGACGACCGTCTTGTCCGCGTGGACACGCTGGAGAGCGGCAGGATCGTGATCTCCAACCCGGATGCTCCACTGACGGGTCCGCAGGGAGCCCCGACACTCATCGAGGTGCTCAGAATCGGGTCGTTGGATGACAGCTGCGACGCGCTCGGCTACGTGACTTCCGTCACGGTGGACGGCGACGGCCGAATCTACGTAGCCGACCAGCAGGCGAACGAGATTCGCGTTTTCTCACCCGACGGCGATTGTGTCAGAACCTTCGGGCGGTCCGGAGAAGGACCCGGGGAATTCGGCTGGCTGGCGGGAATCGCCTGGCAGCCCCCCGGCCATCTGTGGGCGTTCGACGCAATGAGGCATCGGTTCACCGTCGTCGACTCCATGGGAACCGTGCTGGCCACGCACCGCTTGCAGCTGGGTATTACGGGCACCCTGCCCCGGCGGCTCTGGGTCGATACCGCAGGCCATTTGCATTTCTGGTTCCCCGGCTTCGACAACATCGTCAAGTACGCCACGGGTCCGGGGCTCGACTCTCTGGCGCTCGTTTCAGAGCCTACGATCCCTCCGGATCCCCGGATGAGATACACGCGAGAGATGGGTACGGGGGACAGCCGCATTGCCCTCGAATTCGTGATCCCGTACGCGCCGAGGGTCCAGTGGACCGTGAATTCGGCCGGGAACATCTGGCAGGCCAGTACCTCCGCATTCGCCATCCATGAGACGACCTACGCCGGAGACACCCTGCGTACCATTCGGCTGGATCGGGAGGCGCCGAGACTGGACGGGCAGGAGCGGGACAGCATCGCGGCCTCTGCCGGAATCCCCGCACGCAGGCTGCCGGCGCACAAGTACGCCCTCGAGACCATCCGCTCCAGCCCGGACGGATGGGTCTGGGTCGCGACGGAGAGGGGAGCGACGGGGGCCTGGGAGGTGTTCGACGAACGCGGTTACTACCTGGGGCGCGTGGCCTCGCCCGTTCCGATCCAGAAGCAGCCCGCTCCGTTTTTCGGAAGCGGGATGGTGACGGGCGTGACGCTCGGTGAGTTGGACGTGCCCTACATCGTCCAGCTGCGGATCGTGCGCGGGGGGTGATCGCTCTCGATGTGCCCTACCAGAATGAAATACCCGTCAAGAAAACAAGTCGTTGCTATTCAAAGACTTACGAGACTTGAAGGTGATTTGGCGGGTTTCCAGTCAAATAAACTCTGGGGTGAATCGGCAGCGTGGCTGGGCAGGAATCCGTCATGCACCGGCCCAGAAAGGCAGGTAACGCCTACTTCACACAGCGTTCAGCAACGCGACCACTTCCCGCCACAGCTTGTCGAAGGAGGGGGCGGTCCGGGCGGCTGCGAGGTCGATAACCGCGGTGAGCGCGGCCTGATCCAGCGTGGGTCGGTACGAGCGGCCAGGGCGCATCTGCCTGCTGATCCACCCCTTTGCGTCCCGGATGGACTCCGGGTCGGGTGGCGGAACGACCGACTTCCCGATTTCTCGCTCTCCCGCGATGGACCCCGCGGCGGCCAGAAACCAGGATTCGTACTCCGACTTGGCAACGACAACACGGGTCTGCCGGTCCGATCGCGCCCTTGCTGCCGTTTCGAGCAGTTCGGCCGCCAGTTCCCTGGGACAGTCGTCGTCTGCATCCACCAGCATCAGGATGTGCCCCTCCGGACCGGACCGTAGCGCCGCCAGTTGAACCGCCCGCTCCAGCGCGCCAGTCTTCAGGATCTTCTGCCGGGCCACCCGTATCGGGCGGGGGACGTCGACAGCCAGGCCGACCTCCCCCGCGATCCGCCGCAGCAGAAGCGGCAGCGCTTCCACCTCTCCCTGACCCTCGACGATCGTCGCGATCCGGAGCACGAGTCAGGGCAGAGGCCCGAACAGGTCGAGTTGATTCGGATCCAGCCGCGAGAGACTCGGGTCCGGATCGAGCTGATTCATCCGCAGGAGTTCTCCTGCGGTGTAGAGGTGATCTCGGAGTGCCAAGCGTCCTGCCTCATCCAGCGGGCCAATCCGGGTCTCCCCATCCTCGGCCAACACGGCGATGATCGCCTCGGCGGGTATCTCGGGATCGTCCAGAAGATCCGTGCTGTGACTGGTTACCATGACCTGGGCGTGTTCCACAGCGTCGCGGAGGCTGTCGACCAGGACAGCGGCGGCAGCGGGGTGCAACGCAACTTCCGGCTCTTCGATCCCGACCAGCCATGGTTCAGAGGCATTGGTGCCGGCCCGCTGAAAGAGAGAGAGCAGAACTCCGCAAGCGCGCAGCGTTCCGTCCGACATGCTGCTTGCGAAGAACCGCCAAGGGTGCCGTGCACCGCGGACCTGCTGGCGGAACTCCAGCGTCTCTCGCGGGCCCGCCGATACCCGGCTGACCCCCGCCACCCCCGGCACGATCTTTTCCAGGTACTCCTCGATTCTCTTTTTGACGGTCGGCGACCTCTTCGCCAACCCGGCCAGGACGCTTGCAATATTGCTTCCGTCCCGGTTAAGGAGATCGCCGGGATCGGGAGGCTGAAGATCGCTGATGGCCTCGGGCCGCAGGTTGTAGAACCCGGTGTTGGACAGCGCGTCATAGACGGAGCGGAAGCCCTGGAGCCCTGACGCGCTGACCAGGAACAATCGGTCCGAAGCGGTCGCGGGCCCATGGACCAGGCTGGTTCTGACCATCTCCCCCCGCTCAACACAGTAGTACTGCGCCTCGCCGCCATGCCTCGGGACAACGTAGCACTCTTCGCGCTGGATGTGATGACCACCTTGGGGCTCGGCTCCGATTCTGAACGCATAGTGCCCTTTGGACTCGCGGAGATTGAATTCCAGCCGAATCCCGAAGTGGTTCGGGTGGCCTCCGGAGCGGCGACGGACCTCCTTGACCCCCCCTCGGTCCCGCAGGGCGTGATCAATCGAGTAGCGCAAAGAATCCGCGACGAACCTGATCGCGTCCAGAAAGTTGCTCTTTCCCGAGCCATTCGGGCCAACCAGAAACGTGAGCTGCGCCGGCGAGATGTCGCAGGCGGGAATGCTCTTGTAGTTCCGCAGAACAACTCGCGTGACGAGCCGCCGATCCTTGTTCACGAGATTACCTCCTGAACTCTTCTGCCATCTACATCCGGCCCGGGACCGTCATTCCCCCCACCGCCGCCTGGCTGAGCGCCGGCGGCAACCCCACCGGCTTCAGCGCCACCGGGCACGCCTTCAGCGCCGCCGTTTGCGTCACCGGATCGTAGCCGCCGCCCGTCAGCACGTTCACCGGCACGTCCTCAAACGCGAACGACGCGAACACCGTCCCCTTCGGTGACTTGGCCGTCGCGCGCACCTTCACGTGCAGGCAGCCGCGCGGGTTGCTCAGCTCGGCCCAGCCGCCGTCCTGCAGCCCGAGCCGCGCGATGTCCTCGGGGTGCACCTCCAGCGTCTCCTCCGAGAGGAGATAGTCGATCCCGCCTGACCGCCCGGTCTGCGTCCGCGTGTGGTACTGCGGCAGCCGGCGCCCGGTAGTCAGCCACATCGGGTACTCGTCCGAGATCGTCTCCTCGGGATCGCGGTACTTGAGCATCTTGAAGATCCCGCGGCCGTTCTCGAAGCCTTCCTCGTGCAGGCGGGGTGTGCCGGGGTGCCCCTCTTCCGGCACCGGCCACTGATACTCGCCGCTGTCGATCCTGTCCCAGTCGAGGCCGGCGTAGAGGGGTGACAGGGAGCAAAGTTCGTTGAAGACCTCCTTGGCGGACTCGAACTCGAACCCCTTCCAGCCCATCCGCTGGGCGAGCCGGGAGATGATCCACCAGTCGGGCTTCGCCTCGCCCGGGGGTGGCACGGCCGCGCGCAGGCGCTGTACGCGGCGCTCGGTATTGGTGCAGACGCCGTCGGTCTCTGCCCACGCGGTGGCGGGGAAGACCACGTCGGCCACCTTGGCCGTGTCCGTCATGAAGATGTCGATGACGACCAGGCAGTCGAGGCTCTTGAGCGCGTGTTCGCAGTGGTGGCGGTCCGGGTCGGTGACGAGCGTGTTCTCGCCATCGATCATCATCGCGTGGATGCCGTCGCCGCAGAGGTCCAGCGCGGTGACCTTGGTCATTCCGGTCTCGAGGTCGACCTTGCGTCCGTACGCCTTGTGGAACTTCTCCTGATGCGCCGGGACGGTGACCGCCTGGAAGCCGGGGTAGTTGTTCGGCAGCGCCCCCGCGTCGCCGGCGCCCTGGATGTTGTTCTGGCCGCGCATGGGGTTCACGCCGGTGCCCTCGCGGCCCAGGTTGCCGGTCATCAGCGCCAGGTTGCAGAGGCTCTGGACGTTGTCGACGCCGCAGATGTGCTCGGTGATGCCGACCGTGTAGTAGATCGCGCCCCGGTCGGCCCCGCCGTAGAGCAGCGCCGCCTTCTCGATGTCCGCCGGATCGCACTCGCAGATCTCGGCCGCCCACTCGGGGGTGTACTGCGCGACGTGCTGCATGAAGTCCTCGCCCTGCGTGGTGCGCTCGTCGATGAAGGCCTGGTCGACCAGCCCCTCGCGGGCGATCACATGCGCCATCGCCAGCAGCAGCGAGACGTCGGAGCCCACGCGCAGCGGAAGGTGCACATCCGCGATCTCCGCCAGCCCGATCCGCCGCGGGTCCGCCACGATCATCTTCGCGCCCCGCGCGAGCGCCTTCTTGAGGCGCGTGGCCGCGACCGGGTGGCATTCGGTCATGTTGGTGCCGATGCAGAAGATCACATCGGGCTTGTCCATGTCCGCGAGCGGGTTCGACATCGCCCCTCTTCCGATTGTTGCCGCCAGACCGGCGACTGTGGGGGCGTGTCAGGCACGGCTGCAGTTGTCGATGTGATTCGTCCCCAATCCCGCCCGGATGAACCGCTGCATCATGTAGGCGGCTTCGTGGGGCGCGCGGCCGGAGGCGATTCCGTAGATGGCGCGCCGCCCGTGGTCCTTCACCACCTTGCGGAGCTTCCCGGCCGCGAAGTCGAGCGCCTCGTCCCATGAGGCGGGGCGGAGCTGGCCGGACTTCTCGTCGCGGATGAACGGGGTGGCCAGGCGGTCGGGATGGCCGACGAAGTCGAAGGCGAACTGTCCCTTCACGCAGAGCGATCCCTCGTTGGCGGGGCCGTCCATCGCGGGGAGGACGCCGACGAGCTTGTCGCCGCGCGACATGACGTCGACCGTGCAGCCGACGCCGCAGTATGGGCAGATCGTGCGGGTGGTCTCGGTCTCGCCGGGGACGTCCTTGTTGGCCAGCGCCTTCAGGTCGCCGAGCGCTCCGGTGGGGCAGGTCTGGATGCACTGGCCGCAGAAGGTGCACGCCGAGTCCTTCAGCAGGCCGCCGAACTCGGTGGTGATCTGGGTGTGGAAGCCCCGGTTCATGACGCTGATCGCGTAGTCGCCCTCCTGCTCGGCGCACACCCGCACGCAGCGGTAGCAGGAGATGCAGTTCTCGTAGTCGCGCTTGATGAAGGGGTTGTCGTCGTCGGGGCGGCTCGTGCCGGACAGCGCGCCCTCGAAGCGGCCGGTGCGGGCGTCGTAGCGGTCGAGCAGCTCGGCCATCTCCTGCGACGCGTAGCCGTGCATGGGATCGACGTCGGTGTCTCGGTTTTCGGAAGCGACCATCTCCATGAGGATGCGGCGCTGCACCTCCAGGGCGGCCGAACGCGTGCGCACCCGCATCCCGGGCTCGGCCTTCGTGGTGCACGAGGCGACGGGGTTGCGCGCGCCCTCGAGCTCGACCACGCAGAGGCGGCAGCCGCCGAAGGGGTCGAGGCGGGGGTCGTAGCAGAGGGTCGGGATCTCCTTGCGGTGGCGTTCGGCGACCTCGTAGACCGTCTCGCCGCGCGTGAACGCGACCTTCTCCCCGTCCAGCGTCATGGTCAGCTGGACGCCCTGGCCGTTCGTCGAGGGAGCGCCGTTCCTCTTCATCGTCTTCAGCCTTTCTCCGGCAGCCCGGCGTCGTGCGGCCCGAGGCCAGCCGCGGGTGGCGCGCCCGCGGCGGTCCCGCTTGCCGCCACATGTTCCCGAACCGGGTCAGGAAAGTACCTGATCAGGCTTTCCGTCAACAGGGGGGCGGCCTGCCCCAGTCCGCACGCGCTGGTCTTCTTCATGACCTCGTTCAGGTCGGTCACCTCGTCCACCCACGCGTCGAGCGTCGCGGGCCCCATTCCTTCCAGGCGCTCCACCAGCCGCTGGGTTCCGATCCGGCACGGGAAGCACTTCCCGCACGACTCCTCCGCGAAGAACTCCATCGACTCGCGGGTCACGCGGATCATGTCGCGGGAGTCGTCGAAGACCATGATGCCGCCCGCGCCCAGGAAGCTGTGCTTCGAGCGGATCGAGGGCTCGTCGAGGGTGACGTCCAGGTCCGCGCCGGCGAGAAAGCCGCCCGACAGGCCCGCCATCGTGACGGCCTGGACGGTGCGCCCGTGCGGCGGCCCTCCCGCCCAGTCGTGCAGCAACTCCGGCAGCGGCAGGCCGATGGGGACTTCGTAGTTGCCCGGCCGCGCGATGTCGCCGGAGAGACTGATCACCTTGGTGCCGGCGTGGTCGCCACGCCCGAGACCCTGGTACCACTGCGCGCCGTGGACGATGATCGGCGGTGCCGACGCCAGGGTCTCGACGTTGTTCACCACGGTGGGCAGGTCTTCGTAGCCGTGCGTGACGGGGAATGGGGGGCGGTTTCTCGGGAACGGGTGTTTCCCCTCCAGCGAGTTGAGGAGCGATGTCTCCTCGCCGCAGATGTAGGCACCCGCGCCGCGCCGCACCATCAGCCGGAAGGAGAAGTCCGTCCCCAGGATCCCGTCCCCCAGCAACCCCGCCGCCTCCGCCTCCGCGATCGCGCCCTCGAGGATGCCGAACGTTTCCGGGTACTCGTAGCGCAGGTAGATGAACCCCCGCACAGCCCCCGTGGCGTACGCGGCCAGCGCCATCCCCTCGATCGTGGCGTGGGGGTCGTGGTCCATCAGCAGCCGGTCCTTGAAGCAGCCGGGCTCGCCCTCGTCGGCGTTGCACACGATCGTCTTCGGCTCGCCCGGCGCGTCCGCCACCGCCCGCCACTTCCGCCCGGTGGGGAACCCCGCCC
>VXLT01000356.1 GCA_009841475.1 Gemmatimonadota bacterium
GCCCCCCGGCAACCACGCCCCGCCCGGACCGGCGCCCGCAGCGCCCCGCGATCCGCAACCTGCCCGCAGCGGAACCCATCGGGACGGCAACCCCGACTCGTTCGAGGGAGATAGCCGATCCCATCACCTCATCTCCCTCTCGCGGGGACCGGGGGATCGAGGACGGGATCGAATGGTGGTTGGACCACTGGCGCACGAGGGGACATGATCACTTCAGCCGGGGCCTCAGCCGCATGGGGAGGTACGAGGACTACGTCGACGCCCAGCTCGCGGCCAGGCGGATGCCTCCCTCGCTGCGCTACCTCCCGCTGATCGAGGCCAACTACGCCCCCCGGGCGGTTTCGCGCGTAGGTGCAGGGGGAATGTGGCAGTTCATGCCCGAGACGGCGAAGTGGCTCGGACTCGAGGTCAATCCCCTGATCGACCGGCGGTTCGATCCGTATGCGGCGACTCCGCTCGCACTGGAGTACCTGTCCGCGCTGCACGATCAGTTCGACTCCTGGTTCCTGGCGCTTGCGGCGTACAACGGGGGACCGGGCCGCGTCGAGCGCGCGATCCAGCGTCATGGCGGCGGGGGCCCGCGCGACGATGCCATGTTCATGCGTATCCGGGACCGGCTGCCCAGGGAGACGCAGGACTTCATCCCGAAGTTTCTGGCGGCGGTTCGGGCGGCGGGCGACCCGGAGGCATTCGGGATCCAGCGTCTTCCGAAGCAACCGCGGGAGCGTTTTGAGGTCGTTCAGGTGGCCGGAGCCGCCTCGGTGGATGTCCTGGCCGCGGCCGCGAATGTCACGGAAGATGAGATCAGGACCCTCAACCCCCACCTGCGCATTGGCTTGACTCCGGCCGGCGAGACCACCGAACTGAGGGTTCCGCCGGGTTCGGGCGGCGATTTCAACGTCCGGTTCGCCGAGATCCCCCCGCGTGACCGGGTCACGCTGAAGGAACACACGGTCGTGCGCGGAGAAACCCTGTGGCAGATCGCGCGCCAGTACCTGATTCCCCTTGAGGCGTTGCGGGCCGCGAATCCGGGGGTCGACCCGCAACGCATGCAGATCGGCACGGTCCTGGTGATCCCTCGCGGCGCGGGGCGGTAGCCCGGACTACTCCTTTCCGGCGCCCTCGTCACGCTGCCACTCCCCGCTCCGCCCCCCCGCCTTCTCCACCAGCTCGACCGATTCGATCCTCATGCCGCGGTCCACCGCCTTCAGCATGTCGTACGCGGTCAGCAGCGCGACCGATACCGCCGTGAGCGCCTCCATCTCGACCCCGGTGCGCCCGGCGATGGTCGCGGTGGCGGTCGCGCGCAGCCCCGGCAACGTGGCGTCGGGCTCGATTTGCACGCTCACGCTCGCCCCCGGCAGGATGTGGCACAGGGGAATGAGCTCGCCGGTGCGCTTGCCGGCCATGATCCCGGCGACTCGTGCCACCTGCTGCACGTCCCCCTTGGGGTTGGCGTCTCCCGTGAGGAGGGCGAAGGCCCGGGACGAGCAGCGCAGAACGCCGCGGGCGACGGCGCGGCGAGCCGTAACGTCCTTGTGCTCCACGTCCACCATCGTGGCGTCGCCACCCGCGTCCAGGTGAGTCAGGGACCCGGAGGAGCGCCCGGGCGCGGAGGAACCGGATTTGTGTGGCGGTGCGTCCTTCATCCTGCGGCGGGGGGCTTGAGGGTGTCCTCCAGGGCGAGGAGCAGGGAGGCCATGAAGAGTTGCGGGTTGACATTCGCCTGCGCCAGCATCCGTGCCTCCTCGACCTGGGTGACCGCGTGTGCGACTCGGTGCGGTACGATGTTCAGCCGTCGCGCGGTCTCCCGCAAGAAGGGAAGCTCGCCCCGGTTCACCACGCGATCGTCCCGGCCGAGCGCCGCCGCGCCCAGATCGCGGATCCAGAGTTGCAGGGACGCCAGCAGGTCCAGCAGCCCGCGCGCGCCGGCCGGCCTGAATTCGAGCGCGGCCCTGTAGGAATCCGCACGGCGACCTGCGGCGATGGTCCGCAGCAGGGCCAGCGCCTGGTCCCGCTCCCGCGAGGCGACACCGTCCGGGTCGAGGTACCCGAGCGCGGCGCCGATCGAGCCCTGGGAGAGGGACGCGGCCCGGTTTGCAGCCTCCGGACCGGCGTTGCATTCGTCCTCCAGGAAGGCGGCCACCTCGGAGGTGGAGAGGGGAGGGAGGTGGATGGGGAGCGCGCGCGAGCGGATGGTGTCGAGGAGGCCGTCCGGCCTGCTGGAGGTCAGGATGAACCGGCTCCCGTCCGGGGGCTCCTCCAGGAGTTTCAGGAGCGCGTTTGCCGCCTCCGGGCTTGCCTCCTGCGGGACCAGGTGCTCGGCATTGCCGACCACGAAGAACTGTTCCCGGCTCATGGCCGGACGGCGATGAGCCAGCCGGCGGATGGCCAGCACGGCCGCCAGGTAGATCCCCTTCACCCCGGTGCCGTCTTCCGCCCGCAGAGGCTCGCGGCGGAACTCCGCCAGGCGTTCGTGGCGCGCCGTCTCCAGCAGTTCCGCAAGACGCTGGGGGCTGGGGTTCCCTTTCGGCCGGGGCAGGGGGAAGTGCCAGTGGATATCCGGATGCTCGAGGCGCCGGGCCAGGCGGCAGCTCGTGCAGCGGTCGCAGGGAGCCGGGTTGCCGGTGCAGAGACGGATGCGGGCGAGCCACAACGCCAGCGACTGCTTGCCGCAACCCGGCATCCCGTGGATCAGTACGGTGGCCGGCAGCGTCTCCCGCGCGAGCGCGCTGCTCAGGGCAGCCCGCAGCTTCTTGTGCCCGCGGAAGGCGGGCGGGGAAGCGTCGGCCCTTGCGCGGCGGGTCATTCGCGGCCGCCTCCGGACCGGGCCCGGTTGCGCCGGCGCGCCCCCGCGAGGCGGATGGCCAGGCGCAGCGCCTCCAGCATCGAAGAGGGGTCGGCCACCCCCTTTCCGGCGATGTCGAAGGCGGTCCCGTGGTCGGGGGAGGTGCGGATGAAGGGCAGGCCGATCGTCACGTTCACGCCCCGGCCGAACGCCGCGGTTTTGAAGGCGGCCATCCCCACATCATGATACGGCGCGACGACGGCGTCGAATTCGCCGCGAAAGGCCCGCACGAAAACGGTGTCGGCGGGAATGGGGCCGGTTATGCACGAGGGCCCGCCCGAGAGGCGCTCCAGAGCGGGGCCGTATACCTCGCGCTCCGCGGTCCCGAACATCCCGTCGTCCGAAGCGTGCGGATTGAGGGCGCAGAGCGCGATCCGGGGCTCGGCCAGGCCCCAGTCGTGCTGGAGCGCGCTGCCCAGAAGCCGGGTTTGGGACACGAGCAGATCTTCGGTCAGAGCCTCCGCGACGGCGCGGAGCGGGATGTGAATCGTGGCGAGAAGCACGCGCTTCGCGGGCCGCTGATGGTCCGCTCCCCCCTCGTCGCACATCACCATCCCCACCTCCGCCGCTCCCGCCAGCGCCATCAGCATCTCGGTGTGCCCGGGATGATATCCCGCGGCGGCGAGGGCAGGCTTGTGTACGGGTGCGGTCACCAGCGCATCGGCTTCGCCCGCCAGGGCCAGCTCCACGCCGCGCTCGATGGCGAGGCCCGCCGCGCGTCCCGGCCCGATCCCGGCCCCGTCTCCCACTGCTTCGTACCGGCCCAACCCGGCGAAGTCGTCCTCACACTCGCGCGGCCCCAGGACCCACGCAGCACACCGTCCGGTGCCCATCGCCGCGAGCGCCCGGGCGGCCACCTCCGGACCGATGCCTCGTGGGTCGCCCAGTGTCACGGCGACGCGCACATCCGGAGAGTGGGCCATCCCCTGGTTCCGGCTCAAGTCCCCTTGATCTCGATGTATGTCCTCGCCCTGAGATCGTCGACGTGCACGCGGAGCCGCTTCTGTTCACCCAACTGCCTTTGGAGCAACGGTTCGTACTCCTCGAAGGTGAATTCCCCGGCGGGCCTGCGCTCGATGACCCTGACGATGGCGAAGGCGTCCAGGCCGCCCCGGGTGGTGAACTGAATGGGGCCGGCAATTGCGCCGGGCTGTCCCGCGGTCAGCGGGGCGAGGTAGGCGGCCGGGAGGCGTACGGCGATCTCCCGTTCGGCGATGGTGCCCGAATCGGGCTCGAGGGAGTCGTGGTACTGCTCGACCAGCGCGCGGAAGTCCTCCGTCTGCGCCCTCTCCGCGAGTTCGGTCGCACGCTGGCGGACCAGGCCCCGGTCCGCTGTGCCCGTCGCGGGGCGAATCAGGATGTGGCGGGCTTTCCGTTCCGAATAGCGGAAGCGCTCGACCAGGATGACGTGAAACCCGTAGGCGGTCTCGAAGACATCGCTGATGCCTCCCTCCGGCAACGCAAAGGCGACGTCTTCGAACTCCTTTATCCAGCTCCCCCTGCGGAACCAGCCCAGGTCGCCCCCGGCCTGTGCCGAACCGTCATGGGAGTACGTCGTGGCGAGTTCGGCAAAATCCTCCCCCGCCAGAGCTCTCTCCCGGATTCCCTCCAGCTCGACTCTCGCCTCGGCCTTGGCCGAGTCCGACGCCTTCACTTCCAGCACGATCTGATCGAAGGTAACGGTCGCGGGCCGCTCCTGGAGGAACTGCCGGCGAGCCTCGAACGCGGCCCTCAACTCCTCGTCGGTCACCTCCACCGCAATCTCGCCCTCGCCGGTGCGCGTGCGGACGTAGAGCTGGATCAGCATGCCCTGGGCGATCTGGACGCGCAGCATCTCCCGGTAGCTCTGCAGGGTCAGACCTTCGAGGCGCAGGGCCTCGTTCAGGGCGGCGCGGTCGGCGTACTGCGCCTCAACACCCGCCATGTGCTGCTGCAGCGAGTCATCCACCAGTTCGTCGTCAATCGTCAGCAGCGTGTCCCGCGCCGCGGCCTGCAAGAGCACCATCTCGTCGATCAGACTCTCGAGAATCGCGCTGCGGAGCTCGTCGGATTCGGGGGTTCCGGGCGCGGGAATCTGGACCCCCACGGCTCGCTGGTTGTTCTCCCGCTGAATGACCTGCGAGAAGAGGATCGCGGAGTCGCCCACGATTGCGACCACTCTGTCCACCAACTCGGCCTCCGGCACCGCCGCCTCCTGTTCCTGCGCGGCGGTGGTGGGGGGGGTGGTGAGCCCGAGCAGCGCCGCGGCCAGGAGCCAGCCGGGCCGTACGGCGCGCATCCCGGCGGGTCGTGGCGGCTCCCGCGGGCTCGGGTCCGGATCCTGTATCAGACTCATTCGTTTCATATGTCCAACCGCCAATTCCGTTCGGGTCATGGGAGCTGAATGCGGGGCAGGCTATTGATCCCGTTGTTGCTCCTGCCGTCATCCGATATAATACAACAACAACTTCTCTCGCCAACCGTTTTTCCCCCGGGGCGTTCATTCGTGACGCCCTTCAACCCACCTTCCCTCAAGGAGGTAGCAGTATGACGCTTTTGCGTAAGACAGTCGTTGCCCTGGCGCTCCTCGCCCTCGCGGCGCCAGCCAACGCACAGGACCGCGCCACGGTAACCGGCGTGGTGACGGACGCTGGCACGATGGGCCCGCTCGCCGGAGCCCAGGTCCAGATCGAGGGCACCAACTTCGGCCAGCTGGCCAATGCCGAAGGCCGATTCGTGATCGCCAACATCCCGCCCGGAACGCACACTCTGCGTGCGGTCTACATCGGGTTTGGTCCGGTCGCGCACGAGTTCACCGTTGCCGCGGGCGAAACCGCCGAGGTGAACTTCGAACTCTCCACCTCGGCCCTCGCGCTCGACGGGATCGTCGTCACCGCGACCGGGCAGCAGCGCAAGCGCGAACTCGGGAACGCGGTCGGCGACATCGACGCCGCCGGGATCCGCGAGGTGGCCCCGATCAACAACCTCTCCGACCTCCTGCAGGGAAGGTCGGCCGGGGTGCAGATCCTGAACTCGGCAGGCACCTCCGGCGTGGGCTCGCGCATTCGCATCCGCGGCTCCAGTTCGATCTCGCTCTCCAACGAGCCGCTGGTCTACGTGGACGGAATCCGGGTCGACAACCGCATGAGCGGTCTGGGTGCGGGAGGCCAGGAGTCCTCGCGCCTCGACGACTTCAACCCGGAGGACATCGAGTCGATCGAGATCGTGAAGGGTCCTTCGGCGGCGACGCTGTACGGCACCGAGGCCGCCAACGGCGTGATCCGGATCACCACGCGGCGGGGACTGCCCGGCGCCACGCGCTGGAACGTGTGGACCGAAGGCGGGATCATCGAGGAGCCCAACACCTACCCGCTGAACTTCGCGGGACTCGACGCGGGCTCGGAGCGGTACGGGCGGTCCTGCCGCCTGAACGAGGTGGCCCAGGGGCTCTGCAACCAGACCTCGATCGAGTCCTACCAGGTCCTGCACGACCCCGACCTCACGCCGATCGACGACGGCAACCGGACCCAGTACGGCCTGTCGGTGACGGGCGGATCCGAGCGCATCAACTACTACATCGCGGGCGAACTGGAGACCGAGGTGGGACCGTACTCCCTGCCGGATCCCGACCGCGAGGATCTGGAAGCGCGCGGGGTTCCGATCACCAGTGAGGTCGAGCGTCCCAACCAGCTTCGGCGCAAGAACCTGAGGGTGAACCTCAACAGCCAGGTTGCCGACCGGGTGACCCTGGCGCTGCAAATGTCCTACCTGGACAGCCACTTCGCCTACATGGGGAACGACAACAACTCGTTCGGCTTCCTGCCAAGCGCCTTTTTCGGGGGCTCCAATCCCGACCGGGCCTGGGGCTTCCAGCGTCCCGCGCAGCTCTTCGGCCGCACCTTCTACCAGGATACGAACCGCATGACCGCCGGCGGCACGGTGACCTGGGATCCGATGGAGTGGCTTGAAGTGCGGGGCACCGCGGGGGTGGACTACTACAACCGCGGCGACGTCTCCTTCTTCGCGCGCGATATCGGGGTGCCGGGCGACAGCAACCGGGGTCGCAAGGACACCGACTACATCAACCAGTGGCAGTACACCTTCGACGCCAGCAGCACCGCGTCCTTCGACCTGACGGAGTCGATCACCTCCCGGTCCACGGTGGGCGTGCAGTACTTCGAGAACCAGTTCAAGGGAACGACCGCGTGGGGCATCGACATCGTCAACGGCGGCTCCTCGATCGGCCTCGCCGCCGAGACCTTCTCGAGCGAATTCCACACTTTCGAGAAGACCGCCGGTCTCTTCATCGACCAGCAGTTCGGCCTGAACGACCGGCTCTTCGTCACCGGCGCCATCCGGGCCGACGACAACAGCGCCTTCGGCCAGGACTTCGACCTGATCTACTACCCCAAGGCGGGTCTCTCCTGGATTGCCTCGGAGGAAGAGTTCTTCCCCGAGATCCCCTTCGTGGACCAGCTGCGCTTCCGCGGCGCCTGGGGCAAGTCCGGCCTGCAGCCGGGATCGGACGACGCGATCCGGACCCTCGCGGCAACGGCGATCACCACCCCTGCCGACGAGACGGGCTCGGGCGTGTCGATCGGGAGCATCGGCAACAGCCTGCTCGAGCCCGAGAGGTCCAGCGAGATCGAGGTCGGCTTCGACGCCGAGATCGCCGGAGGGCGTGCCGGACTCGAATTCACCTACTACGACAAGCGCACCGACGGGGCCCTGATCACGGTGCCGCTGGCGCCTTCGCTGGGGGCGAGCGCGTCGCGCTGGGTCAATATCGGCGAGGTGCAGAACAAGGGTTACGAGGCCACGCTGACGGCGGGTCTCGTCGAAGTCACCGACTTCAGCTGGGACATCACCCTTTCGGGCTCCATCAACCAGAACGAGCTGCTCTCCCTGGGTGAAGGTACGGAGCCGATCGGCTCGCAGACCCGGTTCGTGCCCGGATTCCCCCTCGGGGGCCAGTGGGACCGCCCGATCCTGGGCTGGAACGACGGCGACGGCAACAGCATTCTCACGCCGGACGAACTCATGATCGGCGACACGATCGAGTACATCGGTCCCGGCCAGCCTGAGAATCAGCTGACGATCATCTCCAACTTCCGGATCCTGGAGAGCGTCAACGTCTACGGGATGCTGGACTACCGCGGCAACTACGTCGCCTACAACAACACCGAGCGCTTCCGCTGCCGCTTCCGGCTCTGCCAGGCGCTGATCGATCCGGCCACGCCGATCGACGAGCAGGCGCGCGCGGTGGCTTCGCTGCTGCACCCGAGCCAGACGGTGTGGGGGTACATGGAGAAGGGGGACTTCTGGAAGCTGCGCGAGGTCAGCGTGAGGTACGATCTGCCGGAGTTCATCACGAGCCAGATCGGTGCTTCGCGGGGTTCGCTCACCCTTTCGGGCCGCAACCTCGGGACGTGGACCGACTACACCGGGATGGATCCGGAGATCAACTGGAACGGCTCGGGCGACAACTTCGGGGTCTCGGAGTTCCTGACCCAGCCTCCGGTCCGCTACTACACCGCCCGCGTCAACTTCACCTTCTAGAGAGGAAACCGACCGATGAAATACCTGAATGACAAGTGTTGGCCGGTCCTCACGATCGTGTTGGCGCTGAGCGCGGCCGCATGCGATACCGATCAGCTTCTCAACGTGGTCGACCCGGACATCGTGACGCCCGCGGACGTCGTGGGCGAGAAGGGCGCCGAGCTGTACTGGGCCGGCGCCGTCGGCCTCTTCGCGGGGGCCTATTCCAGCGGCGGCGGCGGGCAGGTCGTGTACTCCGGGATGATCTCCGACGAGTTCCACCTCTCCGGCACCTTCCCGACCCGCAACGAGGTCGACCGGCGCGAGATGGACGACCGCAACGGAACCCTGCTGGGCCAATACCGGACCTACCACCGGGCCCGGGTGGGGACCAAGAACGCGGCGGAGCGGATGGCGGAGATCCTGCCGAACGACCCCCGCATCGCCGAGATGTGGAACATGAACGGGTACATGAACCTGTTCTTCGCGGAAAACTACTGCTCCGGCGTGCCGTTCAGCGACACCCCCAACGAGGGCGACATCGTGTACGGCGAGCGGCAGACGACCGAACAGATCTACAACGCGGCGGTGGCGAGCTTCGGTTCGGCGTCGCAGGCCGCTGGCGGCAGCGCCGACCAGAGCCATCTCGCGGCGATCGGGCTGGCGCGCGCGCGCCTGAACCAGGGCGACTACGCCGGCGCGGCGAGCGCGGCCGCAACCGTTCCCCCCGATTGGGCGTACCATGTGCGCAGCAAGGCAGGAGGGACATTCGGGCAGCGGAACGCCGTCTTCGAACTCAACCAGCGCCAGCGCCGCTGGTCGATCTCCGACATGGAGGGGGAGAATGGCATCGCGTTCCGCTCCGCTCCGGACTCGCGCGTGCCGTGGGAGGACAGCGGAGGTCCCGGCTTCGACCAGGAGACCCCGCTCTTCCACCAGCTCAAGTACGACTCGGAGGAGTCGGATGTGGTGCTGGCCAGCGGTCTCGAGGCGCAGTTGATCAAGGCCGAGGCGGAGTTGAGCAGCGGGGGTCCGTGGCTCGCGACGCTGAACGCCCTGAGGGCGGGTGCCGAACTGCCCGCGCTGGAAGACCCCGGCAACACCGACGCCCGGGTGAGAATGCTCTTCGAGGAGCGCGGCAGGTGGCTCTTCGGGACCGGCCACCGGCACGGTGACCTGCGGCGTCTCGTGCGCCAGTACGGCTACGACCAGGCGGCTGTGTTCCCGACCGGCAGCTTCTTCAAGGGTGGCGCGTACGGGACGGACGTGAACTTCCCGATTCCGTTCGAGGAACACGAAAACGAGGCGCTTTCCGGGCTGGAGGGGCAGTCGCTGTGTCTGGACCGGAGCGCGTAGACGGGCCGTAGGCCGCGGCCGTTAGTGCCATGCAGGCATGGCTGTCTCCGGGAGCGGAGGCGGCATGAGGGGCGTCCCGCCGGAGACGGTGGGGCGCCCCAACGGCGTTTCGGGGGTTGCGCCCCGGTGGATGATCCGGTGCCGAGGCCTTCCCCGGCGGCCGGCGAGCTGCCGCGGTCAGCCCACCGGTCAGCCGCCGCGGCGGGTGCGGATGAGGATAACCCCGTCCCCCGCGTTGGTGCCGTAGTACGTGGTGGCCTCCAACCCGCTGAGGACCTGGATCTGTTCGATATCGGCGGCCGGAAGCGCATCGAGGATCGTGAGGTCGCGCACCTGGATGCGGTCGATGTAGATCGGCATGTCCTCGGTAAGCGAGATGCTGGAGAACCCGCGGCGGTGAACCCGGGCCGGATCGCCGCTCGATGACTCCCCGAAGTTCGCATAGCGGACCGTGCGCTGCAGGGCCTCCCACATCGTGGTGGCTTCGGTAGCGGCGATCTCCTCGGCGCTGATGACGGTCCCGGTTCCGGCGTCGGGCACCGCCGGGCGGGGCCGGATGCCGCATGCGGTCGAGAGAAGAAGCATGGCCAGACAGGTGGCTGTCCCCGGAGCCGCCATCCCCGCCCTCAAGACGACTGGATCTCCCGGATCCGCTCCAGCACGGTGCCGATCCTGCCTTCGTGGACACGCCAGTCACCCTGGCTGCGGAGCAGGAAGGCCACCGCGCCGAGAGGGAAGATCTCCTGCTCGCCCGAGATCACGCGGATGAGGGCCGCCTCCACGAGAGCTTCCGGCCCCATTGCCACGGGATCGCCCGCTCCCGCCACGGCGCTGTCCCCGGCCTCCTGCACGGGCGGGTCGACCGGCGACGCGTTCGCGCGGGAAACCAGCCCGATCACCGCGATGCGCTCGCGGATGACCCGGCGGGCGTCGGCCGCGAGCGAGTCGATCACCGATTCGGCGGGTTCGAGATCCCGGGCGCGCGCCTCTTCCACAAGGAGTTCCTCCCTGCCCAGGCGGAGCAGCGCGGCCTCCAGCTCTTCGTCGCCGGCTGCCGCCACCGATTCGGCGAACCCCTCCGGAGAACCGAGGAGCAGCTCCATCAGGTCTCCGGTCGTGTAGGCCCCACCCGTCCAGGTGAGGAGCGGCCGCCGCGCGGCTCCGCCTGAGAGGCGCGAAGGGACCGCATCGAGAAGGGCGCGCGCGATCTCGACCGAGCCATCGGCGATTGCCAGCCCCGCCACCGAATCGAGTTGCATGATGTACGCCGCCTCCGCCGCGCCGAACCGCTCCAGCAGGATGCGCTGGCGGAATTCGTCCGCCACCTCCGAAAGCTCCGGCACCTCCAGGCTGTCCAGCCGCAGCAGGTGGTAGCCGAGCGTGGTCTCCACCGGGTCGCTCAGCTCTCCGGGGCCCAGCGCGAAGATGGCCTGGTCGATCGGGGCGAGCATCTGGCCGCGCGAAAAGGTCCCCATGCTCCCGCCGCGCCGTCCGCTGCCGGGATCGGCGCTGAACCGCTCCGCCAAGGTAGCGAAGTCGCCGTCGGTGTCGAGCTGGTTCTTCAGTGAGTGCGCGAACGCAAGGACGCTGTCCCGCTGGCGGGTGGTTGCGGCCCGCGGGAAGGCGAGGAGGATCTGGGACGCGGTGGCGCGCGCCCCGGGAAGCTCGGCGGCGAATCGCTCGGTGAGCTCCTCGTCGCCAACCACCGTGTCGACTTCCAGGACATGGTCGCGGAGCGCGCTCATCATGAGGTCGAAACGCGGCTGCTCGATGACGGGCTCGACATCGAGGGTGGCCAGGGTGGTGTCGGCGTCAAGGTGCAGGGCGAGCAGCGTGTAGTCCACCCACAGTTCTGCGACAACCCTCACGACCTGCGAGTCGCCGGGCAGCGTACTGTGTTCCGCGATGAGGCGCGCGGCGTCGTCGACCGCCAGCCGCCGGCCCTCCGCTTCCGCCAGCGCACCGGTTCCGCATGCGGCGAGCAGGGGGACCGCGGCCAGAATCGGCAGCCGGCAACTCGCCGATCGGATGTCGCGCGGGTTCCGTCCGCGGACCGCTGGTGCTCGCGCGGGTTTGTCCACTGGCTGCCGGTTCCTTCCCGGATTTGACATTCTATCGTATATAATCGGACGCGCCATATACAAAATCAAATATATTCGCGTTCCGATTATATCTCATTACATATCAGGAATTCGCGATCGCACCGTTCAGCGCGTCGACCGCCCGTACAACCAGACTAACCAACCGATCGCGCCGCGTACACTCCAGCACGAGCGAGAGCGGCGCGATCCGGCGCACTTCGACCTCCACGGGCTCCCCCTTCAGCGCTTCCTCTAGCCTGGACATGCGGACCGTGACGCCCGGCAGGAAGTTCACGCGGGCCCGCCGGCCCCGCACCAGGATGCTGTCCACCCCGGTACGACGCCCCGCGATGGCCAGTCGCGTCTTGTGAAGCAGCCGGGTCGCCGCGGGCGGGAGGGCGCCGAAACGGTCCGCCAGCTCCCCGGCCAGCGAACTGACCTCGGCGGGGTCGGAGATCCGCGAGAGGCGACGGTAGAGGTGCAGCTTCTGGTGCTGGTCCGCCACATAGTCGTCGGGCAGGTAGGCGTCGGCCTCCATGGTGACCTCGGGGCGCGGGTACTCGTCGCGTGCGGGATCACCCTGGAGGCGCTTCACCGCGTCTTCCATCAGCCGCATGTAGGTGTCCAGTCCGACCGCGTGCGCGAACCCCGACTGGTCCTCGCCGAGGAGGTTGCCCGCCCCCCGGACCTCGAGGTCGCGCAGCGCGATCTGGTAGCCGCTCCCCAGCTCGGTGTAGTGCTCCAGCACGCGCAGCCGCCGCTCGGCCTCTGGAGTGACCTTCTCGGGAACGATCAGGTAGCAGTAGGCACGGCGGTCCCAGCGCCCCACCCGGCCCCGGATCTGGTACATCTGCGAGAGCCCGAAACGGTCGGCGCGAGTCACGATGAGCGTGTTGGCGTTGGGGACGTCGAGCCCGTTCTCGATGATCGAGGAGCAAACCAGGATGTCGGTCGCGCCCTCCACAAACCGGGTCATCTCCCGGTCAAGGCGCCGCGGCGGCATCTGCCCGTGGGCCACGCCGACTGCCGCCCCGGGCAGCAGCGCGCGCACCCGCCGGGCGGCCGTGTCGATGGTCTCGACCCGGTTGTGCAGGAAGAAGACCTGGCCACCGCGGTCGAGCTCCTTCTGGCAGGCCTCCGAGACGAGGTGGTCGCTCCATCCGATCACATGGGTGATGACCGGCATGCGGTCCCGTGGCGGTGTGCGGATCAACGACAGGTCCCGGACGCCCGCCAGCGACAGGTAGAGGGTCCGCGGGATGGGGGTTGCGGTCAGCGTCAGGACGTCGACGGTGGTGCGGAGCCGCTTCAGCCGCTCCTTCTGGCGGACGCCGAGCCGCTGCTCCTCGTCGATCACCACCAGGCCCAGATCGCGAAAGGCCACGTCCCCGGAGAGGAGCCGGTGCGTTCCGATCACGATGTCGGCCTGCCCGCCCGCGACCGCGGCGAGCGCCTCGCGCGGGCGGCCGGGCGGGTCCAGCCGCGACAGCGACTCCACCCGGACCGGGTAGTCCGCCAGCCGGTCGCCGAAGGTCCTGGCGTGCTGCACCACCAGCACGGTGGTGGGGGCCAGCACGGCGACCTGCTTTCCGTCCTGCACGGCCTTGAAGGCGGCGCGCACCGCGACCTCGGTCTTGCCGTAGCCGGCGTCGCCGCAGACCAGCCGGTCCATGATCCCTGCCGACTCCATGTCCCGCTTCACGTCCTCGACGGCGCGCCGCTGGTCGGGTGTGTCCTCGTAGAGGAACGAAGACTCCATCTCGCGCTGCCAGCGGGTGTCCGGGGGGAAGGCGTGGCCGGGGCGGGCGCGGCGGGCTGCATAGAGTTCGAGCAGCTCGGCGGTCATCCGGTTGATGGCGGCCTGCGTCTTGCGCTTGAGGGTCTTCCAGCGCTTGCCGCCGATCCGGTGCAGCCGCGCGGGCGCGTCGTCCGGGTGCGTGCCCACCCAGCGCTCCACCTGGTCCAGCAGATCGACGGGGACGCGCAGGATCTCGTCGCCGTCGTAGACGATCACCAGCGACTCGATCGATTCGCCGCCGATCGTCACTCGCTCCAGTCCTCGGAAGCGGCCGATGCCGTGTTCCATGTGCACGACGTAGTCGCCCGGCGAGAGCTGCGCGAGGCTCTCCAGCGAGGCTGCACCGCGAAACCGCTTGCGGCGCCTCAGCTTGCGGCCGCGTCGGAAGATCTCGTGGTCGGTGAGGACGTTCACCGGCGCGGTCGCGGACGCAAGGCGAAAGCCGCCGCTGATCGAGCCGACGACCAGGTGGCATCCGGCGGGGACGCGGTCGCGGACGGCGACGAGCTCCTCCAGCCGCGCGGCCTGCCCCTCGTTGTCGCAGAGGATGTGGGTCTCGGCCCCGGACGCGGCCGCTCCGGCGAGAAACGACCGCAAGCGGCGGGTGTCGCGCTCGATGGGTGGAGGTCGCCGGGCCTGGAAGACCGGGTCGCCCACGTGCTCCTCCACGAAGACGAGCTGCGGGTGGAGGCGGGCGCGGCCGGCCAGCGCTTCGGGCGCGAGGAAGAGCCGGCCGGGACGGCGGGCCGGCGAGCCCCAGCGGGCGGCGTCCCGGTAACGGGACTCGGCGCGGCGCCACACGGGCGTGGCCTCCTCGGTCCATCCGCCGCCGCCGATCCGGACCAGAACGGTGCCGCGGGCGAGACGGTCGAGGAGGGAGGACGGGGCGGTGGGCGTGCCTCGCGGAAGGTCCGGGCTCTGCGCCGGTGAGGTACGCGAGCTCTCGCCGGGTCCGGCGCCGAAGCTGACCGGCAGGATGTCGATTCGCCCGGTGTCGCCGGTTGAGCGCTGGTCGAGGATGTCGAAGAACCGGATCGATTCTACGTCGTCGTCCCAGAACTCGACGCGCGCCGGGCCGGCGGCTCCGAAGGAGAAGAGGTCGATCAGGCCTCCGCGCACCGCGTATTGGCCCGCCTGCTCGACCATGGGGGCTCGCTCGAAGCCGCGCTTCTCCAGCGCGTCGGCGAGGGCCCCCGGGCGGAGCACCTGGCCGGTGGTGACGGTGAAACGCAGCGCGGCAAGGTCGCGGGGAAGCGGCGCCAGCTCCTGCAGAGCCCGGCGGGTGGCGACCAGGATCGGCGCACGGCTTCCGAGAAACGACTCGAACGCCTCGACGCGCCGGCCCCGGGTCTCGATGCGGGAGTCGTCGCCGTCGTCCGTGCCGAAGTCCTCCCGCTGGGGGTAGTGGACTGCCGCGCCGGGGCCCAGCAGGGTCTCCAGGTCGCTGAGGTGCTCGCCGGCCTCGCCCGGTGAGGAGGCAGCGACCACCCAGCGGCGGTGGGGGAGCAGGGTGGCAAGAGCGGCGAGGGCCGCGAGCGGGAGCGAGCCGGGGGCGCCGCCGACCGTGCGGGTGGTGCCCGGGGCGGGGAGGTCCCGGGATAGCGTTCGCAGGGCACCCGTGTCCAGGACGGCCTTCGCGGCCGGGTGGAGTTCCGCTTCCATCGTTGCCGCTCGGGTCTGGCTACCCACCGGCCGCGGGGTTGGGCGCGGTGCCCCCGGGGCGGGGCCTCAACGTCCGCGAAGCCGCAACGACCGTCTCGACGATCAGCAGGCCGAGAATGAGCAGGGCGATCGGGCGCCACGGTTCGGGTCCCCGGCCGGCCCGGAAGATGTGCCGCGGCCACGACGAGGCCTCGTCCACGACGTCGCGGGTTCCGGGGATCGCGCGGCGCACTTCCCGCGCGGGCGCCGGCGTCAGGTCCGATTCGCGGGCCGGCGGGTTGACCGGGATGGCGTCCAGCACGGAGTCGTCCGCCAGCACCTGGTAGAGTCCCGCCGTCGCGGTTGCCAGGAAGGGCTGGTCCCCGTCCACCGCGTGTTCGGTTCCTTCCGGGTCCCGCACCAGGGTGGCGGTGGCGGGCGGGCGGAAGTTCATCCCGGCCGATACCGACCCGACGGTGCCGCCGCCGACCGACCAGCGTTCGATGGCCCACTCGAGGAAGGGGACCATCGCCGCGGATACGGGGAGGCTGGTCGATGCCTCGTCCAGCGGCGACGCGAGCAGGACGTAGGGACCTGCGGGTCCGGTGCCGGCAACCAGCCAGGGATCGCCGTTCGAGAGGGAGGCGCGGGAGGGGGTGGGGGATGCCGGGTCGCCGCCCGCGGGCGACAGGCGGAAATGGCGCCGGACTTCGATGCCGCCGAGGTCGACGGAGATGTCGCTCTCGGTGACGCGTGCTCCACCGGGTGCGGCCGGCTCGTACCGGAACGGTATCCCCGCCTCGGCGAGACGCCGGTTCAGCGCGGGAAGCCGGGCCGGGTCCGGGTGCGGCACCACGACCGCGCTCTGCGTGAGGCCGCGCCGCTCCAGCCCCTCGCCGCCCACGCTGACGAGGGTCGCCGCGCGCGCCGCCGCTCCCAGCGAGATGCGCTCGCTCTCCGCGAGGACCGCGAGCGCTTCGGCAAGGAAGATGGAAGCCGGGCCGAGGGTGGCGACGGGGGTGGGGTCCCGCACGGTGAAGGAGAAGTAGCGCCGGTCGTCCGCCGTGAGTGGATCGGCGTCGATCTCGACGTGACCATTCACGCGGCCGGCGGGGAAGGGGCCGGCGGGGAGGCGGACCGTCGTGCCGGCGGGGGGCCGGGGGGCGGGGGCGACGCCGCCGGAGTAGGGCAGCACGCACGACGACA
>VXLT01000331.1 GCA_009841475.1 Gemmatimonadota bacterium
GACCTACTTTTTCTTCAGGGTTATTTTTGTCTGCTTGTTATGATGTTTTTATGTGAAAGACCCCCGCGGTCGGATTGAAGGCTTCCCGGAAGATCAGGACGAAGGTGGGACCCACTTCGCCGATGTTCATGATGATCACGATCAGGGCCCCGAGGACGTACACGATCGCCATCACCGGCGCCAGCACCGAAGTCACCCTTCCGATCCGCGAGATGCCGCCCAGGATCACGGCCGCAACGACTCCGGAAGTCACCAGTCCGCTGACCCAGGTGGGGATGCTGAACTGGGTCTCCAGGTTGTCGGCGACGGTGTTCGCCTGGATCCCGTTGCCCGTCAGGAAGGCCGTGATTCCGAGGAGCGCCGCGAAGACGACCGCCATCCACTTCCAGTTCGGCCCCAGCCCCCGTTCGATGTAGTACATCGGCCCGCCGGAGACTGTGCCCGCCCATTCACCCTCGTGCTCGTGCACCCGGTACTTCTGCGCCAGGGTGACTTCGGAGTACTTGGTGGCCATTCCCACGGCCGCGGTGACCCACATCCAGAAGAGCGCGCCCGGGCCGCCCCAGTGGATCGCCAGTGCCACCCCGGCGATGTTCCCGATCCCGACGGTCGCCGACAGCGCGGTCGTGAGCGCCTGGAAATGGGTGACATCGCCCTCGTCGTCGGGATCGTCGTACTTGCCCGACGCGACCGCCGCCCCGTGCCGCAGGCGGGTGACCTGGACGAATCCCAGCCGGAGCGTCAGGTACATCCCGATCCCCAGCAGGATGATCACCATGAAGGGGATGTTCTCGCCGCCGACCGGGATGCCGATCTCGACGACGTAAGTGGTCAGGAAGTCGATGACTTGCTGGAGGAAATCCATGGGGCGCGGGCTCCTTGGGGTGACGAACGGTGGCCGGTCCTGTCAGGACGACGCGATGGCGCCGGGCAAACTACCGCCATGCCTGTGGTGGAAACAACCGGGCACCGCTTTCGGTCAGGCAGCCGCAGCGAAGTTGCGACCGCCTCACACGGCGTTGATCATGTCGAAGATCGGCAGGTACATCGCGACGATCATGCCGCCCACCACGACGCCGAGAACGACGATCATCGCCGGCTCCACCGCGGCGATGAGCACCTCCAGCGCGCTGTCCACCTCCTCGTCATGAAAGTCCGCGATCCGCACCAGCATCTCGTCGAGCCCCCCGGTCTGCTCCCCGACTTCGACCATCCGCACCACCATGGGCGTGAAGGCTCCCGATTCCTCCAGCGGACCCGCAATCGTGTGGCCGGCAGCGATCGACGCCCGCGATTTCATCACCGCATCGTGGATCACCCGGTTGCCCGCGGTCTTCGCCGTCACCTCGAGCCCCTCCAGGATCGAGACCCCCGAGGCAACCAGCGTACCCAGCGTGCGGGTGAAGCGCGCCACGGCCGCCTTGCGCAGCAGATTGCCCAGCACGGGGATCGACAGGAGGAGCCGGTCGGCCAGCAGGCGTCCCGGAGCCGTCCGGCGCGCGCGGTCGAGCACGACCAGGACGCCGGCGCCGGCAATCAGCAGGGCCCACCAGTAGCTCTTGACGATTTCGGAGGCACCGATCACGATCCGCGTCGGCAGCGGCAGCGGCACCCCGGAGGTTGCGAACATGGACTGGAAGGTGGGGATGACGAAGACCAGCAGGATCGCCACCGCCGGCACCGCGACTCCCAGAATCATCGCGGGGTACACCATCGCCGTGCGCATCTTGCGTCCGAGCGCGTTGTTCTTCTCGAGGAACTCCGCGAGACGTGCGAGAATCGTGTCGAGGGCGCCCGCCGCTTCCCCGGCTGCCACCATGTTGACGCTCAGTTCGGAAAACACCTTCGGGTGACGCCTCATCGCTCCGGCCAGGGTATCGCCCGACTCCACGTCGCGGATCAGACTGCGGACGACCCCGCGCAAGGACCCCTTGCCGCTCTGGCGGGCCAGGATGTTCAGGCTCTGGACCAGGGGCAGACCCGCGCCGATCATCGTTGCGAAGAGCCGCACGAAGACGGCCACCTCGCGCTGCGACACCCGGCTCACAGCCGCCTCCTTCCCGGCACGAGGTGGCCCAGCCCCTCGGGCACGGGCTCGCCCACGGCGCGAAGCAGCTCGGCTGGCTCCGGACTCCTCCTCAGCACAGCCTCCAGCGTCACCTCGCCGTTGAGGTAGAGCCTGGTGAGCGCATCGTTGAGGGTCTGCATCCCATGCCTTCGTCCCGCCTGCATCAGCGAGCCGATCTGATGCACCTTGTCGTCGCGAATCACGGCGCGGATCGCAGCCGTGCACACCAGCACCTCGGCCGCGGCCACCCTGCCCCGCCCACCCGCGCGCGGAATCAGGATCTGGGTCAACACTCCCTCCAGCACCGCGGCCAGCTGGCTGCGCACCTGGCCCTGGCGATGCGACTCGAAGGAGTCGATCACCCGGTGCACCGAATCGGCGGCGGAGTTCGTGTGCAGCGTCGACAGCACGAGGTGGCCCGTCTCGGCGATCCCCAGTGCGGCGGCCATCGTCTCCGCATCCCGCATCTCCCCGATCAGGATGACGTCCGGATCCTGGCGCATGGCGTACTTGAGCGCCGCGGAGAAGCTGCAGGTATCCACACCCACCTCCCGCTGGCGCACGATGCACCGCCGGTCCGGATGAACGAATTCGATCGGGTCCTCGATGGTGAGGATGTGGCCCCTGCGGCGGCCGTTGATCTGATCCACCATCGCGGCGAGCGTGGTGGACTTCCCGGCTCCGGTCGGACCGGTGACCAGCACGAGCCCCCGCGGCCGCTCGGCCATGCGGCTGAGGATCGGGGGAAGCCCCAGTTCCTCCAGCGACGCCACACCCAACGGAATATGCCGCACCGCAAGCGCCACGCTGCCGCGCTGCCGGAAGCAGTTGCCACGGAAGCGGGCCAGCCCCTCCACCGTGAAGGCGAAGTCCAGCTCGCCCTGTGCTTCGAACCGCTGCTTCTGTTCCGGCGTCAGGAGCGAAGCCGCAAGGCGCCTGGCGCACCCCGAATCCAGCCTGCGGCCATCCGAGGCGGCCACCAGGACGCCGTCGACGCGCAGCATCGGCGGCTGGCCGCTCGCGATATGGAGGTCGGACGCTCCGCGGTCCACCATCTCGTGCAGGAGCGGCTCCATGCGCATCAACGTCACCGCGCTGGCCTCCACCGTCATCTCCCCGCCGTCACCAGGGGCGCGAGGCGCGCGAGGGTCTTGTCACCCACTCCGGCAACGCGCGTGAGTTCGCCCACCTGCCGAAACGGGCCATTCTCGGTACGGTAGGCCACGATGCGCTCCGCGATCACTGGCCCTATCCCCGGAATCGCCTGGAGTTCGGCCGCCGTCGCCCGGTTGATGTCGACGAGCTCCGTACCTCCGGGAGCGCCCTCCGGCAGCACGCCGGCCGGCCGCACCCGATCCCCTCGGCCGTCGGCCTCCATGCTTCCGCGCGCCACCGGGGCGAACCGCAGGAACGGGCGCAGGCGCTCCACCGAAGCCGGACCGATTCCCGGGACGCGTGCGAGGTCCTCAACCGTACTGAACGGTCCGTGCTCCTCGCGGTTCCGCACGATCTGCAACGCTCGCGCGGGCCCGACCCCCGGCAGCCGGTCCAGCTCTTCGTCCCCGGCCACGTTGGGATCGATCGTCTCGCCGGGCTCGAAGGGCCGGCTTCGCCGCTCCTTCTCCTCCACCGCCGCATCGCCCGCCACAAGAAGACTGTCGGCGATGGAGGGCTTCTCGCCCAGTGGCGGCTCCGCGGGAGCGGGTGCGACCACCAGAAAGCGGAATGCGGCGGCCGCGAGGAGCAGCACCCCCGCCCAGGTCATGCTCTTTTTCTCTCGGTCGGTCATGTCCGCAGCTCCAGTCATGGTTGCCGTCCGGGAACAGTGCACCGAACCCGCGGGCGCCTACATGGCTGGATGGGACTACCTGCCGGCGGCCCCGTTCGAGAGGAGCGCGGAGGTCAGCACGAACTGGCCGAATACATTGAGTTGGAACTGCGTGGATCCGGCCTGCTGGCCCACGAAGGAACGCCGGTCCAGATAGCGGATCCGCACACCCAGCTGGTAGTCGCGCACCGTCGAGTCCAGGGACAGCGAACCATCCCGCTCCAGCTCGTCGATGAACGCAACGCACGGGCTGAGGCGGGATGTCACCCGGCACTGCACGTCCTCCAGGTACCGCAGACTCAGCGTGATGCGCAGCGGCGCCCCCCTGACGCGGAACGCCCTCACCGGAGAGCGCGTGGTAATGGTCGCGGTGAGTGAGTGCGAGTCACGCCGCCTCTTCGTGTCACCGGTCGGATCGAGGCTTTCGCCCCAGCCCAGGCGGCCACGGTAGTCGACGACGACTCCGCTGACCAGCGACAAGCCCAGGGAGAGGGGAACCGCATGGTCCTCGCGAAAACGGTCCTGCTGGTTGCCCGCGCCGAAGTCCAGCCCCCGCGTCTCCCGGCGATACCCCGAGCCCAGCGAGAGCCGCGTGATCGCGGAGGCGAAGAACGAGGGCAACGGCAGATCCGCCACCGTCCCGGTCAGGTCCGGCCATACCCGTTGCAGCGCCTCGCGGTCCGAGCGAGTGTCCAGCGTCTGGTTGAGAGAACGGTCGTAAGCGGTACGTATCGTCGTAGAGCCCGGCAACCGCACTCCGCCACGGATCTGAACCCGGTCCCGTTCGCTCAGCGTCGATGCCGAGTCGGCGCCGATCAACAGGAAGTCGTCGCGGCTTCCCCAGCCCAGCTCATAGAGCGTTCCCGGCTCTACCGCGTCCCGGTTGAAGCGCGACGTGATGCCGCCGGTATAGGTGACGCGCAGCGGATCCAGATGCGTCCACCACCCCGCCGCGCGCGCGCCGCCGGTCCGTCCCATCCGCCCGGGGTCAAGGGAAAACGCGGCAGTGAAGTTGCGCTGCCCATCCAGGTTGCGCAGCAGCACCAGGGCGGTGTCCCCCGGGGTGTGACGGGTCCCGATCAGGTCGGAGTTGCGCTCCGAATAGTAGATCGTGGTCATCTGCACGCTGGTGCTTGCCCAATCCGCCAGGCGGGGCTGGAAGGCCAGCCGCGTCCGCACGTGCCGATCGACCTCCCACCCGAGGTCCAGACCGGCCATCCGGCGGCGCGCCGCGTCCAGCAGTTCCCGGCTCTCGGCGTCTGCGGCCAGCTCCTCCACCTCGAGCAGGTCCCGTCCGCTCAGCAGGTCGGCCTCCGCCACCACCGATTCCAGGGGGCGGAGCGTTACGCCGGCCGTAGCGGTCACCGTTCGGAGCGGGGCCCGCGCGGCCGTCGCGAGCGAGTCCTCCGTGCTCCTGACGATCCGGTCGAACCGAAACGTGCTCAGATCCCGGTTCGTGACCTCGCCGTCGACGCGCAGACTCTCCGGAGTCCAGCGCAGCCGAGCGCCCGTGACCCGGTCCTCGATGAAGGAGGGCAGAACGGCCCGAAGCGCGTCACCCAGGGGGCCCGGGAAGAGGGGCAGGTCCCGGCGGGCCGGCGCGATGCTGTAGCCCAGGAAGGCGTCGACCCCGTCGCCTTCGCTCTCCGTCGTGATCGTGCGCAGCGACGACCGGACCCACCCCGCCCTGGCCTGCAGTCCGGCGAGCACGGCGTCCCAGACCCCGCCATCCTCCGGAGCCGTGCGCCGCAGCGAGAGGTCCACCCGCGTCCGGTCGAATCCGGGATCGCGCAACCCCTCGAGCCGGTCGGCGCGGACATCGCTCCGCCCCAGGAAGAGGGGGGACTGCAGGTCGCGCTCGTAGGTGACCGACAGGGGCAGCTGCAGCCGCCAGGCGGACGGCGCCAGCCGGTCGAGCTGCAACGTGGTGCTCACATCCAGGGACTGGTCGTTCTGGTAGGTGGGAGTTCCCCGCAGCTGACGAAAGTAGCCGCCCCGGCCGCGCACGGTCGCGCGGGAGTGCAGGAACTCGCCCCCGCGCAGCTCCGCGTCAACGGCTGACACCAGACCCGCCTCGCGGAATCCATCGGAGAGCCGGAGTTCGTCCACCCAGAACTCCCCCGACACGGGACCTCCGGTCTCGTTCAGGACGCCCAGGCTCATCTCGCGCACCGAGGCCAGGTTGGGCGCGCGCCCCCTGTCCTGCAGCACCACCGAATAGGCGGAGTCGGCGGACCACAGCACGAGCGGAGGGTCTCCCGGCCCCGGGGGATCGCGGATCAGCATCTCCTCGGCCTCGCGGCGCAGCGCCAGCCACTCCTCGAAACGGATGACGACCTCCGGCACCCAGTCTCCTTCGTGCACCCTACCGGGCGTGTCCGCCAGCTCCAGCCGGGAACGATACATGTAGAAGTTGCGGTCGTCGGTGCCGATCCTTACGTAGAAGTAGACCGGCAGCTCACTGCCGAAGTCGCCGTTCGCAGCCACCACCCAAAGCCTGGCTTCCCGGTAGGAAAGGAAATCGCGGGGCCGCTGCGGGAAGCGGTTGTAGACCTCGGCCCTGTCTCCTGCGGGGACTCCCTCGAAGTGCACCGAGAGGGACCGTTCGTTGAACTCGACCCCCTGCCCCCCGATCGCCGCGGTGGGATCGTCGAGCTGCTCGATGACGCCGGGGGGCGACGCATAATCGTCGCCCACGGTCAGCTTGGAGACCGGACTCACCTCGACCCGGCCCGCGAAGGAGGGCTGGCTGCCCCCGAGGCCGGTGAGCACGCCGGTCGCGGAGCGCTTGATCCAGGTGGAGCCGACGATCGCCATGCGCGCGAGCACGAAGGAATCCGCGCGCCCTCCCGTCACCGTGAGGCGAAGGTGCCGCACCGCGCGCAGTTCGGCATCGGTGACCGGGCCACCTACATCGATCGCCGCGGGGTCCCGCACCGGTACGCGGTAGAGGCGGAAGTCGGTGCCGGTCTCGTGCCGGTCCCGCACCAGGAACGGTGAGCTGCCGTCGAGGGGAATGACGAAGCGCCGGTACCGCTCCAGCGTGTCCAGGTTCCCGTCCTCGTCCAGATCCTCCGAGTCGGGGCGGCCGTTGCCCCGGGTGCAGTTGGCGTTCGGATCGCCGAGCCGGTACACGCGCGCCCGCTCCGCGAAGCAGTCCTCGTCCCACACGCCCCGCCCGTCGGTGACGGTGCCCCAGACCTCGCCCCGGCGCGGATCCGCCTCCTGGTCCAGCAAGCCCAGCCCCCACGGGACGCCCGACCCGGCCTTGCGCCCGTTCACCGCCCCCGTCGTGTCGGCGAAGAACGCGTCCTCGCTCACGATCCCCAGATCCAGGACCAGGGAAAGGAAATCGCCGTCACGCACGTAGAACTCGATGAAGTCGCTCTTGGTCAGATCCGAGCCGGTAGGGCTCAGCACGGTGGTGACCGACGACCAACCCCGCTCCCCCGCCACGTCCCCGCTCTTCGGCCGGAACCTCACGAAGAGCCCCGGTTCCCGCAGCACGCTCCCCGTGGCCCGGATCTGCTGGTCGATCTCGGCGTTGGGGTTGAAGCCCTGGAAGACACCCAGGCTGTCGCCGCCCACGTCCTCCCGGATCCAGGTGTGCTGCCAGGCCAGCTCCGCCAGGTTGTCGGCCGAGAGCAGCGCGGGGAGCACGCCTTCGGCACCGTCGTGGAAAGCCGCGGCGCTACCCCGGCGCCACTCGTGGCTCTGAAGGGACAGGTTGCGCGCGTTCAGCCCGTCGTAGTCGTCGATGTAGACGTCGCCCTGTCTATTCGGGTCGGGGAGCGAGACGGCGGCCTCTCCACTCAGGTGAAAGCTCGATTCGCCGCCGACATCGAGCCCGGGAACGGCGTCCAGCACGCGGGAGAGCAGCGGCGCGCCAAGGTTGAGGTTGGCGTTCACGCCGCCCAGCGCGACCGCGCCCGCTTCCACCCCGAGCTGCGGGCGCCTCACCAGCGCGTGCTCGGTCTGGTAGAGTCCGACCAGGTTGACGGCCCCATAGTCGCCCATGTCGTAGCCCGCGTTCAGGCCGAACACCGATGAGGGCGCCACCTGGAAGAAGGTGCGCTGCTCCCAGGACACGTCCAGGTAGCGTCCCGGGTTGGCCGCGAGGAGAGTCTCCGGGTTCAGCAGCGTGAGCATCCCGGCGTCGTAGTCGATCGTGTAGTCCACCCCGGACAGGAGGACTCGATCGGCAAGCGTCACCCGCTCCGTGCCCTCGCGGATACCCACCGCCCCCAGCGCGAACGAAGACACCGTCCCCTCCCCCTGGACCTGGTACGACAGGTTGAGGCGGAACACGCCGCCGTTCTCCCGCTCGAAGGGGTCGGGATCCCGGTAGATCCGTTCGTTCCGGTTGCCGCCCAGGATCCGGCGCGCCTCCATGGTATCGACCGGCACGCTGCGCAGCGGGGCGGGGGCAGCGAAGGGTTCGAGCGTCGGAAACACGATGAATGTTCCCTGCACCGGCGGCTGGTCCTCGAAGGAATCGAGCGCCGGCCGATAGATCTGCGACTCGTCGAGGCGCTCCGACGGAGCTTCCTCGTCCAGTCCGAAGAGACGGAGATAGGTCAGGTCGTCTCCGTTCGGGCGCCTGGCGAAGGTACGTCCCGCGCTCTCCTCGCCCAGCGAGATCGACAATTCCACCGAACCCGGGTCCACATCCCCCGAAGACGTCACCCGGTACACCTGGCGCATCTCCGTGCGCCAGGTTGGCCGGCCCGGCTGGTGCTGGGCGCTTGTTGCCTTGAGCATCCGCAGGCGCGGCCTGCCGCCCCCCCGGTAGATCCGCTCCGGGTTGTAGGTCCCGACGGTGTCGCCGGTCTCCGTGATGTAGGTCACCCCCAGGATCTCGTCCGGCCCGAGGGGCACGCGGAGAGCCACCCAGAGCCCGCTCGGGTGGACCACATAGTCCTGGCCGGGCTGGAGGTACTGGAACCAGCCGGACTCGGCAACGGTGTCGGCCCCGGTGCCGGCAATGGCGTCGGCCTGGATGTACCCCTCTACCTGCTGCCTTGCGTAGAGGTCGATCTCCGAGCGGTAGAGCTGGATCGGTTCCGCGCCGGGCGCGGCCGTCGGTGCCGCGTCTGCGCGGGACAGCGCCAGAATGTCCAGGTGCGGGTAGCCGAGGAAGGCGGCGGGATCGAAGAGAAAGAAGAACTGGCCCTCCAGGTAGTCCGCGTCGTCGAGGACAACGGTGTCGCTCCGGGAATACCCCCTCCCCGAACCCTCCAGCCGGAACCTCCGCGAGGTGACCTCGCCGGCCTGCTGCGCCCACACCGAGCGGACATCCACCGGACCGGCGCGCAGCGTCGCCTGAAAGCCGAAGTTGCCTGCCGGAACGGCTTCCCGGAGGAATCGGGACGACGGGAGATCGAATCGAACATCGCCCACCTCGAAGCGCTGGAGGACCTCGCCGGGCAGGCCCTGGTAGTGGATGTTCAGCCGGTTCGCACCCTGGAACTCGCGCGCCTGGTCGTAGTCCACATCGACCAGGATGCGGTCGGTGATGGTTCCGTCGGCGGTGGCCGCGAAGCGGATGTCGGGGGTGACCTGGGGCAGAAGGGACACCTCACAGGTGACCTGCACGGTTTCGTCACAGGGGCGGAAAGCGGTCCAGTCCCCGCCGATCTCGCCGGTGCCCCGCAGGGAGAACCCCAGGTCCGCGTATTCGTTGACGAAGCGGCCGGGGGCGGGGCCGCCGACGACCCCCGGCGAACGCGCGCGCGGGTCGGGGATGTCGAGGAATCCGATCGGGGGTCCGAGAGTGCCGAACCGCAGCGTCTCGCCCGCGGTCCAGTGGGGAACCGGCTCGGTCTGCACGGGAAAGCCCGCCAATGGGGAGAAAAGGCGGGTAACGGGGATGCGGGCACGCCCCAGGCGCAAAAAGGGGACCGGAGGCGGGGCCGGTGTCAGCAGGGAACGCACGGGTTCCCGGAGCCCCGGCATGATCCACAGCACCGTGTCCGAACGCGCAGGCACCCGCTGCGCCGCGCCGCGCGCATCCGGCCACGTTACCAGCAACGCGGCGACCACCGCAGCCAGTGTATATTTCATTGCCGGGAAACCGGTCCCGGAGCAACCCGGCGAGGGGGCAGCGCAATCCATGAAATATCCATCATGACTATTTTGACCCGCTACCTGCTGCGCGCGCACATAGGCCCGTTCCTGTTCGCTTTCACCGCCCTCACGGGGCTGCTCCTCGTGAACGCGGTGGCCGAGCGGCTCGAGGGACTGGTCGGCAAGGGCCTGCCGGTCGAGACCATCCTTGAGGCCGTCGTGCTGATGCTGCCGCACACCATCGCGCTCACGCTTCCCATGGCGCTGCTCACCACGGTCCTCTACACCTTCAGCGAGCTGGCCACGCACAACGAGATCGTGGCGATGTCCGGCGCGGGCGTCCAGCCCCGCAGGCTCTTCCTGCCTGTCCTGTGCTTCGGGATCTTCATCAGCGGCGTGACCTTTCTCTTCAACGACAGGGTCCTCCCGGAAGCCAACCACAGGCTCAAGAACCTTCGCAGCTCCATCCAGCAGAAGAGACCCACCTTCCAACTGAACGAGGGAGTGGTCAACCTCATCGAGGCCGGCAACGGCGTGGGCCCCTACTTCATGATCGTGGATGTCATCGATCCGGTGACCTCCAGGCTCACCGGGGTCGTCATACATGATATGAGCCAGCAGGGCATTCGGCGCACAACCTACGCCGCCCGCGGCGAGATGAAGCTGAACGCCAGCTTCACCGATCTGCATCTTCGCCTGTTCGACGGATACTCCTACGAGGTGAACAGCCGGGAGGAGGAGGGATTCTCCCGGACCACCTTCAAGGAGCAGCTCTACGTGATGCGGGGCGTAGGCGACCTCTTCGAGGACGCGAGCACGGACTCCCGCAGCGACCGCGAGATGTCTATTGCGATGCTCGTCGAATCGCGCAGAACCCGCCTGGCAGAGATGGAGGGCATTCGCGAGGAGTCTCTGGCGACGGGGCGCCGGGCGGTCGATCGTGCGCTGGGGCGCGGCGCAGTGTCGGATTCGGCACGCTCGGCCACTCAGCGGATTCGTCCGGCCAGCATCCCCGGCGGGCCGGTCCTGCCCCGCGACGAGGTCGCGCGGTCCGTGGCGAGCACGGCCCGCGCCGAGATGGGCCGCTACTCGACGGTCTACCGCTTCGCCAACCAGGCCGGTGTCGAGATCAACAAGAAAATGGTGATCTCGACGTCGTGCATCATCTTCGTTCTGATCGGGGTCCCGATCGGCATCCGCTTCCCGCGCGGAGGCGTGAACATGGTCATCGTCGTCTCGTCGTTCGTGATCGGCGTCTACCAGATCGGTCTGACGAACGGGGAGGACTGGGCCGACCGCGGACTGGCAAATCCGTTCTGGAGCATGTGGGCACCGAGCTTCTTCTTCCTGATCCTCGGGGCCTTCCTCGTGTCGCGCATGGGCCGGTGGACCGCGGCGGTACGCGGCAGCGGCTGGCGCGAGATCTGGCTCGGCGTGAAGCAGTTCGCCAGACTGATCCCGCTCGGGCGCCGCACGAGGGCTGCAGCGTGATCGCCCGCCTGCGGCGGACGCTCCACCCCGTTCGCGAGCTCCGCGGAGGCGCGTCCGCATGATCCGCATTCTCGACCGGATGGTCGCCCGCACCTTCGCCGTCCGCTTCCTGCTGTTCGTCACCAGCGTTCCGGTGATCTTCGTGTTCAGCGACCTCACGGAGCGGCAGGGCCAGTTGATCGACCGGGGACTCTCGGTCGGACAGATCGCGCTCGGTTACCTGTACCAGATCCCACACTTCATTGTGTGGGCCTCGCCGATCGCCGCCCTGATCGCCACCGTCTTCACCGTCCATTCGATGACAATCCACCGCGAGATCCAGGCCGCGAAGGCGGGAGGGGTTTCCTTCCACCGGCTGGTGCTCCCGGTACTGCCGGCCGGGATCGTCATGACGGCGGGCGCCCTGCTGCTGAGCACGGTGGTGCCGGCGTTGAACCGGAGGGCCGCCGAGATCCTGGAAGACAGGAAGACCTACGGAGACATCCGCACCGAGTTTGTCCACCAGCTCCAGACCGGCGAGACGCTGAGCATCCGGCAGATCTTCAATCAGGAGCTCACCGGGGTCACCCTGGAAGACCGGTTGGAGGACGGCAGCCTGCACCACGTGTCGGCACGGGCCGGCTCCTACACCGAGGCGGCCGGCTGGACGCTGCAGTCGGGGAAGTTGCGCATCGTGCATCCAGGCCGGTCGGAGGCCACATACACCTTCGAGCAGTACCGGCGAAAGGGACTGGATGTGCCACCCGAGCAGCTCTTCGACGATCCGCCCGACGACCAGGAACTGGGCTACCGCGAACTCGGGGAGCGGGCCGAAGCGCTGCGGCGCTCCGGTGGCAACCCCGACAAGCTCCTGGTGAGGCGCGCACAGAAGCTGTCCATCCCGGCAGCCACCCTCATCATCGTCCTCTTCGGTGCTCCGCTGGCCACCACCGTAAAGAAGGGAGGCCCCGCGGTGGGCGTCGGGCTGTCGCTCAGTTCGACCATCCTGTACCTGATGATGCTGCGGCTCTTCGAGGCGGTCGGAGCTTCGGGGGGGTTGTCCCCCGTGTGGTCCGCATGGTCCCCCAACTTCTTCTTCCTGGCGGTGGGAGTCGTTCTGCTGTGGCGGGTGCGCACTTGAAAGCCCGTGGCACGAGCTTCCCGCTGCATTCGCGCGGCGACCATCCGCGGACTGCCGGCGGACGCCCTTCGGCGCTCTCGATCCTAGCGTGTCTTGGCGGACGGACGGTAAAAAAAGTATACTTGTCGCGTATGGTGTAGCAGACCCTTGCCGGAGACCTGGCCAAGATGGAGCAAAGCATGAATCGGATGCCGTGTCGGCGAGCGGCCGGGCCGTGGGTGGCCCTGTTCGCGCTGATCGCCCCGTCGGCGTGTATCGAGGTCGATCCACCTCCACCGCCGCCGCCGAACGACCCTGTGCTGGCTTACGCCGTGTTCCCCTCCAACCTCACCCCGGACGATCTGGTTGTCGAGCGGGGCGACGTGATCGAGGTTCTCGGCCGACCCGTGCCACCCCGTTTGACGCCGGACCACCAGGTCAATTTCGCCAACCACTTCATCATCGAGTGCGTGGTGAACGAAGAGGAGCATCAGAGCGACAACTGGCCTCCATGTTCCGTGGCCGTCTCCGAAGGATTTGTCATTGTCGACCGCGGCGTCGGGCGCCAGCTAAGTTCGTTCGGTTGCAACGCCATCCTGAACTACGTGCCCGGAGGCCCGATCAATCCCACCGTGAGTCACTGCCTGGACAACGTGATCGGCTATGCGCTCGACCATGGCCCGGGCATGCAATGGGTAGGAGCATGGAGGGTGACGGGATGCGATCCCACCTGGGTCCACCTTCGTGACACGACCGCCTTCAGACTCGCGCCCCTTGGCTCGCCCGCGATGCAAGCGATCTCCGACACCACGCGCATCACGGTGGCACAGCCCTGCGGGGGCGGTTGATTCCTTCGGCGAGGCCGGGCCAAGCCAGCCGGCAGCCCGTGGACAAAGCCCCGCGAGCACCGAGAGCGGCGAGGCGCCGGGCTGGCAAGGCGCGACGAAGGGCGAGTAGCTAGCAGCCGCGCCGGGAAGCCCCGGCCGGCTCACCGAACCGCCCGGCCAGCACCCCGGCACACACCTCCTCCACCGGCCCGTGGAGACTGACGGCCCAATCCTCGCGCAACACCACCTCCATCGTTCCGCCCTCCATCAGCACGGCGACCCGCCCGGGCGGCAACAGCCCCGCCTTCACCGCCGCCGCCACCGCCGCGCACGCCGAGGTCCCCGACGCCAGCGTCCGCCCCACCCCCCGCTCCCAGATGCGGATCGCGATTTCACGCCCGGCGGATACGCTCGCGAACTGGACGTTCGTGCCCCTGGGGAAGGCTGCGCCGGCTTCGATCAGCGGCCCGTAGCGGTCCGCCTCTGCACGGCTCCAGCTGTCGGCGAAGGCCACCGCATGCGGATTCCCCACCGAGACCGGAATCAGTTCCACCTGGACCGGTGCGTCCGGACCACGGCGCATCCGGGCCCCTCCCACCACATCCGGCAGCGTCAGCGACACCCGCCCGCGCTCATCCACCGCGGCGGGGTCCACGAACGGCGGCCCAACCGGAAACCGCACCTTCCCCATCTCCACGCTGGCGTCCCACGCCCCATCCTCCCGCGGCCCCGACACGCGCAGTCGCACGCGGTCCCCGCCGACCGTGACCGGAAACCACCCATCCTTCCCGGCTCCGCGCTGCCGCAGGTACACCCCCGCGATCCTGAGCCCGTTCCCGCTGCGCTCGAACTCGCTTCCATCGGGATTGAACATCCGCAGCCGCGGCTCCCCGTCCTCCCACCCCGACTGCACGACCACGATCCCATCGCTTCCCGGGCCCCGATGCCGATCGCAAATCGCACGGATCAGCTCCGGTGTCAACGGCGCACCGGGGCCCTCCTCGAAGACCAGGTAGTCATTGCCGTGGCCGTGCGCCTTGAAGAAGCGCGGCAGGATCCGGAGGGTACGGCCGGGAGGGTCGGGCGGGGGCGCGTTCTGAGGCGCGGACAAGGCTTCGGATGCTCCTTTCGTCCTGGAGTGCAGGGAGTGCTGGGAAATCTACCCAACTCCGGCCCCCGCGCCGTTGTGATTCGCCTCGCTGCACCGCATCTTCCCACCCCAAATGCGAGCTTCCACCACCTTTGTCGCCGTCGTGAAGGACGATTGCGAGACCTGCCATCTCGTCGTCCCCGTGCTGCGGGAAATCACCGGGATGGCGGACGCCAGGCTCACCGCGTACTGGCAGGACGACGGCGCCTTCCTTGGACCGGGGCTTGCCGGCGCGTCGGCCGATGACCGTGAGCTGGAGCAGTCGTTCCGGCTGGGAATCGAGACGGTCCCGACGCTGATCCGCCGCGAGGACGGCCACGAAACCGGCCGCGCGGTGGGCTGGAACCGGGACGAATGGCGCGCCCTCACCGGCCTGCCCGCGCTTGGCGGGGGGCTTCCCGTCCACCGGCCCGGCTGCGGCTCCCGCTCCGTGGAACCGGGTGTCCAGGAGGCGCTCGCAGTGCGCTTCGGCACCGCCCCGATCCGGGCGCGCCGGATCGAGTTGGGTGCCGGCGCGGATCCGGTCGAGGCGTGCTACGAGCGCGGCTGGACGGACGGCCTGCCGGTCGTTCCGCCAACCCCGGAGCGCATCCTGGCCATGTTGGGAGGTACCTGCCGCGATCCCGCCGAGGCCGTCGGAAGCATTCCCCCCGGCATGGCGCCGTGCACGGTCGAGAAAGTCGCGATCAACGCGGTCATGGCGGGGTGCAGACCCGAGTACATGCCCGTCGTCCTCGCGGCGCTGGAGGCGGCGCTCGACCCGGGCTTCACCTTGCACGGGCTGACCTGCAGCACCTGCTTCTCGAGTCCGGTGATCATCGTCAACGGCCCCATCGCCCGAAGGATCGGGATGAACGCCGGGCTGAACGCCCTCGGGCAGGGAAACCGCGCCAACGCAACGATCGGCCGCGCGGTCAACCTGATCGTACGCAACGTCGGGGGCGGGCGCCCGGGGGAGATCGACCGGGCGACGCTGGGCTCTCCCGGCAAGTACACCTTCTGCTTCGCGGAGGATGAGACGGACGAGGGATGGGAGCCGCTCGCCGTCGCGCGCGGGGTGCCCCCCGGGCGCAGCGCCGTCACCGCCTTTGCGGGCGACGGCATCCAGGGGGTCACCGACCAGAAGGCCCGCACGCCGGGCGAGCTCACCCGCTCCCTGGCGATGGCGCTGCGGGCGGTGGGGCACCCCAAGCTGTGCGAGTGGGCACCCGCCGTGCTCGTGCTATCCCCCGAGCACTACGCCATCTACCGCGACGGGGGTTGGGGTCGAACCCGGATCACCGCCGAACTGCACCGCTCGCTGCTGCGCCCGGGCAGTGAGGTCGTCGCGGGCGCGGACGGGGTGGCGGAGGGGATGCCACCCTCCCGCGCCCGCGAGTCCATCCCGAAGTTTCACCCGGAAGCCCTCCTGCTTGTCCGCGCGGGCGGCGTCGCCGGCCTGTTCTCCGCCATTCTCTCCGGCTGGCCGGGAGGACGGCTCTTCAGCGAATCCCACCCCATCACCAGAGAGGTCACGGAATGAACAGCTCCCCCACCACCCTGCACGACCCCACCGCCGAGACC
>VXLT01000061.1 GCA_009841475.1 Gemmatimonadota bacterium
GACGCCTATGGATGATACTGGACTTCCGGTGTCCGCTCCCATGGCTGGATGGGACGCCGGCCTCCGCCGGCGTGAGCGGCGCGCAGCCCTCGAAGGTGCGGAAGGTGGTTCGGTAGCCGAGGGCGGCGAGACCCACCTCGGAGGTGAAGTAGGCGGTGATTGTGAACCGTTTCACATCGTGGAAGAAGTAGCGGGATGCGCTCTCGTCCGGGTCTTCGCGCAGCCGGACGAGTTCCGCGTCGAATTCGCCGACGAGCTCGGTGCGCTGCTCCACCGTGCAGTCCGCGAAATCGGCGCCGAAGCGTTCACGTGCGGCGGGGTCGACCGTGTCGAGCCCGGCGAGGAAGCGGTCGCGGTCCTCGTCGTCGAGCCACCCGTCGACCAGCGCGGTCACGAACTCCGTCACCCCGGCCTCGGCCGCTCCCGGCGTGTCGGTCTCGGGGATGATGATGTCTGCCAGGGATTCCATTGCCCGGGCGCGCCGGGCTGTGAGTTCCTTGGCGGCGGGAGGGCCGGCCAGGGGCGCATCGGGGTCGCCGTTGGGGTGCATCGAGGCCCGGACCCGCTCGCCCCAGGCGACCAGCTCGTCGAAGGCGCCCGATGGCATGATCAGGGGGGTGCCCGCGACTCCGCCAAGCAGCCGGATGGCTCGCCTTCTTTGCATGCGTTACCGTTCCCGTCGCCTGCACGGATTCACCGTGGAGGTTCACAGGCGCAGCGCCTGTGTCAACACTCAGATGGATTTCCGAGATGCCGAACCTTACACGCCGCGAAGCCCTGATGGCAACCGGAGCGGCTTCGCTGGGACTGGTGGTCCGCGGCGCGGGCGGGCGGGTCAATGTCCAGACGGGCGCCAGCGGCCCCGACGCCGTCCAAATTGCCTCCGGTGGGCGAATCAATGGCCAGACAGGCACGGCCAGTCGAGTCAACAGCCAGCCCGGCCCGGTTCAGTCCGTCGCGCGGTGGTGCTTCTCCGACATCCCGCTGGAGCCCTTCTGCGCGGCCGTCGCCGACATGGGACTGACCGCGATGGACCTCCTCACGGTGGACGAATGGAGCGTCGCGCAGGACCATGGACTCACCGTCTCCTGCGGGGACGTGGCGGCCGGGACCATCGAGGATGGGCTGAACGAGCCGGCCAACCATGCCACCATCATCGGCGCCTTCGAGGAAAACATCCCCCGGGCGGCGCGCGAAGGCGTGCCCAACGTCATCTGTTTCTTCGGAAACAGGCGGGGGATGTCGGATGCAGACGGAATCGACAACTCGATCCGGTGCCTGAGGGAGTGCGCGCCGATCGCCGAGTCCGAGGGCGTGACGATTCTGGTCGAGGTCCTCAATTCCAAGGCTGGCGGGCACGTCGACTACATCGGAGACCACACGGACTATGCCCTCGAAGTGATGCGTGCGGTCGATTCGCCCAGGGTACGCATCCTCTACGACATCTACCACATGCAGATCATGGAGGGCGACATCATCCGTACCCTTACCGATGCACGCGACTGGATCGGCCACTACCACACGGGCGGCGTCCCGGGGCGGGCCGAGATCGACGGCACGCAGGAACTACACTATCCGGCGATAGTGCGCGCGATTCGCGACACGGGCTTCAGCGGATACATGGCCCACGAATTCATTCCCCGCGGCGGCGACCCGCTACGCTCCCTTGCGGAAGCGGTGGAACTCTGCGCGGATGCGTAAGTCCGCCGCCCGCAGCTGTCCCGCCGGCGTGTTGAGCGGTGAGTGTCAGAAACCTGGTCGCGGACCGTATGTTATGCGGGCAGAGCGGAAACCCGGTTTTTCCCGCGGCCACCAGTCCTTCCTTCCCAACCCATCGGCGTGTCAACATCGTTTCACCATCACTCCGTGAACGCGTGATCAGCGTGTCATCCGCCACTCGGGCCTTCCTGCTTGCCGGAGCCGTTGCCCTCAGCGTCCCCGTCGGCAACGACCCCGCCACCGCCCAAGAGAACGAGCAGATCCGGGCGCGGATGGAATTCGAGCGCATGCGGCTGTACTCCGGGCCCGGCGTCAACCTGGCGGTCCTGAAGCAGAACGCACTTCGGGACGTGCTCGCGCTCGGGTTTGGAGCGGCCCAGGCCATGTCGCTGCGGGACACCCGCTGGCGGCCGCTCGGTCCAAGCCGAATCGACGCGGAGGACTTCTCGCCGAGCGGACGATTCGCCGGCCGGGTGTCGACGGTCGCGATCCACCCGACGGATCCGAACATCCTCTTCGCGGGGGGCGCGCAGGGCGGAGTGTGGAGGTCGGACGACGCGGGACTCAACTGGACTCCGCTGACCGACAACGAATGTTCCCTGGCGATGGGTTCGATCGCGATCGATCCGGTCGACCCGCAGATCGTCTACGCCGGCACGGGCGAGCAGCACTTCTCCGGCGACAGCTACTACGGGTGCGGGGTGCTCCGGTCGCTGGACGGCGGCGCGACCTGGGAGCAGCTCGGCGGCGACGTATTCGTCAGGCGGAGTTCGTTCGTGGGGAGGGGCGGGATGGGGAGCGGCGGCGCCCGGATCGCGCGGGTCGTGGTGGACAGGGCCACCGCCGGATCGCCGACGACAACGAGCGTGTTGGTCGCGTCGAGCTTCGGCCTCTACCGTTCGGTTTCGAGCGGGTTGAGCTGGGAGCTCGCACTCGAAGGCTACGCGACCGACGTGGTGGCGAACCCGCAGGATCCGTCGATCCTCTACGCGGCCCTCGCCGGCGCTGGGATCTACCGGTCGTCCGATGGCGGGGTGTCGTGGAGCTATTCGTCCGAATCCATCCCCCGCGAGGGGGCCCAGCGGACCATCCTGGCCATCGCACCGTCCAATCCCGATGTCGTCTACACCGGAGTAGTGCTGAGGGGCGAAGACAGGCGAAGCGCCGACATGGCGATCTACCGCACCGGCGACGGCGGGACGTACTGGGAGGCGATCCCCGCGGAGGGCGCAAGCTGCTTCGGCCAGTGCTGGTACGATTTCACGATGGCGGTGCACCCGGACAACGCCGACCATGTGTATCTCGGAACCGTCCTGATGTACGAATCGACCGACGGGGGAATGACCTTCACCGAGGTACACCCCGGCAACCTGTACGTCGATCAGCACCACCTCGCCTTCGACACCCTCAGCGATCCCTACAGGCTCTACGTCGGCAACGACGGAGGGGTCTTTCGGACCATCGACGGAGGCCAGAACTGGCTGGGGTTGAACAGCAACCTGGGATTGGCCCAGTTCTACCGCGGCATCAGCATGCATCCGTCCGATCCCGTCATCACGCTGGGCGGAACGCAGGACCAGGGAACGCTGAGGCCGTCGGGAGGCACGCTGGCGTGGGACAAGATCATGGGCGGAGACGGAGGGTACACGGCTTTCGACGCGGAGGATCCGGATGTCTGGTACGGCGAGACGCAGTGGATCCGGGGTGCGGGCTATGCGGGGCCGCGCAAGAACGGCAACCGGATGGTCGACGGGATCGACATCACCGAAAACGCGCTCTTCATCGCTCCGCTGGTGATCGATCCCGTCGACTCGCGGCGACTGTACTTCGGGACGCAGACCCTGTACCGGACGGACAACTCCGCACGGCGCTGGACACCGGTCTACAGCACTCCCGACGACAGCGTGATCACGGCGATCGCGCCCTCGCCGGCCAGTGCGAACACCGTCTACGCGGCGATCAAATCCGGCCGGGTCGTGGTCACGCACGACGGGGGCGAGACGTGGCTGGAAGCGGGGGCGGCACAGGGTCTGCCCGACCGGTGGATTGGCGGACTCGCGGCGCACCCTTCCGACCCCGGCCAGGCGTACGCGGCGGCGGGCGGCTTCCTCAGCGGCCATGTCTTCCAGACGACGGACGGCGGCCGCAGCTGGCAGGATCGCACAGGCAACCTTCCGGACCACCCGGTGAACTCGATCATCTACGATCCGGCGGATCCGAACGGGGTCTACCTCGGGACCGATTTCGGCGTGTTCCATTCGCCGACCGGGGGCGGCAACTGGACCCGGTTGCAGGACGGGCTCCCGGTGTCGGCCGTCTACGATGTGGCCGCGCAGCCGGGTACTGGCCGGCTCGTCGCGGCGACCCACGGCCGCGGGATGTTCGAGCTGCCCATCGACGTTCCGCTGAGCACCCGGGTCCGTCCCGTGTCGATCATCGACACCACCATCGTCTCCGGCCGGAGGCGGATCATGGGAACGGTTATCGTGGCCCCGCACGGACGGGAGGACTACAACGCGACCTGGAGCACGTCGAGCGATTCTGCATGGGTGGTGGTGCCTGGCAGCGCCGGCCAGGGCCGCGGCCGGTTCGAATACCAGCTGGCCACGGAGGCCCTGCCTTCAGGCGACTACACGGCGGACATCGAGATTGCGGTCGCGGGGGTGCCCGAACCGGTCTCGATTCCCCTCCATCTCCATATCCCGCCGGCGAGCAACCTCGCGCTCGTCCCGGGGGGACCGGCCCGGTCAATGCTCGTCGGCAGCACCGAGTCGTTCGAGGATTCGGTTCGGGTGGTCTTCACGGGGCCCAGGGTCGGAACGAAGTGGACTGCCGAATTCGGTGGGGGGCCGTGGGCGGAACTGGGCAACGCTTCGGGGGCGGGCGATGGAGCCGTGACCTGGACGGTCGATCCGAGCGGTCTGGAGGTGGGCAGCTATGTGGATACGGTCGTCGTTGAGGCGGAGTACGCCTCGGGGAGCCCGGCGATCGTGCTGGACAGCTTTCTGGTGAAGCCGCCTCTGGGGGTGGCGGGGCCGCGTAGCACCGTCGGTTACGGTGTGGCGGGATGGACGTTGACGCCCCGTGACTCGTTGGACGCCGGGCTGTTCGGCTTCGAGGCCGAGTTGGCGCGGTGGACCGCGGCGGCCGATGGCGTGGAGTGGCTGGCCATCGAGCGGCGTGCCGGCGCCTACGGCGAGGCGGTCGTGTGGACTCGGAGCTCGGCGGCGCTGGGGGCCGGCGTGCGCGAGGATACGATCATCGTGCGGGTGCAGGGCAGCCCGGAGCTTTCGGGGGTGATCGTGGACCGCTTCGAGGTGGTGGAGAGCATGACCGTGGAGGATGCGGCGCTGCAGGTGCTGGGGCTCGACAGGCTGGAGGCCGGGCAGACGCGTTTCCTGGACTGGTTCGGGAACGGTGACGGGGCCTTCAACGCCGGGGACGTGCTGAGGTGGCTGGACCACTGCACGGTGGGCCCGGCCGGGTCGGGGTGCCCTGCCGGTGCGGGCCGCGCGGGGATGGGAGATGGCGGCGACACGGGCACGGCCGGCGGCCGGCCGGCGGCGGGAGGCAGGGCCGCAGCAGCGGGCGACCGCGTGGGGAGGAAGCCGTGAAGGGGTTGAGGCGTCTCGGTCCGGTGCTGCTCGCCGTGGGCGTGGTGGCGGTGGCCTATTCGTGCGGGGACGGCGTCGAACCCGAGCCCCCGCCCCCGGATCCGGCGGGCTTCCTCCGGGTCTCGCTGACGCTGAACCGGGCCGATGTGGGCGCGCTGATCATCCGCATGTCCGGGGATCCGCTGCCCGATTCGATCCGGGGCGCGCCGGGCCTCACCGTCTACGATGCGCCGGCGCCCCAATCGGTGCGCGCCTTCGTGGCGGGACCACTGCCCGATTCGGGCACCGTGCTCCAATTCTGGACATCGAACGCGAACCTGGTGGGGCGCTACAGCGCCTGGGTCGAGCAGGCGGCCGGGACGGACTACGAGCAACTCCTGCCGTCGGTCGCGAGCGTGCGCGTGATTCGCTAGCGCTAGCCGCTTCCCCCGCCACGGGCCGATCGCGGCACCCGACCCGGCGCCGCACCACGAGCCACTCGGCCACCGCGAAGCACGCCCTGGGCTCTCAGACCGGCGCCTCCCCGCGAATCGTCACCCGGTACCCCGACCGCGTCGCCGGCCAGTAGTCCCAGATCGCGTGGTGCTGGGTGCAGCGGTTGTCCCACATCGCCACCGAATCGGGGCGCCAGCGGAACCGGCACTGGAAGTCCGGCCGCCCCACGTGCTCGAAGAGGAAGCCGAGGATCGCGCGGCTCTCGCCAGGGGGCAGGTCGACGATGTACTGCGTGAACATCTGGTTCACGAAGAGCGCCTTGCGGCCGGTGACGGGGTGGGTGCGCACCACCGGGTGTTCCGCGGAAGGGTAGGCGCGCCCACCATCGTCCCGGCCGATCAGCCGGTTGACCTCGCGGTAGTAGGGGCCGCCGTCATGGACGGCCGTCAGACCGTCAAGCAGCGTGCGCATCCGCTCCGACAGCGCCTCGTACGCAGCATACATGTTCGAAAAGAGCGTGTCGCCCCCGGTCCCGGGCACCGTGTGCATGCGCAGGATGGACCCCATCGGCGGCCTCGGGTCGCAGGAGACGTCCGAGTGCCATTGCTCGCCGGTCGCGCGGACGGAGTTCTCGTCGGCGTGGATCGGCATGACCTCCGGGTGGCCGTCCACGCCGGGATCGTTGGGATGGGCGACGAGTTGGCCGAAGCGCGCGCCCAGGGCCTTCTGGCTCTCGATCGAGATGTCCTGACTGCGGAAGAAGAGGACGCAGTGGGCCATGAGTGCGTCGCGGATCGTGTGGAAATCGGCGTCGGTGATCCGGCCGAGGTCGACGCCACGCACCTCGGCACCGATCACGGGAGTGACGGGATGGACGGAAAGGTTGGAATGGCTCATGCCGGGGAATATCCGAGCGGCGGGCGGGAGAGGCAACGGGGTGCCCGGCCGCACGAATTGACACCGGGCGCCGTCCACCACAACATATCCTAATTCTCTAGTGTTTTAGGAGGTGAAGATGGAACGCGGTCGAACAAGGCGGCCGGGGGGCAGGATGCGGCGGGGGACGTTCACATGGCTGCTGACGGTCAGTCCTTGCCTGGCCGCCGGCTGCGGCGACGGTCACTCCGAGGATGCGCCGGAAGCCCGGGCGGAGGCCGCAGACCCGGTCCCTGTTGCCGTCGATCTTGCGGCGCAGCCGCTGGTGACCGACATCCGGGACAGCGCCGGAATCAGGATCATCGAGAATGGGCGGCCGCCGGACGAGTCGCGCCTCCCATGGCGGATCGGCGCCGAGCCGTCGGTGTCGATCGGTGAAGTTGACGGGCGCGAACCCTACGTCCTGCACAAGGCGGATGACGCGCTCATGCTCCCGGACCGGCGCGTCGTCATCGCGAACACGGGGACCAACGAGATCCGCCTGTACGACGCGGGGGGCACTCATCAGACCACCTGGGGCGGCACCGGGCAGGGACCGGGCGAGTTCCAGGAGCTTGCCGGCGTCGCCCGGTGGCCGGGGGACTCGATCCTGGCCTGGGAGGCGATGCGGTCATCGAGGGTGACCGGCAGCCTGTGGCGCGGCGCGGTATTCGACGCTGGCGGCGAACCGGGCCGTTCGTTCCGCATTCAGTCGGACGACGGCGCCGGTCTTGAGCCCCGATTGGTTCTGGCTGAAGGCGGGATCCTGGGACGAATGACCAGTGGCGGGGCGGACGACGGCTACTGGCGTTACGAAGCCACCTATTCCCTGCTGGCCCGCGAGGGTGCCGCCGAGGTTCCCTTCGGCACCCACCCGGCGCATGAGGGGTTCAGCGGGGTGTACAACGGCGTGGTGCTGCACGTTCCCCACATGGCCTTCAGCCGCGGACTCGAGGAGGCGGCCTGGGAAGGCATGCTCGTGATCGCCTCGAACGACCGGTATGAGCTTCGCGCCTACCGCATGACGGATGGTGCCCTCGCGAAGATCGTGCGCCGCGAACACGCGAACCGGGCACCAACCCGGGCCGAGATCGTCGAGGCGATGCACCGCACGTTCATCGAGGGCGAGCAGCCGGAAGAGGTCATCGAGATGTTCCGTCCCGCCTTCGACGAAGCCCCCATCGTGGAGGGCCTCCCGTCGTTCCGGTCCGTCCTTGCCGATCCTCTCGGCCACCTGTGGGTGCAGGAATACACACCGCCGGACATGGACAGGCCCGCGCCGCTGTGGACAGTGTTTGACCCAGGCGGGCGGGCGCTCGGGTTCGTCGAGACGCCGGCGGGGCTGTCGGTCTTCGAGATTGGCGCGGACTACCTGCTGGGCCGTGCGGCGAACGAGCTCGGGATCGAGAGGATCGAGGTGTGGGCGTTGGAGCGGGGCGGGGCGTAAGTTCAAGGGGAGTCCTCCCACCCTGCGAGTGCTGCAACAAAGAGGTCACACCATGAACTTCCCTGGTCGCCGGTCGTTTACGCTGACTCCTGCCATGACCGCGCTAACCCTGGCCCTGGCGCCAGCCGGTGCGTCGGCGGGCGCCCATGCGCAGGAGATCGTCGACCTGCCGGGTGAAGACCGGCTGCTCGAAGTCGAGACGGAAGAGGTGTTCACCGGGCAGCTCAACGCCAACGGATGGCGCACCCTGGGACTCGCGACCCGGTTCCTGCGGCGGATTCGCCGTTCATCGGACACAAGCGAGGGCCTCCTGGCTTCGCAAGGAGCGCGGATCGGCTTCGACGCACAGGGGCGCCTGTACATTCTCGATCCCGGGGGATTGGATCGCGGGCGCTGGCGGATCTTCGTGGTGGACCCGGAGGGTGACCTCGTACGTGACTACGAGGCGGGAGGGGGTGACCCGGAGGCGGCGATGTACTCTGCCAGACCCGCCGAGTTTGTCGTCGCATCCGATGGCGGCACGGTCGTCGCCGATCTCCTCGGGAGTGTGTTCCGCTCCTACTCGCCGGTGGGAGCGCCGAAGCGCGAGGTGAGCTTCACCCCCGGAGACCTGTTCGAAGGGTCCGTGGCTCCCGGTCGCTCAAGCCGCACGACCGAAGCCATGCTAGCTGTCCGCGACACAGCCGGGGAGCGTGTCATCGAACAGGTCTCGCTCGCCGGAGCGACCATTGTGAGGCGTCCGCTGGCCAGTGTTTGGCGCGCTTCGCAGGAGGATGTGGATGCAGTGGCCGGAATCGGGTTCACTATGCTGATGTCCAGGGACACCGCGGATGCCGGCTCCGACATGCAGTTCCGCCCCTCGGTCATGCCGATACAGCTGTACGTTCCGAAGTTGAGCTACGACGCGCTTGCGGACGGCGGGGTCGCCTTCGTTGACTCGTCCGCGTATGCGGTGAAGCTGATCGGCCCCGATGGGGAGTTGAGCCGCATTCTACGAAGACCCCTGCGGCCAAGGCCGGTCACCGACGAGGTGCGCTCGGCGCAGATCGAACGGCTGCGTGAAAACGCGGAAGCCCGGGTCAGGGGCTACCGCAACCTGACGGATCCGGACGAGTTCCGGAGGCAGCTCCTGGAGGCCATCGAAGGGGCGTACTTCTACCCGGAGATCCCCGCCATCCGGAACCTGAGGACGACCTGGGAAGGCAGCCTCTGGGTGCGGCGCAGCGGCGAAGAGCACGGGGAAGGGGGCGGCCCAATCGATGTCCTTGCGCCCGATGGCCGGTACCGTGGCACGTTCGACTCCGAGGACCTTGGCGACCTGGGGCGCTACCTGAGTTCTGGCACGGTCGCGTTCGGGCCGGATGGCCTGGTGGCCTATGTGGAGCGCGGCTGGCAGGAGTCCTTCTACGTGGTGGTGAGGCGGCTGCCGGAAGAGGTGCGCTGAGGGGGTTGGGCAGTCCGCGACTCCTCACCGGTTGGCCCGAGGCCGGATGAACTCGGCAGGGGCCACGATCCGAATGCCGTGAAACGGCGACATTTCAAGTAGGTGGCGGTCGCCCGTCACCAGGCAGCCTGCGTTCCCCAGCAACGCCGTTTCCAGCACCTTGTCGTCATCGGGATCGCGGCACCCCAGCTTGGCGCCTGTGATCGACACCCACTCGGAGACGGCCTCCAGCTGCGCGAGGTAGAGCGCCCTCCCTTCCCAACCGGCGTAGGCGTCGAACTTCGGGCCGAGAAGCCGGGTTCGAAGTTCGTGAAAAGTCTCGTCGGAGAAGAGGAGGATGCCGTTTGCCGCCCGTGCCGCGTCGACTACGGCGCGCGGTGAACCGCCGGAAGAGAGCGCCGCACTGATCAGAACATTGGTGTCGAGGACGAGCCGCTCAGCTCTCATCGGCCAGGAGCGATTCCAGTACGGCGTCGGTCAGGCCCCTCCCGGCGGCCTCCTGACCGAGCCGGTCCATGGTCGCCGTCAGCCTTTCCCACGCGGCACCCCGGAGTCGTTCGAACTGCTGCACGGACATCACCACCCCCACCGGTCTCCCGTTACGGGTGACGCGAACCGGTCCCTGCTGAGCGGATTGGAGCAGCTGTCCGAACCGGTTCTTCGCATCCTTGGCAGTAATCTCTTTCATGGAGACATAATAGCTATTATGGATCTTTTGGGCAATTCCGGGTCGGGACACTCGCCACCTCGTCGTGCAGCATCGGGGGAGCTAGGCAGAGGGCACCGGGCACCTTGCCCTCGAGGGCGATAGGATAGTATCATTTGTGTATGCCTAATGATACTATCAACGACCCGCGCCAACGCCCGCCTTCCGGCCGCTTCGTTGTCCGCATCGACCCGGCCCTGCATGCATCCCTCCGGGAGAGGGCGCGTTCCGAGGACATTTCCCTCAATCGCTACTGCGCCCGCGAACTGGGATCACCGAGCAGCGAGCTTCCGCAGCCCGCCTCCGAAGCGGTGGGTCGTGCACATGCGATCCTGGGCGAGTCGCTGCTGGGCGTCGTCGCATTCGGCTCGTGGGCACGCGGGGAGCCTTCGTGGGAGTCGGACCTGGACATGCTGCTGATCGCCGGCGACGGGGTTCCGATATCACGGAACCTGTACCGGCAATGGGACGACGGACCGGCACTGAAGTGGGACGGGCACGTGGTTGAGCCCCACTTCGTCCACCTGCTGGCGGACGGTGAGACCCCTTCCGGATTGTGGGCCGAAGTGGCCATGGACGGCCACGTCCTCTTCGAGCGGCGGCTTGCGGTGTCGCGGACGCTCGCCGGCGTCAGGCGCCGGATCCTGGAGGAGCGGCTCTCCCACCGGGTCGCGCACGGGAATCCGTATTGGGTGCGGGAGTCATGAAGAACACTGGGCTGGCCCGGGACTACCTCCGCCGCGCAAGGGTCCGGGTGCGGGCGCTGGATGTACTCTTCGATGGCGAGAGCTGGGCCGATGTGGTGCGCGAATCGCAAGAGATCGTCGAGCTGTCCCTGAAGGGCTTGCTGCGCTCGTGCGGGATCGATCCGCCCCGGATTCATGATGTTTCGGGGATCCTGCTGGCGGAGCGGAACCGGATGCCGTCGGAGCTGCACTGTGAACTCGAATGGCTGGCGCAGACCTCGCGGCACCTCCGTCGCGATCGCGAACTGGCGTTCTACGGGGCGGAGGACCTGACGCCTTCCGGGTTCTACTCCCGGGCCGACGCCGAGGGGGCGCGGGACAGTGCGCGGCGGGTGGTGGAGCTGGTGGCGCCTTGCGTGGATGATCGTTAGCCGCGACTACCAGCCCATCTCCGGAAGCGCGTCCCGCTGGAGCCGGAACATCTCGTTGATGAGGCCCACCGCCTGCCGGTAGGACTCGGTGGTGGGATCCAGCAGGAGGGCCTGCAGCAGGGTGTGGCGCGAGCGCTCCCGAAACGCGTCCACGAGGAGGCGGTTGATGCTGGTCTGGGTGCGCAGCAGGGCGAGGATGGGCTCGGGGAGGGGGGGTGCGGTGACGGGGTGCAGGCCGAAGCGGTTCGCGGTGGCCGGAACCTCGACGACGGCGCCGCCGGGGAGGCCGGGGACGTATCCCGCGTTGGGGAGGTTGACGGCGTCGAGTTGGCGTTCCTCGCCGCAGAGGACGCCCTCGAGCAGCGGGATGGCGAGCTCGCCGGAGGGGGTGACTTCCTCGCGGCCATCCGTCCGCTCTTCGCGGCCGGGGCGGGCGCGATCGCGAGGTTCGTCGGGGAACAGCGGCGTGTCGGTGGGATTGTCGCCGAGGTTGTAGACCCAGGTGGGGACTTCACCGGTCTCCCAGGGGTGTCCCTGCGCCGGGTCGTAGAAGAACTGAAGCGCGCTGCTCGCGAGAAACTCGCCCGCCCAGCGGATGTGCTCGCCGATGTGGTTGGCGCCGGGGCTGGGGAAGCGGCCGAAGACGCGGAAAAGGATGCGGCTGAGCGCGATTTCATCCCAGTCGTGCAACAGGTCGGCGGCGCGCTCGCGCTCGCGCAGGCGGGGGTAGAGGTCCTCGCCGGTCTCACGGTCGGTCACCGAGGTGAACCAGGTGAAGTGGTTGAGGCCGCTGGCCTGCGCGTCGAGGCGGGAGGGCGGCAGTTCGAGGATGCGCGCCATCTGTTCGATGCCGTGGAAGACGCCGTGGCAGAGGCCGACGACGGGGACGGCTGTGAGTCGGGTCGCCGCTTCGCAGAGCTTGGTGAGGGGATTGGTGTAGTTGACGAGCCAGGCGTCCGGGCAGTGCGTCTCCATCGCGCGGGCGATCTCGACGGTCGGGCCCATGTTGCGGAGCGCGTGGAAGAGTCCGCCGGGGCCGCCGTTCTCGCCGTAGATCTGGGGGAAGCCGAAGGCGCGGGGGACGTGAAAGTCCTGCGCCCAGTGGAAGTAGCGGTCGATCTCGATGGCGACGATCACGGCGTCGGCGCCGGGGAGGGCGGTGGGGAGACGGGTGGTGGTGGCGATGGTGGCGGGGCGCTTCAGGCGGGCCGCGACGGTTTCGGCGTGGGCCTGTGTGCGCGGCAGGCCGGACGGGTCGGTGTCGACGAGCGCGATGTGGATGCCGTCGTCGCAGAGAGGGTCGCTGAGCAGGATGTCGCGAATGGTGGCCGGGCCGAATTCGCGGCTGCCGGCGCCGACGAGGACGATCTTCATGGGGTTGGGGGTGGGGGTGGCGGAGGTGGTGGCGCGTCCCGGTCCGCCAGGCGCACGGTCAGGATCCCGGCCGCTACCGAAACAGCGAGGAGAAGGATGCCGGCGCCGGCCCTGCCGGTCAGCAGGCATCCGACTCCGAGGAGACTGCCGTAGACGAAGAGAGCGCCGAGGGCGAAACCGGTCCACATGCGGGAAGCGGGGGGGTCGGTGCACTCGATGCCGTTGCGAGCGGCCACGGGAGCCCACCATCCGCCCGGTCGGACGCGCCGGTGGAACCGGTCGAGGGTCTCGTCGCTTTCAGGGTCTGTGAAGCGAATCACAAGCAGCCAGAGCAGGGTGCAGGCGACCAGGATCACGACCGCGCGCACGAGGTCCATCTCGGGGGCGTAGAAGCGGCCGGTCGCCGATAGCAGCGCGGCCGGAAGGGGAATGGCGGCTTCGGCAATAGCCAGAAGGACCCGACCGTTGGCCAGGATCACCGAGCCCGCCATCGCGGCGATCTCCGCCCAGGCGTTCACCCGCCACCAGTACCAGCGCAGCAGCCACACCACCGCCACCCCGGCGGTCAGCTCGATGATGTAGATCCATCCGCGCTGGATCGATTCCATCTGCCAGGCCACGAACGCCGCGAGCACGGCAAGTCCCACCACGGCGACCCGTGACGCGGTGACGTAGTGGCGCTCGGAGGCCTCCTTCTTCACAAAGCGCCGGTACACGTCGTTCACCATGTAGGACGCGCCCCAGCAGAGGTGCGTATCCATCGTGCTCATGAAGGCGGCCAGGAAGGTCGCGACCATGAGCCCGCGCAGGCCGGCGGGCATCAGCTCGCGGATCATCATGGGGTAGGCGAGTTCGGGGTCGGCCACGAGCGCCGGATCGGCGCCCGCGCCGCCCGGGAAGACCAGCAGCGACCCCAGCCCGGCGACGATCCAGGGCCAGGTCAGCAGCACCGTCCCCGCGAACGCGAACCAGAGCGACGCCATCACCGACTGCCGCTCGTCACGGGTCGCGAAGAGGCGCTGCGCGACGTAGCCGTCGCCCTGCCCGCTCCTCATCCAGAGCACCAGGATCAGGCACAGGAAGGAGAGCACCTCGAGCGACGACGCGTTCGCCGCACTCGGCACGAGGTCGAGCGCACCCGCCGGCACGTCCGGCGCCTCGCGCACCGCCTCCGCCATCCCCCCCGGCCCCCCGAACCGTGCCAGCACGATCCCCGCAAGCGTGATCGACCCCAGCATCCCGGCGACGAATTGCAGCAGGTCGGTCACGACCACCCCCCAGAGCCCGGATGCGACCGTGTACACCAGCGCGAGTCCCACGCACACGGACAGGGTCAGCGCGGCGTCCCAGCCAAGCAGCACTTCGCTGAACTTGACCATGGCCAGCATCACCCACCCCATTACGACCGCATTCTTCACCAACCCCTGGTAGACGGCCGAAAAGCCGCGCAGGATCCGCGCGGGGGCGCCCCCGTAACGGAGCTCGATCACTTCGGCGTCGGTGAGCACCCCCGCCCGGCGCCAGAGCCGCGCAAAGAAGAAGGTGAGCATCAGGATGCCGGCCGCCTCGTACCACCACAGCCAGTTGCCGTAGACCCCCTGGCGGCGGACCAGAGCGGCGGTGGCCAGCGGGGCGTCGGTGGCGAACCAGGTGGCTGCGATCGAGGTGCCCGCGAGCCACCAGGGCAGCGAACGGCCTGCGATGAAGTAGTCCTCCACGCTGCGGCCGGCCCGGCGGGCGAGGCCGAGGCCGATGGAGAGGGTCAGCGCGCCGTAGAGGGCCACGACGACCCAGTCGATGGTGGTGAGGGTCATGGTCCGGTTCGGCGCGTCATGGCCCGCGCGGTTGGGCGCGTCATCGCCTGGGCGGTTCGGCGGGTCATCGCCCGGGTGGGCGAGGCCATAGCAGGTTGGACAGGATGCGATACGCGCCCGGGACCCCGTACGGTAGCTGGCGGTGCAGGGCGAGCGCCACGTAGCTGTAGCGGCCCGCGCCGACCGTTGCCGTGAGCCAGATGCCCTCTTGCGGCGCCTGTCCGGTGTCGTGGATCTCGACCAGGGGGGTGTATGCCGGGTCCCAGTCGGCGAAGAACTTGGAGCCGCGCTGCTCGAGCCAGCCGTTGAAGTCGGCCTCGGTGATGCGATTGGGAGTCGCCAGCATGGGGTGTGAAGGGGCCAGCAACCGTACCGGGGCGTCCTCCTCCGAGACTTCCTGCGCGCCGGGGGGGAGGGTGGCGGGGTGGGGTGCCATCTCCGCGGGGACGAACTCCTGCGTCTGGTAGAGGACGACGACGTTGCCGCCGCGGCGGGCGTAGTCGATGAGGCGCTGGTTGTTCTCGACGAGATCGCGCCGCACGGCGTAGGCCCGCGTGCCGATCACGACTGCGTCGTAGGCGTCGAGGTCTCCGCCGGTGAGGTCGGATTCGTCCAGGAGGTGGACAGAGGCGCCCAGGGCCTCGATGGCGGCCGGCACCTCGTCCCCTACGCCCATTGCATAGCCCACGACCACGCCGTCGAGCGACGCGGCCGCGACCGAGCGGATCGCAGTGTGGGCAGGGACTCGAAGCCGGGCGAGCGGCAGGTCGCGATGGTCGATGACCTGGTAACCGGTGCGGTATTCGCGGAGGTTCCCGGCCACGTTCGCGCGCGCGACGGCGTCAGCCACGGCCTCGCCGCTCCATGCGTCCGGGGGAGTGATGGTGACGACGGTCTCGACCACTTCGCCCCGGCTTCGGAAGTGGTGCCGGATGGAGGGTGGTGAGGCCGTCCATCCAGTGGGAAGTTCGAGACCGGCCTCGGCGGAGACATCGGGGAGGTTCGATTCGACCCTGAGGACGACTTCGACCTCCTTCGCCGCCGCGACCACGCGCACAGCGGGCGAAACCGAGACCGCCAGCGCGGGCAGCACGTCGACCCGGCGGGTGATCGAGCCATGCGGCAGCCGCGGCACCGATCCCGTCACCGCCACTGTCCTGGAGATTTCGGCGCCGTCCACACGCAAATCGACACGCGCCCGCAGGTCCGGCTTTCGCCACGGCAGGTGAAGGCCGGCGGAGTCCGTGACCCGATAGTGATTCTCGGCCGGCCCGGCTCGACCGAAGTAGGGCCCGGCGATCTTCGCGTCCGGAGGAATCCGGATCGCCAGCTGGTGCACGGCCGCCGCCTGATCCACGGGCGGGTCAATGGCTGAATCGGCCCCCACCCCCACCCCTCTCGCATAAACACATAAACCACCCCACGACACAATATGCAAAGTACGTTTCGGTAGTAATCGTTAAAAAAAAAGAAGGGGGGGGGGGGGGGGGGGGGGG
>VXLT01000298.1 GCA_009841475.1 Gemmatimonadota bacterium
CCCCCCCCCCCCCCCCCCCGCCCCCCCCGCCCCCCGCGGCCCGCCCCCCCCCGGCCCCCGGCGACGCGGTCACCGACTCCGCGCAGTTGATCTGGCAGGTGCGGGGAGTGGCGCGTCTCGACGACGGCCGGATCGCGGTCCTCTCCATGGGGAACCACCGGCTCTTTCTCTTCGAGCCGTCCGGGGAGCTGTCGAGGGTGATCGGAGGCCGGGGCGAGGGACCGGGCGAGTTCGCGCGCCCGCAGCAGTTGCTGTACCTGCCGCCGGACACGCTGGTCGTGTGGGACTACTGGTTCGCTCCGGCGAGCTACTTCGACATCGATGGCAGGCTGTTGGGCGAGCGGACGATCGACCTTCGCCGCATGATGGAAGCGGCTCCCGGGACGAACGCGGAATCCACGCTGTTTCCGCTTCCCGACGGCTCCATGGTCGTGGTGGCCGGCAATGAGTTCCCGTCCGCGACGCCGCCACAGGGCTTTGTCCGGGGTCCGTCGTCCGAGTTCATCAGGGTCGACGACAGCTACTCCGCCCGGTCCCTCGGGTCGTGGGAAGGGCTGGAGATCTGGGTGCCGCCGGGCCAGAGCGATGTGCCGGGCTTCCCCACCTTGATGGTCGAGTCCCATCTTGCGTCGGGAGGCGACCTGCCATCGATCTACATCAGCAACGGAGACAGGGACGAGATCCACCAGTTTTCCCTCGGCGGAGACCTGATCCGCGTCATTCGCCGCACGAATGGACCGGTGCCGGCCACGCAGGCCGCGCAGGAGGCCTGGGAGTCTGCCTTCGTCGCGTTCTGGAGCCGGTTCGGCGATCTGGAAGAGGAACTTGGAATGTCCACGGACCAATTCTTCGCGGGGATGCCCCTGAGGGACGCGTTTCCGCCGGTGGCCGGCCTGGTCGTGGATACGGAGGGCTTTCTCTGGGTCCGGGAGTGGTCGGCGTCGGAGGCGGGGATGCCGGACCAGTGGAGCGTCTTCGGTGCGGATGGGCGCTGGCTGGGCGTGATCCGCGCGTTGCCGGATCTGATGCTCTGTCACCGGTTCCTGGCACCGTGCTGGATCGACCGGGAGTTCCTGCTGGCGGTGCGGCGTGACGAACTGGGGATCGAGAGGGTGGAGGGGTACCGGATTCGCAGGGGTGTGGGGTAGGCGCGTTCACGTCACCGCTTGACAGCCGTCCGTCCGGGCGCTGAACATCTCCGCTTCCGAACACACCCGCGTTGGCGACGGTACCATTTGGATGTCCATTGGTCGTCCCGGACGCCCATCTGGCCGCTTGACCGGTGAAGGAGTGGCAATTGACCCTGTTCGCCGCCCCCCGGGGGCGTCTGGCCGGCCTGGCCATCATCTCAGTCTTCCTGGGCATTCTTGCGGTTCCCGCCACCGCCCGGGCGCAGGGCATCTCGACCGCCGGGCTGCGCGGCCGCGTCGTCGACCCGGTCGGCACCCCGGTCGCAGGCGCCCTGATCACGCTGGAGCACACCGGGACCGGCGCCACCAGCACGGCGATCACCTCATCCGACGGCCGCTTTTCCCTGCGCGGCCAGCGCCCTGGGGGACCCTACACCGTCACCGTCACGCGCATCGGCTTCGGGGACCACACTCGCGAGGATCTCGAACTGCTGCTCGGCCGCTTCGTCAACCTGGACGTCATGCTCCTTTCGCAGGCGGTCCGGATCGAGGGGATCGAGGTCGCGGCCCGGCAGGACATCGAGTTCGATCCGGGCCGCATCGGCATCTCTACCCTCGTCACCGCCGACATCATCGAGGAACTCCCCACCGTCACGCGCAACTTCGTCGAGTTCGCCGCCCTTTCTCCACTCGTGCGCTTGTCCGAGCAGGGGGTCTCGGTCGCCGGCACCAACTACCGCTTCAACACGCTCAACGTGGACGGCGCCCTCAACCAGGACGTCTTCGGGCTCTCGACCGAGAACATTGCGGGAGGCCGAGCGGGCGGGCGCGTCATCCCGCTGGAGGCGGTCGAGCAGTTCCAGGTGCTCGTCGCGCCCTTCGACGTGCGCCAGTCCGGCTTCACCGGCGGCGCGCTGAACGCGGTCACCCGGTCGGGCACCAACGAGTTCGAGACCTCCGCCTTCGGATTCTACCGGAGCGGCGCAATGGTGGGTTCGCTTGTGGTCGCGGATGTCGCCACCGAGCCCGCGCTCTCCACCGCCCACGGCGGATTCACCGCCGGCGGCCCCATCCGCCGCGACCGCGCGCACTTCTTCGTCGCCGGCGAGTGGGAGCGGGTCCGCGAGCCGCCGAACGGCTTCCATGTAGGCGAGTCGGACGCGTTCCGGCTGGCGCTGGTCCCCGATTCGGTCGCGCGCATGCAATCCCTTTTGCGGGACCTGGGGGCTGAACCGGGGACGGCCTCGTCGCACACCCTGGAGAACACGATCTTCAACCTCTTTGCGCGCTTCGACTGGGAGATGGGCGACCGCCACGACGCGATGCTGCGCTACAGCTTCGCTTCGGCGGACGACGACCCGGACCCGAACCGGCTGCCCGGCGACCTCTACGAGTTGTCGTCGAGCGGCAGCGAGATCCGCTCGCGCAGCCACTCGGCGGTCTTCCAGCTTTTTTCGACGCTCCCCGCCGGGCTCTCGAACGAAGTCGCCCTGAATCTCCAGCTGCTCGACGACCGGGAGACGGCGCGCGCCGCATTCCCCCAGGTCGAGGTCACCCTCGACGGCTTGGTCGACGACCTGCTCGTGCGGCGCGATGTGCGTTCGGGGGCGAGCTACTTTTCGCAGAACAACGAACTGCGCCAGCGAGTGATCCAGCTGGCCAACAACCTGAGCTACGATGTCGGACGCCACTCGCTGCTCCTCGGAGCCTCGGGCACCTGGTTCGACTTCGACCGCAGGTACGTGCCCGGCGCGCTCGGCAGCTACCAGTTCGAGAGCCTGGAGGAGCTGGCTTTGAACCGGCCCGACCGCTACGAGGTCACGGTCCCGCTGACCGGCGACGGCTCGAACCCGACCTTCGGGGTGCAGGAACTCTCCGTCTACCTGCAGGACGAGTTCGCCGCCCACGAACGCTTCACCCTGCGCGCCGGAGCCCGGGTAGACCTTCCGAGCTTCTTCGGGCGTCCGGCCGCCAACCCCGAGCTCCAGTCCGAGCTGGACATCGACACCTCCCGCCTCCCCGGGGGGAACGCGACGCTGTCGCTGCGTGCCGGCCTCAACTGGCGGCCCTTCGACGGCACGCAGATCCGGGCCGGCACAGGGGTTTTCACCGGCCGTCCGGCATTCGCCTGGCTCGCCAACGCCTTTCAGAACAACGGAACCGCCGCACGGACGCTGGTGTGCAGAGGGGACGCGACGCCGGGCTTTGATCCCGCCGCACCCGCGCCCACCGAGTGCCTGGGACCGCCGCGACCGGGGCAGTCGGCGCCGGTAGTCAATTTTTTCGATCCCGGCTTCCTGTTTCCGCAGGACATGCGAACCATGGTCGCGCTGGACCAGCGGCTGCCCGGGGGGCTGGTCGTCTCGGGGAGCCTGATCCACAACAACGCCCTCAAGCAGGTCTTCATCGAGAACGACAACCTCGTGGCCAACCGCATCGTGGGAGAGGAGGACGACGGGTACTCGCTCGGCTTCGGCCTCAGGCACCGCGAGGTGTTCGGCACTCCGACCCGGGGGACGTTCCGGGGCAATGAAGTGCTCTGGCAGGGCGGACGGCGGACGGACCGGTTCGGACCGGTGCTGCGGGTCACCAACCGGGGTGACAACTTCACCTACGCGGCCACCGTCGAGGTCAGGAAGGACTTCGGCGAGACGTTCGGGCTGCGGGTGGGCTATTCGCTGACCCGGTCCGCCGACCTCCAGAATCTCACCTCGATCGACATCACGTCGAACTTCGCGTCGACGCCGGTCAACGTGCATCCCAACGTCCCGGTTCGGCAGTCGTCGCGTTTCGACCGGCCGGAAAAGTGGGTCGCCAGCGCCCACGCCCGGATCCTGCCCCGGTTCGGGGGAACGGAGATCAGCCTGGTCTACGTGGGTAAGTCCGGAGTGCCGTATTCGTATGTATACATGGGCGATGTGAACGGGGACGATTTCCCTGGGACGAGAACCTCGAGCCTTTCCAATGACCTCATCTACATCACCGACGCGATCGGCGGCTTCCCCGGAAGTTTCGCGAGCAGAGACCTCTGGCACAGCCTCTACAACCTTGAGCCGTGCCTCCAGAGGCAGACGATCCGGATCCTGGCGCGGAATACCTGCCGCACGCCCTGGTCGAATCAGGTCGATCTCAGGGTTTCGCAGGGGATCGCGGTCCGCGGACTGTCGGCAGACCTGTCGCTCGACCTGCTGAACGTGCTCAATCTGCTGCACTCGTGGTGGGGGATCGTGCACGTGGTGAACCCGACCGTGCAGGTGTTCGAGGTCCGGCGGTTCCCCGACCCGGGGCTTGCGTCGATACCGGTACTGCGGGCCCGGTACATAGGCGCGGTCCAGCGGGACCGCCTCACCGGCGCGGTCGAGGCGGCGCTGCCCTACGTGCCCGAGGTGCCGACATCGCAGTGGCGGGCGCAACTGGGAGTGCGGCTGAGGATGGCGAGGTAGCGGGAATGACGACCACGACGACCACGACGACCAACCGAATTGGAACGACACACCCCGTGCAACAAAGGAGTGCGCATGACCCGATTCTTCCGTCTGAAAACCCAATCGCGCACCGCGCTGCTCAGACAGCGCGCCCCCCTCCTCACTACCCTTGCCGCGATCCTGGCCAGCGCTGCCCCGCTCACCGCCCAGGGCGTCTCCACCGCCGGGCTGCGCGGCCGCGTACTCGACCAGGAGGGCGTGGCGGTCGAGGGGGCGCTCGTCTCCCTGGAGCACACTGAGACCGGCGCGACCAACACAGCCATCACCACGGCCGATGGGCGCTACACGCTGCGCAGCCTGCGCCCGGGCGGCCCCTATACTCTGACCGTAACCCGGATCGGCTTCGGGGAGCAGACGCGCGAGGAGCTGGAGTTGCTCCTCGGCCGCTTCATCAACCTCGACATCGTGCTCCTCCCGGAGGCCGTGGAGATCGAGGGCATCGAGGTCGAGGTGCGCCAGGATATCGAGTTCGACCCGGGCCGGATCGGCATCTCGACCCTGGTCACCGCCGAGATCATCGAGGAGCTCCCCACGCTCACGCGAAACTTCGTCGACTTCGCCGCGCTCTCGCCGCTCTCGCGCGTATCCGAGGAGGGGGTCTCGGTCGCCGGCACCAACTACCGCTTCAACACCCTCAACGTGGACGGCGCACTCAACCAGGACGTCTTCGGGCTCTCGACCGACAACGTCGCGGGAGGCCGCGCGGGCGGGCGGGTCATTCCGCTGGACGCCGTCGAGCAGTTCCAGGTGCTGGTCGCGCCCTTCGACGTGCGCCAGTCCGGCTTCACCGGCGGCGCGATGAACGCGGTGACCAGATCGGGAACGAACGAGTTCGAGACCTCCGCCTTCGGGTACTACCGCAGCGACGCGCTGGTAGGTGAACTCGTGATCGACGATGTCGCGACGGTGCCCGAACTCACCACGGCCCACGGCGGCTTCACCATGGGCGGCCCGATCCGCCGCGACCGCGCCCACTTCTTCGTCGCCGGTGAGTGGGAACGGGTCCGGGAGCCCCCCAGCGGGTTCCACCTGGGCGAGTCCGACGAGTTCCGGCTGTCCCTGGTCCCCGATTCAGTGACGCGCATGCGGTCGCTGCTCGAGGGTCTCGGCGCCGACCCCGGAACCGCCGAGTCCTTCACCCTGGAGAACACGATCTTCAACCTGTTCGCGCGCTTCGACTGGGAGATGGGCGAGCACCACGACGCGATGCTGCGCTACAGCTTCGGCTCGGCGGACGACGAACCGGATCCGAACCGCCTTCCCGGCGACCTCTACGAGTTCTCGTCGAGCGGTAGCCAGATCCGCTCGCGCAGCCACTCGGGCGTCTTCCAGCTTTTCTCGTCGTTCTCCGGGGGAGTTTCGAACGAGTTCGCTGCAAACATCCAGTACCTCGACGACTCCGAGACGGCGCGGTCGGCGTTCCCTCAGGTGGAGGTTACCCTCGACGGCACGGTCGGCGGGTCCCGCGTCCGGCGCGATGTCCGTTCGGGCGCCAACTACTTCTCGCAGGACAACGGACTCAAGCAGCTGGTCGTCCAGCTGTCGAACAATCTGAGCTATGACGTGGGCCGCCACTCGCTCCTCTTCGGCGCGTCCGGCACCTGGTTCGACTTCGACCGCCAATACATCCCCGGCGCGCTCGGCAGCTACCAGTTCGAGAGCTTGCAACAGCTGGAACTGAACCGGCCTGCCCGCTATGAGATCACGATCCCTCTGACCGAGGACGGGTCGAACCCCCGCTTCGGCGTGAGCGAATTCTCACTGTACGCCCAGGATGAATGGGCGGCGAACGAGCGCTTTACCCTCCGGGGAGGGATCCGCTTCGACATGCCGACCTTTCAGGGCCAGCCTTCATGGAATCGGAGGCTGTACTCCGAGTTCGGGATCGACACGGCGGAGCTTCCCAGCCGGAACTCCACGGTCTCCGTGCGCGCGGGTTTCAACTGGCGCCCCTTCGAGAAGACGCAACTGCGCGCGGGCGCGGGTGTGTTCACGGGCCGGCCGGCGTACGCCTGGCTCGCCAACGCGTTCCAGAACACCGGGGACGCCCTGCGAACGCTGGTTTGCCGTGATTTCGCGGCGCCGGCCTTCGACCCCAGTCAACCGCCGCCCACAGAGTGCGCTTTCTTTCAGCCGGGGGACTCGCAACCCGTCATCACGTACTTCGACCCGGACTTCCGCTTCCCGCAGGACCTGCGCACGATGATCGCCCTGGACCAGCGGCTGCCGGGCGGACTGGTGCTGTCCGGGAGCCTGCTGTACAACATCGTCCTGAACCAGATCTTCATCCAGAACGACAACCTCGTCGCCGAGTTCAGCGAAGGAGGAGAGTACGAAGGGTTCACCCACGGCTACGGCTTCGGCGTCCGCGAGGTCTTCGGTACCTCGACGCCAGGCACCGGACGCGGGCAGGAGCAGCTCTGGCAGGGGGGGCGGCATTCCGACTCGTTCGGGCCCATCCTTCAGGTCACCAACCGGGACGACAATCTCACCTACGCGGCCACCCTCGAGCTCCGGAAGGACTTCGGCGAGACCCTGGGGCTGAGGGCGGGCTACTCGTTGACCCGCTCGGCGGACATCCAGAACCTCACCTCCATCGACATCACGTCGAACTACGGCTCGACACCGGTGAACCTCCACCCGAACCGCCCGATCCGGCAGCGCTCCCGCTTCGACCGCCCGCACAAGGTGCTCGCAAGCACGCGCGCACGGGTCCCGGCCCGTTTCGGCGGGACCGAGATCAGCGTGCTGTACGTGGGGCAGTCGGGCGTGCCCTACTCCTATGTGTACAAGGGCGACGTCAACGGGGACGGGTTCCCCGGTCCGCGGGCATCGAGTCTCTCGAACGATCTCCTCTTTGTCCCCGATTTGGGGAGCCGACTCCCGGGCGGGGGCTTCGGCAACCTGGTGATGTGGACCGGCCTCCATGAACTTGAGAACTGCCTGCGGGAGCAAGCGAACCGGATCCTGGCGCGCAACACCTGTAATGCGCCCTGGTCCAATCAGATCGATCTTCGGATTGGACAGACCGTGAACGCGGGCGGCGTGTCCGCCCAGCTCACTCTGGATCTCCTGAACATTCTGAACCTGCTGGATTCCTCGCAGGGGATCGTCTACGTCGTGAATCCGGTCGTGCAGGCATTCGAGGTGCGGCGGGTCCTTCTCGATCCCTTGCCCGATTCCCCGGATCCTCCGACCGAGCTGACCGCCCACTACGTCGGTGCGACGCAGCGGGACCGCGAAACCGGCAGGTTGCGCGCGGCGCTGCCTTATGTGCCCGAAGTCCCGACATCGCAGTGGCGGGCGCAGTTCGGAGCGCGTCTCAGGCTGGGGAGGTAGCGGGAATGAGGATTTCCACACGGAAAGGCCCACCCCCAAGGCACAAAGGAGTGCGCATGACACGATTCCCATGTCCGAACAACACGACGCCGACCGCGCCGCTCCGTTGGCGCGCCCTTCTCACTGCCCTCGCCGCGACCCTCGCCACCACGGCCCCCCTCACCGCCCAGGGCGTCTCCACCGCCGGTTTGCGGGGCCGCGTCCTCGACCAGGCGGAAGCCGGGATCGAGGGCGCGCTCGTCACCCTGGAACACACCGAGACCGGCGCGACCAACACCGCATTGACCACGGCCGACGGGCGCTATACCCTGCGCAACCTGCGCCCCGGCGGCCCCTACACCATGACCGTCACGCGCATCGGCTTCGGGGACCAGATGCGCGAGGAGCTCGAGCTGCTCCTGGGCCGCTTCATCAACCTCGACATCACGCTCCTGCCGGAGGCCGTCGCGATCGAGGGCATCGAGGTCGAAGCACGGCGGGACATCGAGTTCGATCCGGGCCGGATCGGTATCTCGACGCTCGTCACCGCCGAGATCATCGAGGAGCTCCCCACTCTGACGCGAAATTTCGTGGACTTCGCCGCGCTCTCCCCGCTCTCGCGCGTGTCGGAGGAGGGGGTATCCGTCGCGGGCACCAACTTCCGCTTCAACACGCTCAACGTGGACGGCGCGCTCAACCAGGACGTCTTCGGGCTTTCGACGCAGAACGTCGCCGGGGGCCGCGCGGGGGGACGGGCTATCCCCCTCGACGCCGTAGAGCAGTTCCAGGTGCTCGTCGCACCCTTCGACGTCCGCCAATCCGGGTTCACCGGCGGCGCGATGAACGCGGTCACCAAGTCCGGCACGAACGAGTTCGAAACCTCCGCGTTCGGGTTCTACCGTAGCGCCGCGCATGTCGGCCAGCTGGTGATCGACGACGTCGCGACGGTGCCCGAGCTCTCCACCGCCCACGGCGGCTTCACCATGGGCGGCCCCATCCGCCGTGACCGCGCCCACTTCTTCGTCGCCGGCGAGTGGGAGCGGATCCACGAACCCCCGAACGGCTTCCATGTCGGCGAGTCCGACCCGTTCCGGCTGTCGCTGGTGCCGGATTCGGTCGCCCGCCTGGCCTCGCTGCTCGAGGGCTACGGCACGACCCCGGGTACCGCCTCTTCGCTGACGCTGGAGAACACGGTCTTCAACCTCTTTGCGCGCTTCGACTGGGAGATGGGCGACCGCCACGACGCGATGCTGCGCTACAGTTTCGCCTCCGCGGACGACGACCCGGATCCGAACCGCCTCCCCGGCGACCTCTACGAGTTCTCGTCGAGCGGCAGCGAGATCCGCTCGCGCAGCCACTCGGCCGTCTTCCAGCTTTTCTCGACGCTCTCCGGGCGGCTGTCGAACGAGTTCGCGTTCAATGTGCAGCACCTCGACGACTCGGAGACGGCGCGGTCCACCTCGCCCCAGGTCGAGGTCAAGCTCGACGGCATGGTCGACGACTTGCGGGTCCGCAGGGACGTGAGGTCGGGCGCCGGCTACTTCGCCCAGGACAACGGCCTCAAGCAGCTCGTCGTCCAGCTGTCGAACAACCTGAACTATGACACGGGGCGCCACTCGCTTCTCTTCGGGGCATCCGGCACGTGGTTCGGTTTCGACCGCAGGTACGTTCCCGGCGGCCTCGGCAGCTACCAGTTCGAGAGTCTGGAGGACTTCGAGCAGAACCGGCCGGACCGCTACGAGATCACGCTCCCGCTGACGGAGGACGGGTCCAACCCCCGCTTCGGGGTAACCGAGCTCTCGGTCTACGCACAGAATGAATGGGCCGGAAGCGAGCGGTTCACCCTGCGCGGCGGCCTGCGTCTCGACCTGCCGATCTTTAGCGGGCGCCCCGAGCGCAACGAGGCGCTGGATTCGGTCTTGGGGATAGACACCTCGAAGCTGCCCGTACAGGGCTTCACCGCCTCTGTGCGCGGCGGTTTCAACTGGCGCCCGTTCGAGGGTACGCAACTCCGCGCCGGCGCCGGCGTCTTCACGGGCCGACCGACCTTCGCCTGGCTCGCCAACGCGTTCCAGAACAACGGGATGGCCGCGCAGACCCTGGTATGCAGGAGGGACCGTACGCCGGGCTTCGACCCCGGGGCCCCCGCCCCCACCGAGTGCGCCGGCCTACCGAGCCCCGACGACTATACCCCGGTCATCAACTACTTCGACCCGCTGTTCATCTTTCCGCAGGACCTGCGCACCATGGTGGCCCTCGACCAGCGGCTCCCGGGCGGGATGGTCCTTTCCGGCAGTCTGCTCTACAACTTCGCGCTCAACCAGATCTTCATCCAGAACGACAACGTCATCGGAAGACGAAGCAGGGGCAGCCCGTCAGAGGGCTTTACCGACGGCTTCGGCTTCAACGTCCGCCACGTCTTCGGCACCCCGACACCGGGGTCGGGCAGGGGTCTCGGGATGGAGGAATTGTGGGAAGGGGGCAGGCGCTACGAGCAGTTCGGGCCGGTCCTGCGCGTGACCAACCGGGGAGAGAACTTCACCTATGCCGCCACCGTCGAGGCGCGCAAGGACTTCGGGCAGACGCTGGGACTGAGGGTCGGCTACTCGCTGACCCGTTCGGCGGACCTCCAGAACCTGACATCGATCGACGTCACGTCGAACTACGCGTCGACGCCGGTCAACCTGCACCCCAACGGCCCGGTGCGTCAGAGCTCCCGCTTCGACCGCCCGCACAAGGTCGTCGCCAGCGCGCACGCAAGGATCCTTCCCCGGTTTGGTGGAACCGAGATCAGCGTGCTCTATGTGGGCCAGTCGGGTGTTCCCTACTCGTATGTGTACAAGGGCGACGTGAACGGGGACGGATTCCCCGGTCCGCGGGCCTCCAGCCTCTCGAACGACCTGCTCTACATCCCCGATGTGCCCAGCCAGTTTCCTTTCGCCGGTTTCGGCTCCCTGGCTATGTGGAGTACGCTCTACGAGCTGGAGGATTGTCTGCAGAGGCAGAGCAATCGGATCCTGGCACGCAACACCTGCTCAACCCCGTGGTCGAACCAGGTGGATCTCCGGGTTGCCCAAACCGTGAAGGTCCGTGGAATGTCCGCGGAATTGACGCTGGACCTGCTGAATGTCCTCAACCTGCTGGACTCCTCGCAGGGAATCGTCTACGCGGTGAATCCGGTCGTCCAGGCTTTCGAGGTGCGGCGAACCGCGCTGCCGTTTTCTCAGCCCCCCGACCCCTCCACTCGCCTGGTCGCCCACTACATCAGTTCTGCCCGGAGGGACCGGGAGACGGGCAACGTGCGCGCGGCGCTGCCGTACGTTCCAGAGGTACCGACATCGCAGTGGCGGGCCCAGTTCGGGGTGAGGGTGCGGGTGGCGAGATAGAATGACGACCATCCCCATGGCACAAAGGAGTGCAAATGGCTCTTCGATCTCGTTCGAAACACACGACACCGACCGCGCCACTCAACCGGTGTGCCCATTTCCTGATCAGCCTGGCGACGACCCTCGCCACCGCCGCCCCCATCGCCGCCCAGGGCGTCTCGACCGCGGGGCTGCGCGGCCGCATCCTCGACCAGGAGGGCGCCGCGATCGAAGGTGCGCTGGTCACCCTGGAACACACGGAGACCGGCGCGACCAACACAGCCATCACCTCAGGTGACGGCCGCTACACGCTGCGCAGTCTCCGCCCAGGCGGCCCCTACACCATGACCGTCACGCGCATCGGCTTCGGGGACCAGACCCGTGAAGACCTCGAGCTGCTGCTCGGCCGCTTCGTCAACCTCAATGTCACTCTTGTTCCGGAGGCAGTCGAGGTCGAGGGCATTGAGGTAGAGGTCCGGCGGGACATCGAGTTCGACCCGGGCCGGATCGGACTCTCCACCCTCGTCACCTCCGAGATCATCGAGGATCTCCCGACGCTCACACGCAACTTCGTCGACTTCGCGGCGCTCTCGCCGCTCGCGCGCGTGTCGGAAGAGGGCGTTTCCGTCGCCGGCACCAACTTCCGCTTCAACACCCTCAACGTGGACGGGGCGCTCAACCAGGACGTCTTCGGCCTGTCGACGGACAACGTCGCGGGAGGGCGCGCAGGCGGGCGGGTCATCCCCCTCGAAGCGGTGGAGCAGTTTCAGGTGCTCGTGGCGCCCTTCGACATTCGACACTCCGGCTTCACCGGAGGTGCGATGAATGCGGTTACCAAGTCGGGCACAAACGACTTCGAGACCTTCGCGTTCGGGTTCTACCGGAGCGGCGCACTGGTGGGCGAACTGGTGATCGACGATGTCGCAACGGTGCCGGATGTCTCCACAGCCCACGGCGGCTTCACGGTGGGCGGCCCCATCCGCCGCGACCGCGCACACTTCTTCATCGCCGGCGAATGGGAACAAGTACGCGAGCCCCCGAACGGACTACATGTTGGCGAGTCCGACCCGTTTCGTCTTTCACTGGTCGCCGATTCGGTGGCCCGCCTGACCTCGCTGCTCAAGGGCTACGGCACCGACCCGGGTACTGCATCGTCGTTTACCCTGGAGAACACGATCTTCAACCTGTTCGCTCGCGTCGACTGGGAGATGGACGAGCGCCACGACGCGATGCTGCGCTACAGCTTCGCCTCGGCAAACGACGATACGGATCCGAACCGGCTGCCCGGCGACCTCTACGAGCTCTCGTCGAGCGGCAGCAAGATCAACTCGCGCAACCACTCGGTGGTCTTCCAGCTGTTCTCGGCGCTCCCGCGGGGGCTTTCGAACGAGTTCGCCTTCAATGTGCAGCACCTCGACGACTCGGAGACGGCGCGATCCGCGTCTCCCCAGATCGAGGTCAAGCTCGACGGCACGGTCGACGGTTTCCGAGTCCGAAGGGACGTTCGCTCGGGGGCCAGCTACTTTTCTCAGCACAACGGCCTGAGGCAGCGTGTCGTCCAGCTCTCGAACAACCTGAGTTATGACGCGGGGCGCCATTCGCTCCTCCTGGGAGCGTCAGGCACATGGTTCGCCTTCGATCCCCAGTACGTTCCCGGCCGCCTCGGCAGCTACGAGTTCGAGAGTCTGGAGGATCTCGAGCAGAACCGGCCGGACCGCTACGAGATCACGCGCCCGCTGACGCGAGACGGGTGGAATCCCCACTTCGGGGTAACCGAGCTCTCGGTCTACGTTCAGGACGAATGGGCCGGAAGCGAACGGTTTACCCTGCGCGGCGGCCTGCGCCTCGACCTGCCGGTCTTTGGCGGTCGCCCCGAACACAACGAGCCACTGGATTCAATCCTTGGGATAGACACCTCGAAGCTCCCCGAACAGGGATTCACGGCGTCTGTCCGCGGCGGATTCAACTGGCGCCCTTTCGACGGCACCCAGCTCCGCGCCGGTGCCGGCATCTTCACGGGGCGCCCCACCTTCGCCTGGGTAGCGAATGCCTTCCAGAACAACGGAATCGCCGTGCAGACCCTGGTGTGCAGAGGGGATCGCGCGCCGAGCTTCAACCCGAGGGCGGCCGCCCCCTCCAAATGCCGGGGCGGGCCGAGACCCTGGCAGTCGACGCCCGTCATCAACTACTTCGATCCGGAATTCCGCTTTCCGCAGGACCTGCGCACCATGATCGCCCTCGATCAGCGGCTCCCCGGTGGGTTGGTTTTGTCCGGCAACCTCCTGTACAACCACGCCCTCAACCAGATCTTCATCCAGGACGACAATCTCATGGAAGAACTGAGCGAAGGAAGCCCGCGTGAAGGCTTTACTGACGGTTTCGGCTTCAACGTCCGCCAGGTCTTCGGCAGCTCGACAGGGGGGACGTCGAGGGGAATCGGCATGGAGCAGTTGTGGGAGGGCGGCAGGCGGTACGAGCAGTTCGGGCCGGTCCTGCGCGTGACCAACCGGGGGGAGAACTTCACCTACGCCGCCACCGTCGAAGTGCGCAAGGACTTCGGCGAGACGCTGGGACTGAGGGCCGGCTACTCGCTGACCCGTTCGGCGGACCTCCAAAACCTCACATCGATCGACGTCACGTCGAACTATGCGTCGACGCCCGTCAACCTGCATCCAAACCTCCCGGTGCGTCAGAGCTCCCGCTTCGACCGGCCACACAAGGTCGTCGCCAGCGCGCATGCAACGATCCTTCCCCGCTTTGGCGGAACCGAGATCACGGTGCTCTATGTGGGCCAGTCGGGGGTGCCCTACTCGTACGTGTACAAGGGCGACGTGAACGGGGACGGATTCCCTGGTCCGCGGGCGTCGAGCCTCTCGAATGACCTCCTCTACATCCCCGACTTGCCCAGCGACTTTCCCTTCGCAGGATTCGGCTCCCTGAAGATGTGGGCCACGCTCTATGAACTGGAGGACTGCCTGCAGGAGCAGAGGAACCGGATCCTCGCGCGCAACACCTGTTCAACGCCATGGTCGAACCAGGTGGATATCCGGGTTGCCCAGACCGTGAAGGTTCGTGGATTGTCCGCGCAATTGACCCTGGACCTCCTCAACGTTCTCAACCTGCTGGACTCCTCGCAGGGAATCGTCTACGCGGTGAATCCGGTCGTCAAGGCCTTCGAGGTGCGACGCACACTGTTGCCATACGGGTTGGGCGCCCACTACATCAGTACCGCCCAGAGGAACCGCGAGACGGGCCGGGTGTTGGCGGCACTGCCCTACGCCCCGGAGGTGCCCACATCGCAGTGGCGGGCGCAGTTGGGGGTGCGGGTGGCGAGATAGGCGGGGTGGCGAGCCGGCCGCGGGCCTACCCCGCCCCCCTCCTCGCCCTCCGCACCGCCTGGTCCTCCGCCCGCACCTCCAGCACATCTGCCACGGTGCGCAGCCCGTCGATCACGTTCTGGATGTGCTCGGCGCGCGTCAGCCCGATCAGCTCGATGCCGCGGTGCACGGCCTCCCTGTGGACGCCGGCCGCGAACGCCTTGTCCTTCATCTTCTTGACCACCGATTTCGGTTTCAGGTCGTCGATGCCGTTGGGTCGGACGAGGCAGCAAGCGTAGATGAGGCCGCTCAGTTCGTCGCAGGCGTAGAGGGCCCGGTCGAGGGGGGTCTCGGGGACGATGTCGGTGCGGTCCGGGTAGCCGTGGGCTTCGACGGCGTGGACGACCTCGTCCGGATAGCCGAGTTCGCGGAGTCGCGCCACCCCGATGTGGGGGTGGTCGTCAGGGTGCCTCTCCCAATCGAGGTCGTGGAGAAGGCCGGCCAGACCCCAGAGGTCCTCGTCCTCGCCCATCAGGCTGGCGTAGTGCCGGACGGCGGCCTCGACCGCGTACATGTGTCTCCTGAGCGCCTCGCTCTCGACCCATTCCTCGAGCAGGGCGACGGCGTCGGATCGGGTGGGCATTTCAGCTCCTTTCGGCGGGCGGCACCGGGGACAGCCCGGGATCGCCGGTAAGCGGTTTCATACCGCGCTTGACGGGCACAGGTGCGAGACCGCGCACTGGTGGCACTTCGGCTTGCGAGCGTGGCACACCTGCCGTCCGTGATAGATGAGCAGGTGGGCGAGCATCGTCCAGACACTGCGCGGGAAGATCGCTATCAGGTCCCGTTCGATCTTTTCGGGCGTGGACTGGGTGGTGAAGCGCATCCTCCCCGAGAGCCGCTTCACGTGCGTGTCGACGACCACCCCTTCGTCGATCCCGAAGGCGTTGCCGAGGATGACGTTGGCGGTCTTGCGGCCGATGCCGGGAAGCGCCGACAGCTCCTTCATGTTGCGGGGCAGCTCGCCGCCGTGCTCCTCCAGCAGCGCGGTGGCCATCCCGACCAGGTTGCGGGTCTTGTTGCGGAAGAAACCGGTGGAGCGGATGACGTCCTCCAGCTCGGCGGGGACGGCTGCCGCAAGCGATTCGGGGTCCGGGTAGCGGCGGAAGAGCCCGGGCGTGACCATGTTCACGCGGGCATCGGTGCACTGGGCGGAGAGGATGGTCGCGACCGCGAGTTCGTAGGGCGATGCGTATTCCAGCGCGCACTCGGCGTCGGGGTACTCGGCGAGCAGGATCTCGTAGATGGTGGCGGCACGCTCGGTCCGGGCCTTTTTCGATTCGCGCGGGCTCATGGGGTGGAGGCAGGGCTCACAGGGTGGTCCAGGGAAGGGTGGTGGGAGG
>VXLT01000155.1 GCA_009841475.1 Gemmatimonadota bacterium
CGGAGGTGACGGCGGGCAACCCGTCGTCGGTCGAGGTGACAATCCGCGACGGTGATTCCCCGCCGCCGCCTCCGTCGAACGATCCGCCCACCGTGCAGGCGACCTGCCAGCCCTGCACGGTTCCGCGCGGTGGCGAGGTGCAGCTGAGGGCCGACGCCTCGGATCCGGACGGCGACCCGGTTTCCTACGGCTGGGGTGCCGCGCTGGGGACGTTCACGGGAGCGACTGACGGGCAGGATGCCCGGTGGACGGCGCCGGGCCTCATCGGCACGTTCGTCATCCGGGTTGAAGTCGCCGACGGCCGGGGCGGGACCGCGGCTGCGGAAGTGGGGGTCGATGTCGTGAACCGCCCCCCGGTGTTCGGATCGCCGCTTCGTTTCCAGATTGCCGAGAATCGCGACGGCCGCGGGACACCGGTGACGCTCGGCGTCATTCCGGTGACCGATCCGGATGGAGACGATTTCGAGCTTGGACTCGCGTCGGGCAGCGACCGTTTCGTCATCGGTGCGGCGACGGGGACTCTGAGCTACGCCGGCCCCGGGGAGGACTTCGAAACCGGTCCGAACCGGTACGTGCTGACCGTGATGGCGACGGACACGCTGGGCGGCGACGCGCGGGCGGAGGTCGTGGTGAATGTGGTCGACGGGAACGAAAACCCGGTGGCCACGGACGACGCTCTGAGCGTGGCCGAGGACCGGGAGGCGAGGGCGGATGTCCTGGCCAATGACTACGATCCGGATCGCGGAGACCGGATTCGCGTGATTTCGGTCGGCGCGCCCGGACACGGGCGGGCGCAGGTTGTCGATGGCGGGGCGGCCGTGCACTACGCGCCGGACCCGAACTACCATGGCCCCGACCGCTTCACCTATGTCATCGCCGACCCGGGTGGACTTGCCGACTCCGCGACGGTCGAGGTCACCGTGACACCGGTCGACGACGCCCCCGAAGCCACCGACGACCAGGCCACCACTCGAGAAGACGAGGCGGCCGAGATCCCGGTACTCCACAACGACACGGATCCCGACGGCGACCGGCTGCGGCTGCAGAGCGTGTCGACCGCCCGGCATGGCACGGCCGGGGTCGCGGCGGACGGAGAGACCGCTACCTACACGCCCGACCTGAACTACCACGGCCCCGACCGCTTCACCTACGTCGTTGCCGACGCGGGCGGCCTCGCCGACACCGCCACGGTCGAGGTCACGGTGACTCCGGTGAACGACGCGCCGGAGGCCGCCGACGACCGGGCCACCACCCCGGAGGACGAGGCGGTCGAGATCCCCGTGCTCGACAACGACACGGATGTCGATGGCGACCGGCTGCGGGTCGGGCAGGTGTCGCCCGCCCGGAATGGCACGGCCGAGGTCGCCGCGGATGGCACGAACGTGACTTACGTCCCGGACCCGAACTATCACGGCGCCGATCGCTTCACCTACGTGGTCGCCGACCCGGGCGGCCTTGCCGACACCGCCACGGTCGAAGTCACCGTGACCCCGGTCAACGACGCCCCCGAAGCCGCCGACGACCGCACCACCACCCGGGAGGACGAAGCGGTCGAGATCGCGGTGCTCGAAAACGACGCGGATCTCGACGGCGACCGGTTGCGCGTGCAGAGCGTGTCGCCCGCGCGGTATGGCACGGCCGAGGTCGCGAGGGATGGAACGAACATCACCTACACGCCGGACGCGAACTACCACGGCCCCGACCGCTTCACATACGTCGTGGCCGACGCGGACGGCCTTGCCGACACGGCCACGGTCGAGGTCACGGTGACCCCCGTCAACGACGCCCCCGAAGCCGCGGACGACCAGGCCACCACCCGGGAGGACGAAGCGGTCGAGATCCCCGTGCTCGACAACGACACGGATCTCGATGGCGACCGGTTGCGCGTCCGGAGCGTGTCGCCTGCGGGGCATGGCACGGCCGAGGTCGCGAGGGATGGAACGAACGTCACTTACACGCCGGACGCGAACTACCACGGCCCGGACCGTTTCACCTACGTCGTCGCCGACGCGGGCGGCCTCGCCGACACCGCGACGGTTGCGGTGACGGTCACCCCGGTCAACGACGGGCCGGAGGCGGTCGGTGCGATCCCCGGCCAGCTGCTCGACGAGGGCGGAGACGGCGTGACGGTGGACCTCACGCCGTTCTTCACCGACATCGACGGCGACCCGCTGGCCTTCAGCGCCGAGACCTCCAATGCGGACGTGGTCACAGCGGCGGTGAGCGGGACGGCGCTCGTCCTTCTTCCGGTGGTCTACGGGGACGCTACGGTCATCGTCACGGCAACGGACCCTGGCGGGCTGGCCGCGACCCAGCGGGTGACCGTCGGTGTGAGCGACCGGGCGGCGCGAGCCGTGCTGAGCGACGCGTTCGCCGCCATGGCGCGCTCCTATCTCGCGAGCGCCCGCATGACACTCGAACGGCGGGTCGCGCCCGGCGCTCGCTCAGGGAGAGCCGATGCGGGCCGGCAGTCGGGGCTGCGCGTCGGAGGCAGATCCGTGGCGCTTCCGGACGGCCACAGCCTCTGGGACGCGGCCAAGCAGCTCGTAGCGGGATGGCTGCCCGACCCCGCGGGGATGTCGGCGCTGGGCGCGCAGCGGCTCGCTCCGTACACGGAGCTCACGCTGTCGGACCTCGCCGTCCCGGCTGATGCGAACCCGCTCGCCCATCTCCGGCCTTCAGCCGGAATCTCCGGCACGGACTTCACGCTTGGCTGGGGAGGCCAGACAGCCGGTTCGGCCCGCCCCGGAGTTGCGTGGTCGCTGTGGGGACAGACGGACGTGCAGCGCTACGACGGCGGTGACGCCGAACTCGGGTCGGGGCTGGCCGGCATCTCCGGCGACTACGACGGAGACCTGCGCGTCAGCTACCTGGGGCTCGATGCAGAGCTTCAGAGCTGGCTCTTCGGCATCGCGCTGGGCAGCAGCCGGGGCGCCGGCGACTGGAACGCCGGGGCGGCGAGCGGCCGGCTGAGCACCACGATGAGGTCGGTGCATCCGTACCTGCGCTGGTCCGGTGGGGCCACGTCGGTCTGGACGACATTTGGCGCGGGCAGGGGAGAGGCCCGGAACGAACGGACCGCGACGGGACGCGTTGGCGAGAGTCCGCTGGACCTCGCCATGGGGCTCGTGGATTTCCAGCGGCGGCTGGGACCGTCGGGCGGGCCGGTCGCGTTCGGACTCAGGGCCGACGCGGGGTGGGCCGACCTGTCGACCCGAGAAGGGACGGAGACGATCGAAGGCCTGCGTGCGCGCGTGCACCAGGCCCGCCTCGGCCTCGATGTGCGAAGCGAGATGCGCTTCGGCGGCGCGGGACTCGCCCCGTTCGGCGCCGTGCACCTGCGCAATGACGGCGGCGACGGCCGGACCGGCAGCGGCGTGGAGCTCTCCGGCGGACTGCATGCACGGATCGGCTTCGTGGGCCTTGACGCGCAGGGACGATGGCTCGCCTACCATTCGGCCACCCGCTACGGTGAGAGCGGCGCGGCCCTGACCCTTACGGTCGGCGGGCGCGCGGAGGAGGGATTCTCGCTGTCCGCGTCGCCCCGCTGGGGGGGTGAGACCAGAGGCGGCTACGTGCTCTGGCAGGACCGCGCACCAGGGATGACATCCGGACCGGACGCCTTACCCGCAGGCTGGACGATGGATGTGCGTGGCGCGTACCGGGCCCGGCTGGGTGGCCGGCTGCTCGAAATCGCCACCGTGTACAATCACGCAATAGGCGGCCAACGCCTGCAGCTGACGGGACAGATCGGCCTCGGCGCCGACCGTCGGTGACGCTCGCCTTCGGAGGCGATACGGACCGGAGTAGGCACGCGCGGGTACGCGCCGTCGGCCCGCACTTGCTTGATGGTATCAGAAATACCATTATTCCTACCATGGAAACTACCATCGACAGAGCTGGCCGTCTCGTTGTGCCCAAGGCCGTTCGCGAGGCGAGCCGGCTGAGTCCCGGAACCCGCGTCCGATTCCGGGTCCGCGCCGGCCGAATCGAGATCGAGCCGGTACCGCTGGATGTATCGCTTGAACTCCGTGGCTCCGCGGTGGTCGCGGTCCCGCGAGGGAAGCGGCCTGTTCTGACGGCAGCCGAGGTCGAGAAGACGACCAGCGACATCCGCGCCAGCGCCTCGTCGGCGGGCGAGCTTCAAGCCGCCGAGTGACTCGATACCTCTGCGATACCAGCGCCCTCGTCGCCACGGTTTGCTCCTGGCACGAACACCATCCGCGAACCCTGGCGGAGATCGAGCGACGCGAGCGCGCGGGCGAGGAGCTTGTACTTGCCGCTCATTCGCTGGCCGAGACGTATGCCGTCCTCACCCGGCTGCCAGGCCCCAATCGCCTGCGATCCGGGGATGCCATCGCGCTGCTGGAGGCGAACTGGCGCGAGACGCCGGTCGTCCATCTTACGGCAGCCGAAACCTGGCGGGCGCTCAAAAGGGCACACCGGCGCGGAGTGATCGGCGGACAGACCTATGACATGCTCATAGCGGCGTGCGCGAAAAAGGCCGGTGCCGCGACAATCATCACGTGGAACGTGAGCCACTTCGCCGCGGTGACACCCGGGATCGGCGTTGAAGCCCCAGCGTGACCGGCGGCTGGGTGCCTACCGCTCCAGCGACCACATGTGCACCGTTGCCACGTCCATTTCATCCCGTGTCACGCCCAGGATGTAGTCCTCGCCGATCTCGTAGACCCCCATCCCCTCCGGCGTTTCGAAGTACCCCAGTATCCGGCCGTCGGGATCGAAGATCGTCCAGAGCCTCCCGGGCGCGTCTTCTCCCGGGGCCTCGTATTCCCGGACCCAGAGGTTGTCCAGGGCATCGGTGTCGACGTAGTAGTAAGCGGGCAGGTACTCGGCAACCGGGGCCTCGCGGTACTCCCTTCGCCGTCTCACGACGAATTCGCTCTCTCCCGAGCCCGCGCGCCGGGCGATCTCCGCGTCAATGTGGGCCCTGGTGGGGGCACGCAGTTCGTAGTCGAGGCGGACGATCCGGGCCAGCGAGCCGTCCAGCGCGAACACCCGGAACTCGTAGCGGCGGTTCGTGCCGACAATGAACTGATCGCCCCAGGGCCTCCGCGTCACGCTATAGCCAAGCATCACGGGATCGGGATCGTTCTCATCCCGCTCGCGGTCCAACTCCCTGCCGGGATGCATCCCGAGCGAACCTCGGAGCTTTCCCGCCGCGTCCCAGACTTCCACCACTCCGGGGTCGTGGTAGACATCGTCCTGGCCAGCCAGAACCAGTCCACCGCGTGACACCGCGAGCGGCCACAGGTGACTGCGTCGATCCCAGGTGTCCCACATGGCCCTCTCCGGCATGAAGCGGCGCAGAGCCTCACCGTCCGGGCCGAAGGCCTGCATCCCCGGATACCAGAAGTGCCAGACGATGATGGAATCGCCTGGCAGCCTGGCCAGCCCCCAGAGCTGGTTGCCCCCGAATTCCCCCGGCCCCTCTCCGTATCCTCCCCAGGTCTCCAGATGGTATCCCTGCTGATCGAAGACCCGCAACTCCTTGGCTCCCTCGTCTCCGATCACGATCCGCCCGTCGGAGAGCCTCGTGATCCCGAAGACCCGGGTGAAGAGGTAGGGGTCCTCGTCCCCCATCGTGCTGCCTATGGAGACGAGGGGCTCGGCGCCGATCCGCCAATCGAGCCGCGAGTCCTCGGGAGGCCTGGTGTTCTCGACGATCCGGATGCCGGCGCTGTCGCGGAAGGTGGTCTGCTGCGGCCAGTTCGAGGCGTCGATCTCAGGTGTTCCTGCGAAGGTCATCGCCGCAATCGCGACGAGAGCGGTGGTAGTGCGAGCTGTCATCTTTCAGGGTCCCCGTCGGCGGAGGTTGGCTTGACCAGGAGCTACGATCTGCCGATACGACGGAAGGGCCTGCGGGACGGTTGCCCCCCGGTTTGTCCGGGCGGACGCACCTGTCACTTTCAACCGCCGGGATTCCGCGACATTCCGGCAGCTTTTTGCAGACCCTCCGACTTGCCGGAGGCCCGCCCACCCCTCCATGTTGCCTTCGACTCGCAGGTTCGTAGACAGGAGAAGATGGAGAAGCTGTCGAAGTTCGCGGGGGTCGAGAGCACGATCTGGGCCACCCTCCTCATTCTCGCCCCGGCCACGTGGGGCTGTGCGACCCGCGGTGCCGGCGCGCCGGAGGAGGCGATCGACCCGTGCTCCGAGCAGGCCGACGACCTCACGTTCGAGCGGATGATGACCGGCTACGCCGACTGGTACGTGCGCGGACCGGGCAACCGCCGGGTCCCGATCAACCACTGGTACACGCGCAACGGCAGGACTGAACAGCAGGCGCGTGCCATGGTCACGCAACTGGAGGGCGCACGCTTCAGCGGGCAGATCCAGACGCTTGTGGGCCCGCGCGTCTTCAAGATCGGCAACGAGGTCGGCATGCGCGAGATGTTCATGGCGCTCGATGCCTGCGACGGGCCGGAGCCGCGGTAGGACACTCTGCGTCAGCCCACCGACAACCTTCCGACCACCACGGTCTTCACCCCGAACTCGTCGGTCTCGATGAAGGCGGCCAGGCGGCTGGGGCCGAATGCGTCCGGGATGTCGGCATCATCGCCGGGGAAGCTGCCCAGGTACGTGCCGTCCGGTGTAAGCAGATCGACGGGCCCGTCGTCGCTGGCGGGCTCCTCGCCCCGCCGCCGCACCCAGATGGTCCCGTCCCAGGCCACGAACAGCCCGCGAATGACCGGGACTTCGTAGAAGAACTCCAGGTTCTCGATGAGCTCCTGACGACGTTGCCGCTCCACATCCGGATCCAGGCGAATGGGCTCGCCGTTAATGACTCCAATGACGCGGTCCAGGTCTTCATCGGGGATGGCTTCCAGCTCTCTGAAGCGACGGTTCTTCTCGGCCCTGATCATTCGGTCCGTCATCGGCTCCGGCGGGATGGAACGCGTGAGAACGCGTGAAATCCCCGTACCCGCCGCGGCGATCTTGATCGCATAGGCGGTGGAGTCCGCGAACGCCACGGACCCGTCCGGGAGAACGCCCCAGTGCAGCCCGGGGCTCAACGTGAACGGTCTGGGCAGTCCCAGACTAACCCGGCTCTCCACCTCGCGCCCGGGTGGAAGCCACCCGTCGACAAGGGTATCCGTGACGGTCTCCTCGCCCGCCAGGCTGACGAGCTCGACCGGCCGTGAAGTCGGGGGGTCCCTCTGAGGGACCTGACCGTCCGTCGACGTCACCGACCACGAGAGCGCCTGACTCCCAATGGGCGTCGTGATCACCGCATTTGCGCCGCGCTGGGCGATGAGGAGTCCGGTGATCGTTACCGAGGGATCGCCGCCCATTCGCACCATCCGCTCGAAGTCGCCATTCGGGTCGAACACGTGGTAGGCGCGACGGCTCACGTCCCGCACCACCGTACGGCCGTCTTCCATGACGACCATGCCGGTGATGTCCCGAAACTCGCCGGGTCCGTCGCCTTCCCGCCCGATCTGGCGGATCAGCGTTCCGTCGGTATCGACCAGGAAGATCTGGCTGACCTGGCTGTCGAGCACGTACAGCCGGCCCGCCCCGTCGAAGGCCACGCTTGAGACACTGCCGAATTGTTCCCAGTCCTGGCCGTCCAGCCCCCCGATCCGGTACAGCTCCTCGAAGTTGGCCTCAATCCGGCGGTCTTCGCCGGGCACTGCGATCACTTCCTGGGCGGCCGCGGGGCCCATCGTCAGGAGGGACAGGACAGCGGCCCCGCAGGCCGTGCGCATCGTGGTTCCCTTCGCGTTGTTCATTCTCTCCGTCCTTCCTGCTCCCTCAAAGCGCACACGACCGCTTGCCGTCTAGCACGTCGAAGACTAACTCTTCCGCCATGAGAATGACCACCAGGCACCCCTGGCCCGCCGTTGCCGTTCCGTTGCTCTGCCTTGCAACTCCGGTCGCCGCCTCGGCTCAGGACATCTTCGCCTCCACTCAGTCGGCGACGTTGCCGACCGCCGCCCCGTCCAGCGCGGGAGACTTCCAGTTCGAGATCTCACACAGGTTCGGCCACCTGTCGGATGGCGCGGGCGATCTGTGGGGACTCGACGGATTCGTGCTGAATCGCCTCGGCCTGGCATACTCGCCCCACGACCAGCTCACCGTCGGGGTTCTCCGTTCCAACAGCGCGGACAACCTGGAGTTCAACGCGCGCTTCGCCGGGCTGGCCCTCGATGCCCCGACCGGCCCCCTCGAGTTCGCAGCGCAGGCCGGGGTGGCGTGGAACCTGCAGGTCGAAAAGGACGATCACGGGGGTCATCAGCATGTGATCCTGCTGGACCGAAACGCGGGCAACGGCAACACCGGCGACGCGGCCGAGGAAAACGAGATGCAGGCCTACGCCCAGGTGATCGCCAACGCGATGGTCGGCGACCGGCTCGCATTCGGTGTCGTGCCCACGCTCCTCTGGAATCCCCGGATCCAGAGCCACGACCCGGAGACCACCGTTTCAGTCGGCGTGAACGGCCAGCTGTACCTGGACGGGATGTGGAGCCTTTTTGGTGAGTGGATCTTCAGCCAGGCCCGCGAGGATCAGGAGTACGATTCCGGGTCCTTCGGCGCCGAAATCCGCACCCGTGGTCACTTCTTCAAGCTCCTGGTAACCAATCAGCACCAGATGAACCCTGCGCAGACGCTCGCCGGCGCGGCCGAGGACTTCTTTGACCCGGGCTCATGGCGCCTCGGCTTCAACATCCAGCGGCGGCTCCGGTTCTGAGGGAAGAACGCGAGCCGCTCCGCCACCGCGTCCGCAGAACTCCTCCACCTCGCGCACCGACCTCAGCCGCACGAACCGGATATGCTCCCACCGGGGATCGGCCAGCCGCTCCACCATGTCCCTGCGCTTGCGGGCGTGCTGGGTGATCAGCCATCCCAGCAGCGAATCCTCCTTGCGCCAGATCATCAGCTGGGGCCAGAACCGCTCCACGTTCGTCCCCCAGAGCAGCTCGCGGGTCCGCCAGCGCCTCCACGAGCGGCGCAGCGCCCGCCAGGCCAGGACCGGCATCGGCAGATCCAGCCAGATGACGGTATCGAGGCGCGGCCAGATGATCCGCCGGGAGAATCTTCCATAGGAACCCGCGACTACCCAGCGCTCGCCCCTGGTCGCCCCGCGGATCCGGCGCTCGAACTCTTCGGGGTCCGTCTGGTTCAGGCCGACCCAGCCGGGTAGCCAGTTCAGCGCGTCCAGCTCGACGAGCGGTGCATCCAGCGTCTCGGCAAGCCTGCGTGCGAGCGTGCTCTTGCCCGACGCCACGTTGCCGGTGACGTGGATGCGGTTGCCGACGGGCGCGCCCGGTTCATTTCGGGCCACAGTTGACCTCACCCGGGCATCCGCAGCCGCTTCCCCTCCGCTTCCGCCTCATCCGAGTCAAGGAATGCATTGCAGCCCTCCAACTCCCGCTCCGCCGCTTCGAGCGAACTCCAGTCGACAGCCAGGGTCCACCGCTGGGCATAGTCCAGGACGCGCGCCAGCGGTTCCGCTCGCCCGGTCCGGGACAACGCACGTAGCGCCGCGAGATAGTTCCCGCGAAAGACGGTCGGAATCACAATGCGCTCTTCTCCCCCGGCGACGAGCTCGGCGTTCATCATCACACGCGCGATCCGTCCGTTGCCGTCGGCGAAGGGGTGCACCTCGCTGACGAGGAACATCATGTAGACCGCCCGCTCGAAGTGCGATTCGAGGCTCCGGTAGAGGTCGAGTCCCGCTTCGAGGGTGCCCGGAACGAGATCCGGAGCGACGAAAACGGTCAGGCCGGCCCGGTTCTCCTCCACCTTGAATTCGCCGGGCAGCACTTGCGGGCGCCCTGCCATGATCTGCCGGTGACGCTCCCCGAGGAGGCCGGTGAATTCCCGGAAGTTCCCGGGCGTGCGTGCCATCCCCGCGGGGTCGGACACGACACGCCAGGTCCCGGCGACGTCATGTGCGTCCGCCGGCCGGTGGGCCGGGATCTCGCCCTCGAAGACGATGCGAATCGCCTCGCCCACCAGAAACTCGGTCCCTTCCACGAAGTTGGAGAAGTAGGCCTCGAAGAACGCCAGCGTGGTGCGGCCCCTTGGGTCCCGCGGAGGCGTGGGCCGAACAACTGGAGGACGATTGCGGAGTGCCTGGTGCAACTTGTGAAACAGCTCCATCCGATCCGGATCGTAAGGCCGTCCCCGGCCGCGGGCGGTCGCCTCCGGAGAATCGAGCCTGCTCCGCCGCGTGCCGAGGACGGCGCCGACCAGGGAGTCGAGTTGAGTAGCCTCGGACTGCATGCCGAGTTCGACCGCGATCTCCCGGGCGTCGTCCCGAAGTCGGTTGGCCGCCTCTTCACCGGCCGTCCGAACCAGGCGGTCAACGCGCTCTTCGACCTCGGCACGTCTGAGAGTGCGCGGCACCTGACCCCCCCGAGCGCGGGAAGGGCGCATGTTCTCGAGATAAGCCCGGGTCCGCGAACTGAGAAGCAGCCCACCGACGAACGGCATGTCCGACGCGATCGGCGCGGGTCCCCGCCGCGGACGCAGCACGACGCCCGGCAACTCGACCCTTCGCCCCCGGTCGCTGACGAGACAGATCGAGCCATCGGAGGCGGGACCTGCTTCGAACGCGGTGCGGTCCGCGATCAGAGCCCCTGGGAAGTAGCCGGCAACGAGCCCCCACAGATTCCTCCGCACAATTTCTTCGGCGGCGTCATCCAGGTTGCTGGTGTAGAGGCGCGAAGCGAGCTTGCGGAGTCGCCCGGCCTTGACCGCCCGCGACACCGCACGGCTGATCGCCGTGTGGGACACGAAGGCCTCGGGCAGGTTCCTCAATACGCGGCTCATGGGAATTTCCGGTCGATAGCAAGTCTTCGGAACGCGAATACGAGAATAATTGTAATATAAAATAACCGAAATGCGAAAACTGTGATGTTTGGTGATGGTTCCGCGTCGGCTTGGACGGGTAAACCCCGCCTTGACGCGCGATCGTGCGAGTCATATTGTGCATCACTACACATCATTGTTTGACTCATACGAAAGACAACACGTGAAACAGCTCACCATTCGAGGCCTTGGAGACGAACTGACCCGGGCGATTCGGCGCCTCGCCAACCGTGACGGTACATCGCTCAACCGCGCCGCCGTCAAGCTTCTGCGCCGGGGGGCGGGGCTGGAGGAAGGAAAGGGGCAGGACAGGGTCGGCTCGTCGCTGGACCACCTCATCGGCACGTGGAGCGCCGCGGAAGCGGACGAGATCGAGCGGGCACTCAGGCACTTCGAGACCATCGACGAGGCCATGTGGGAATGAGGGTACTGCTCGACTCGAACGCGTACGCGCAACTCATGCGGGGGCGGGAGCAGGTGAGCCGGATCGTTCGGGACGCCGAAGAGATTCTGCTGTCGGCGGTCGTGCTCGGCGAATTGCTGTACGGTTTCCGCCACGGCTCGCGCCAGGAGCGCAACGCCCGCGCGATGCGCGCGTTCCTCGACAATCCGTACGTCATCGTAGTACCGGTGGGGGAGACCACCGCGGACCGGTATTCGAGAATCGCGGCGTCGCTGCGCGCCAAAGGCCGCCCCATTCCCACCAACGACATCTGGATCGCCGCCCACGCGATGGAGACCGGAGCCGATCTGGTGTCGGCCGATCGGCACTTCGAACATGTGGACGGGATTGCGTGGGTTCGGCTGAGGGAAGAGTGCCCGCCGCTCCGTCCGCCGCTATGATCCCCGTGTTCGGAATGCGCATTCGAAGCCGGGACACATTCATGGACAGGCGTGACTTCGTGAAGACGGCCGCTGTGGGCGCCGTGGCGAGTGCGATGCCGGCGTCGCCCACCCCGGCCACCGGCACCGGCCTCATCTCCGACGCCAGGTACCTCGACCATGTCCTCATCCGCCCGAACGGAAGCCGCCCGCCCGAGGTGCCCGAGCGGCTGGTGCGGATCCGCGCCGAACTCGAAACCCGCGGCCTGATCGAAGCCACGGTGCCGATCGCTCCCACCGTCGACCCACTGCTCCGCATCCGCGCCCATCACACCGGCGAACACGTCGACTCGATCCGCCAGCTGGGCGTCAGCGCTACCGTCGCCGAACTCGCGGTTTCCGGCGCTCTCACCGCGGTCGACGCCGTGGCCTCCGGGATGGTCGGGAACGCCTTCTGTGCCATCCGGCCGCCGGGTCATCACGCCAACGACACCGGGGCCGAGGAGGGGTTCTGCTACTACTCCAACGCCGCCATCGCGGCCCGGTATGCGCAGGAGGTGCACGGGTACGAGAAGATCCTCATCATCGACTGGGACTACCACCACGGGAACGCCACCCAGAACGCCTTCTACAGCGATCCGTCCGTGCTCTTCTTTTCGGCACACGACCAAAACGCGTACCCCGGAACCGGCGATCCGGCGCTCACCGGCGAAGGGGACGGCGCGGGCCTCAACATCAACGTGCACCTGGACTGCGGGGCGAGCGACGCGGACATGCTGCGCCACTGGGACAACGCGCTCTCGTCGGCCGTGGCGGCCTTCAATCCGGATTTCGTGCTGGTCTCGGCGGGCTTCGACAGCCGCCGGGACGACCTGCTGGGCTGCTTCGATCTCACCGACGACGCGTTCCGGCGCATGACACGCGCGGCGATGGACTATGCCGCCACCTGTTGTGAAGGTCGGCTGGTGTCCCTGCTCGAAGGCGGCTACAACCTCGACGGGACTGCGCTCGCCGCGGCCGCGCACGTGGAAACGCTGCTGGGGTAGATCGCTTGCGCATCTGGGCCCTCTCCGACCTGCACCTGTCGCATCCCGGCAACCGGGGTGCGCTGGAGAGCCTTCCGGCCTTTCCCGAAGATTGGCTCCTCCTGGCCGGCGACGTCACTCACGGCGAGCGGCGGCTCGACAAGTGCTTCGAACTGCTGACCGGCAAGTTCCGCCAGGTCGTGTGGGTTCCCGGGAACCACGAACTCTGGACGGTCCCCAGGACAACTCCCCCGCTGAGCGGTGTCGCACTCTATGAGCGGCTCGTCCGGGTCGCCCGCTCCCACGGCGTCCTCACGCCCGAGGATCCCTATCCGGTGGTCGAACATCCGGCCGGACCGGTACTGATTGCGCCGCTCTTCCTGCTTTACGACTATAGCTTCCGGCCCCCGCACATAGGCCGCGAAGACGTGGTTCGTTGGGCCCGGGAAGGCGGCACCGTCTGCGGCGACGAGCTGTTGCTCCACCCCGACCCGTTTCCGGACCGGGATTCGTGGTGCGCGGCGCGCTGCGAGGACGCCGAAGCCCGGCTCGCGTCGCACCCGGCGGATTTGCCGAAGATCCTGGTCAATCACTATCCGCTCGAGGAACAACACGCCGTCCTGCCGCGGATTCCCCGGTTCACTCCATGGTGCGGAACCCGCCGTACCCGGGGCTGGCACCGCCGCTTCAACGCGTGCGCGGTGGTGTACGGGCATCTCCACATTCGGGGCACGGAGTGGCTCGACGGCGTGCCCTTCCACGAGGTGTCGCTGGGGTACCCGAAGCAATGGGACCGGCCGCGGGGGGTTGCGGCCTACCTGCGGGAAGTGAGGCCGGAGATGCGGACCGCAGCGGAACGGAAGGTGCCCATCCGGAGCGCGTCCGTGCGGGACGCCGGCGCCGCGCCACGGCCATCGGCAACGCGTGCCGCCGGGAGAGTCGCCGGATGACCGCCGCCGACGCCTGGTGGAGTCCGTGGCGCACGCCCGACGGTGCGCTCATCCTGCACGTCGACCTCGGCGCCGACCGCGAGCGGGAAGAGCGGGCCTTCGAGCTGCTCGACGAGGTTGAACGGGCGCGGTGGAACCGGTTCGTGGTCGATGGCGCCCGGCGGCGGTTCGGGCTCTGCCGCGCGGCGCTCAGGGTCAACCTCTGCGAGCGGCTGGGGTGCTCCAACGAAGACCTGTCCTTCGGCTATTTGGAGCACGGCAAGCCGTTTGCGATCGTGGACGGCGCCCCGTCGGACGCGAGCTTCAACGTGAGCCACAGCGGCGGGCACGGGCTGATCGGGTTCGCCAGTCAGGATGGGCTCGGGGTGGATCTGGAGGTGCGTGATCCGCTCAGGGATTTCGATGGGATCGGCGGCAGGGTGTACGGACCGCGGGAGCGCCGCGCCCTGTCTGCGGCCGCCGGGAGCGAAAAGGCGGCTCTGTTCTACCGGCTATGGAGCCTGAAGGAGGCGCTGATCAAGGCCCTTGGCACCGGCTTTTCGCTGAATCCGGCCCGCTTCGAAGTGCCCCTTGCAGTGCTGGAAGGGGAGCGGTCCGCGATGTTCCGCTTCCCTCATCTGCCGTCGGATCCGTTCTGGTTGGAGGACCTGGGGGAGGCTCGCTTCGCTGCCGCCAGCGCGTGGCGGTTGGACGAGACGCCCGATCCATAGGAGGTGAGGACCCAGGATGCGGCCAAATGAAAATTTCAAGTTCGTCCAATTGAAAGGTTGGGCAGCCCAACGCGTCTCCCGACCGTCTCGCTACCTCCCGAACAGCCGCCGCACCGGCACCCCGTACAGCCGGTCGCCAAAGGGGACGGTGGCTTCCCCATCATACAGCACGACCCCGCTCGCGAATCGGTCGGCCAGTACTCCACGGAGCTTCCGCAGACCACGAAAGTCGCCCGAACGCACCGTCCCCGACGCCTTGACCTCCACGCCCGCGACTGCCGTAGCGCCGCGCTCGATCACGATGTCGACCTCGACGCCGTCCTTGTCGCGGAAATGATGGAAGGACATGCGGGCATCGTGCCAGCTCGCCTGCCGCCGGAGTTCCTGGAGCACGAACGTCTCAAGCAGCTGGCCGAGCAGGACGCGGTCGTAGGCCAGCGCCGGGGCGTCCAGGCCGAGGAGGGCCGAGGCGACTCCGGTATCGGCCAGGTGCAGCTTCGGTCGCTTGACCAGCCGGGTCAGGCGGTTGCTGTGCCAGGCCGGGAGGCGCTCCAGCAGAAAGACGCGCTCGAGGAGCGTCACGTAGTCCCGTATCGTGGGCCGGCTCAACTCGAAGGGCGCGGCGAGGTCGCTCACATTGAACATCCGCGCGGTCTGGCCGGCGGCGGCGGCGAGCAGCCGCGGGAGTGTTTCCAGCTGGCGAATGCGCGCCAAATCGCGGACATCGTGCTGCACCAGGGCATCCACGTGGTCGTGATACCAGTTGGCTCGCCGGCGTCCGGGCGGACGGGTGAGGGCTGCCGGATACCCGCCGCCGGTAATGCGCCGGGTCAGGTCCTCGCCCAGCCGCTCGGTCCGCGCGATCGTGAACTCGCCGGCAAACAGGGTGTCCAGGAAGTCGGGATCGCGCTGTTCCAATTCGCACTGCGCCAACGGGTGGAGTCTCAGCGTCTGCAATCGGCCGGCCAGCGACTCCGAGAGCCTGGGCACCAGGAGCACATGGGTGGATCCGGTCAGCAGGAATCGGCCGGGAGTTCGCCTCCGGTCGATTTCAATCTTGAGGGCGGGGAACAGCGCGGGCGCCTTCTGCACCTCGTCCAGAATGACCCGCTCGGGCAGGCCGGCGGCGAAGCCCAGCGGATCGTCCTGGGCGGCGCTCCGAACCACGTCGTCGTCGAAGGTGACGTACCTGTATCCGCGCGACGACCCGACGATCCTGGCGAGCGTGGTCTTGCCGCACTGGCGCGGCCCGTGAATCAGGACCGCCGGCGAGTCGGCAAGCGCCTCGACCAGGTGTGGTTCGATGAGGCGGGGATAGATGGTCGTGTCGATCATCGACCGAAGGTAACCTATCTATCGTCCAATTGAAAGATTTACCTTCGGCCATTTGAAAGAAACGGTGAGCGGGGGATGACCCTGAACGCCGGGGGTGACCCCGAACGCCGGGGGTGACCCCGAACGCCGGGGGTGACC
>VXLT01000208.1 GCA_009841475.1 Gemmatimonadota bacterium
GCGGCTGGGGCATTTGTGATTAATAGACTGCTCCAGCTTGGCCCCGGTGCGCGAGGTCCCGATCGTCCGCGCCCCCGCCCGGCGCGCCAGCTGCAGGGCCGCGGTTCCCACCCCGCTGCCGACGGCATGGATCAGGAGCGTCTCGCCCTCTTCCAGCCCGGCCTGCCGGAACACCGCATCGTACGCCGTCATGTAGACCTCCGGGATCGCCCCGGCTACCGCCATCTCCATCCCGTGGGGCACGGGAACCGCCACGCGCTCGTCCACCACCACCTGCTCGGCGTAGCCCCCTCCCCCCACGATCCCCATCACGCGGTCGCCCGGTCGCCACCGCGACACCGCGCCGCCGACCTCTTCCACCACCCCCGCAAACTCCAGCCCGGGCACCTCGGACTCCCCCGGCGGCGGTGGATACAGCCCGCGCCGCTGCAGCAGGTCGGCCCGGTTTACGCCGGACGCTTCGACGCGCACGAGCAGCTCCCGGGGATCCGGGCGAGGCGCCCGCACTTTCTCGAGCCGGAGGACCTCGGGACCGCCGAACTCGGGGATCACGATGGCCTGCATCAGCGAAGGCGGGTCGGAGCACACATGGCCGGAAGGTATCAGCCGCCGCCCGAACGGACAACTAAATGTTTAGGATTACCTATGTGGCTCTACCCCGGCGAATCCGCCCCGTCCGGCGGCACGAGCCTCCTGCCCACGACGTACTGCACACCGAGTTCGCCCCTGCGCACGCCCCACACATGAGTGTCCGTTGCGTCCATGGGCCTGAAGCCGGACGGTACCAGCACCTGCCGCAGTCCGACCCCGTCCCTCTTCGCAGCATACCAGACCGCCAGGTCGTCCTGGCGCTGGTAGCCCCGAAACCAGATCTCCCCGGAGGCGGTTGCGTGCATGCGAGTGGCGCCGGGCATTGGATTGGGAATGAACAGCGCGTCCTCGAGTGCGTCCCGCATCGCGTCGACGGACACGCCCGGTGTGGCTGCCGCGAGATTCCCGGCTGCTCCGTCGATCGCCGCGGCCACCTGATCGGGCTCAAACGGGATCGCGGGAGGCAACAGTCGGCGGTGCCACAACGTGTCCCCGCTGGCCGCGATCTCCAGCAGTTCGACTTCGCCGCCGCCGAGATTCCGGCGCAGCACGACCACGCTGCCCGCCCCGGGGTCGTACCAGGTGAGGTCATGGTCTCCGTAGAACTGCCCGGCGTGGATCCCCGTTGGGGAGTTGAGCCCCTCGGGCTGGAGAAGCATGGATTGATTGCGAATGTCCAGGGTTGCGATCGGGGTCATTTCCCACCGGTCGTCCTCCCCGTGCAGGTGCAGGACCCGAATCGACTCGATGGGCTCGCTTCCCCCGAAGCCGGCCTGGGCCGTGGCATCGACGATTGGAGCCGCAAGGAACGACCCGTCGCCCAGGAGCGCCTGCGGCCGCAGCCGCTGTCCGTCGAAGCGCAAACCCCGTGGCGGGAAGGGGGTGCTCGCGATCAGCTCGCCATCGTTGGCGAAGGATGAGTACCGCTGCGCATCCCGCGTGCGAAAACCGTCCGGGTGGACTTCGACGAAAAGTGGCCCCCTGAACTCGCCGGGGCCTTCGCCCGGACCGCCGACTTCCCGGACCAGGGAACCGTCCGTCCGCCAGATGGTGATCCGCAGGTGAGCGGGCTCCACAACCAGGATGCGTTCCCCCCCTTCCAGCGCCCGGACGGCGCTGATCAAGCCGAAGGAGGCGGCTCCCCCGCCGGTGGTTCCCTCGCCGAATTCGTGCTCGGCTTCGGTGAGCCATACGGCACCAAGGTCCTGCGACGCCTGGGTGGCAGCGAGCGGGCTGGAGCCGCACACGCCCCAGCAGATGAGTGGGGCGACGGCGGCGGCCGAGAGCCGGGCCGTAAGGGTCCGTGAGCGGAATCGGGGAGCCGTTGCCCACTTCATTGCGATCGTCACTTCGGGATCTCCCTCGGTCAATACGAGACACACACCAGCCCAGGTATCGTACCCAGGGGGGACGGCGGCTGTTCCGCCTCTCCGCGAAGCCGGCGGCCCCGCTTCGACCGTGGCCGCTCCAACCCCTCCCCATTACACTATCCCCCCATGGAACTCCCCTTCGACCTCGATCGCCCGGTCGTCTTCTTCGACCTCGAAACGACCGGCCTCAGCCTTTCGCGCGACCGGATCGTGGAGTTGGCGGTGATCCGGGTGTCGCCCCGCGGGGACGTCTTCGAGCGGGTGCGCCGCTACAACCCCGAGATGCCGATTCCGCCCGAGGCCTCGAAGATCCACGGGATCACCGACGAGATGGTGGCCGACGAACCCACCTTCAAGGCGACGTCGAAGTCCCTCGCGGAGCTGCTGCAGCCGTGCGACCTGGCGGGGTTCAACATCCGGCGCTACGACCTTCCCATCCTGATCGCCGAGTTCGCCCGCGCGGGCATCGAGTTCGACGTGAGGGACCGGCGGCTGATCGACATGAAGATGATCTTCCACAAGGAGGAGCCGCGGGACCTCTCGGCCGCCGCGCGCTTCTACCTGGGCCGCGACCACCAGGACGCACACACCGCGCTGGGCGACATCCGCACGACCGCCGCCGTGCTCACCGCCCAGCTCGGGCGCTACCGCCACCTCCCCCGCGACATGGACGGCCTGCACGCCTACTGCGACGAGATGGGCCCGTTTGTCACCGAGTTCGAGCGGTGGTTCTCGGAGGACGGGCAGGGGCTGGTGTTCAACCGCGGGAAGCACAAGGGGGCCGCGCTGGCGGATGTTGCCGAGACGGCGCCCGACTATCTGGAGTGGATGTTGCGCGCGGACGACATGCCGGGCGATGTGGTGGAGGCCGTGCGTGCGGCGCTGGCCGCAAGTGGATGAACCGGGCGACGCGCCGAGGACACGCCGCGAGGACGGGAAGGTGACGTCGCGCGATCGCACCGGCGGCGCCCCGTCCGCCTTCGCCGGGCTCGTCCCGCTGCTGATGTGCGAGGATGTCCCCGGGCAGATTCGCTTCTACACCGAGGTGCTCGGCTTCACGGTCATGGACCGGATGGACGATGTGGGGGCCTCCGGCTTCGCGTCGTTGCAGAGCGGAGGAGCGCAGATCATGCTCGCCAGCCCGACGTATGTGCCGAAGGCTCCGCGGGTGGAGGACCGGTATCCCCAGTCTGCCTACTACGTCTACGTGAGCGACGCAGACGGGCTCCGCAGCCGCGTCGTCGACGCCGGCTGGCCCGCGACCGAATGCGTCAACCGGTTCTACGGGCTGCGTGAGTTCGAGGTCGTCGATCCGGAGGGTCATGTGCTACTCTTCGGGCAGAACATCGAAGTCCCGGACACCCATCCGGAACCGGAGCTGCCGCCGCGTCCGGGGCAGCCCGCCGATTCCCACCATTTCCCAACCTCGAAATCCGGCCAGGAGACCCCCAACGATGATCGCCCGTAACCCGGCCAGCCCCGTTCCGCGCCTTACCACCCCCACTCGTTTCGCGCGCCCCCTGCCACTCCGCCCGGCGCCTGGCGTCGCGCTGGCCACCTCGCTTCTGTCGTGGGCCACCCTGCTCGCGGCGCCCGGCCCTCTGTCCGCCCAGCAGGCCATCACCTCCGACGACCTCGCCGCCTTCGCCGCGCGCCACGTCGGCCCCGCCGTCACAGGCGGCCGCATTCACGATGTGGAAGCGCTGCCTGACGATCCGTCCACGATCTACGTCGCGACCGCATCCGGCGGGCTCTGGAAGAGCGTCAACCGGGGAATCACCTGGACGAACCTCTGGGAGCACATGCCGGTGAGCACCTTCGGCGATCTGGCCATCGCGCCCTCCGACCCGGGCATCCTGTACGCCGGGACCGGGGAGCAGCAGAACCGTCAGAGCACCGCGTGGGGCAACGGCGTCTACCGATCCGACGACGCAGGGGCCACCTGGCGGCACCTCGGCCTGGAAGAGACGCACCACACGGGCCGGGTTCACGTCCACCCCACGAATCCCGACATCGTCTACGTGGCGGCGCTCGGGAACCTTTGGCGCTCCACTCCGGACAGGGGTGTCTACCGTTCCCGCGACGGGGGCCGGAGTTGGGACAAGGTCCTCTACATCGACGAACACACCGGCGCCATCGACCTCGCCATCGACCCGTCGAATCCGGAAGTCCTCTACGCCGCCATGTACCAGCGGCAGCGCCGCACCTGGGGCTTCAACGGCGGCGGGCCGGGGAGCGGCATCTACAAGACGACGGACGGTGGCGACAATTGGCGCGAACTCACCAACGGCTTGCCGGCAGGCGACAAGGGCCGCATCGGAATCGCGGTATCACGGACGAATCCGCAGGTGCTGAACGCGCTCGTCCAGCACGCCGATGAATCCGGCGGCTACCGTAGCGAGGACGGCGGTGAGAGCTGGGAGAAGGTCAGCAATCAGAACATCCGGCCGATGTACTACTCGCACGTCTTCATCGACCCGACGAACCAGGACCGGGTCTACACTCTGGCCACCTCCGCCCACCGCAGCGAGGACGGCGGCCGCACCTTCACCGAGATCGCCGAGCGGCCCACCTACGACGTGGGCGTGCACGCCGACCATCACACCATGTGGATCGACCCGGCCGACCCCGACCACTTCTACCTCGCCGGCGACGCCGGGCTGCACGAGACCTACGACCGCGGCGTCACCTTCCGGCGGATCAACAACTTGCCGATCGGGCAATTTTACGGGATCACGGTCGACAACCGCGACCCGTACTGGATCTACGGGGGCATGCAGGACAACCACTCCTGGATGGGGCCGTCGGCGACGCGTTCCTGGGACGGGATCGTGGACGACGAGTGGCGCCAGAGCGGATTCGGGGACGGGATGTACCAGCAGGCCGACCCGGATGGCCGCACGATCTACATCAATTCGCAGAACGGGGGCTGGACGCGCTTCGACAACGTCACGGGCGACATGATGAGCCTGCGCCTGAGCGCGCCCGAGGGCGAGGAGCCGTACCGCTGGGACTGGGTGTCGCCGAGCCTCATCTCGCGCCACGACCCCAACGTGGTCTATCTGGGCGGCAACCGCCTCTTCATCTCGCGCGACCGGGGGGACAGCTTCACCCGCACCGGGGACCTCACGCGGCGGCAGGACCGCGACGAGCTCGAGATCATGGGCGTGCGCGGCGCTGACATCACGCTGTCGCGCAACGACGGTACCTCCTCATACGGCGAGATCGTCACCATCTCCGAATCCCCCCTCGACCCGGCGGTGCTCTGGGTGGGCACCGACGACGGCAACGTCCAGGTCTCCCGGGACGGAGGCCGCAGCTGGAACGAGGTCTCGGGCGGCGCGCCCGGCCTCCCGGACGGCACCTACGTCAGCCGCGTCGCCGCGTCGGCGGAGGCGCCCGGCACCGCCTACATCACCTTCGACGCCCACCGCGACGGCGACTTCGCCCCGTACGTCTATCGCGCCGAAGACTTCGGCCAGCGCTGGACCGCCCTGCACGGCAGCCTCCCCAGCGGCTCCGTCAACGTGATCGTCGAGCACCCCGACAACCCCGCGGTCCTCTTCATCGGCACCGAGCACCACGTCTTCGCCAGCACCGACCGCGGCGCGTCGTGGGCCCGCTTCCCCAACCTGCCGACCACCGCCTACGACGACATGGTGATCCACCCCCGCGAGAAGGATCTGGTTCTGGGGACCCACGGCCGTTCGATCATCATCATCGACGACATCGGCCCGCTGGCGCGGTACGGTGACGCGGCTGCCGACGCCGTCGCCCTCGTTGGCACCGGCGGCGGCACCATAATGAACTACTGGAAGGATACGTCATACCGTGCCCAGGCCACGTTCATGGGCGACAACCCGATGGACGGCGCCCTCGTCACCTACCGGCTGGGGGCCGGCTCCGGTCCCGCGCGGCTCACAATCCGCAACGCCGACGGTGATGTCGTCCGCGCGCTCAATGTGCCCTCCGGAACCGGCCTCCACCGCGTCAACTGGGACCTGCGCCACGGTTTCGAAGGCCCCGCGGCGACCCCTTGGGCCCGTCACGACCCCACCGAAGTCGCACGCACGCTGGACACGCGCGGACCCTTCGTCTCGCCCGGCATCTATACCGTCGAGCTGGAAGCCCGGGGCGAGGTGCGCACCGGCCGCATCTCCGTCCAGGGCGACCCCGATCTGCCCCTCACGGCCGAGGACTACCGGGCGCGGGAGGCCTTCCTGCTGGAGATCCTGGAACTGGGCCGCCTACTCCCGGGTGGAGGCGGACCGGGAGGACCCGGCGGACCAGGTGGACCCGGACCCGCCGGCCGCTACCGCCGCGATCTGATGCAGCTCTACAACGCCATCAACGGCGGCGGCGTGCGGCAGGGCACCCTGCACCCCCCAACCACAACCCAGCGGGAACAGCTGGAAAACGTCAAACAGGCGCTCCGTCGGATGGGGCTGGTGGCGTAGGGCCCCGTGAATAGACCCGCTTGCGCACCGAGAGCGGTGCGGCGCCGCGGCGGGGGGTTGATCCACGGGCTGGCAGGGATCCGGTGGCGGCGCTCGGTCGGCAGGGTTCCCGTACCCGACCTCAGCGCACCACCTGAAACGCCCGGGACAGCCCCGCGCCGAAACGGTAGATGGCGAAGTCGTTGTCCAGGGACGCGGCTCTGTGCACACCCAGCCGTTCCATTACGGCAAAGCTGGTGCGGTCCACCAGGGAGAAGTCCTGATCGGCGAACGCGCGGCCGATGGCCCACGCCGCGTGCAGATCGGCTGTGCCCACGGGTTCGATCGTGGCGACGCCGCTCCGGAGTCCATCGAAGAATGCCTCCGCGGCATCACGGTGAATGCGGTGGCGCAGCAGCGTCCAGCTCTCGACAAGCACATGATCCGTAGTGACCAGCCTGGTTTCGCCGGCCAGGATCTCCTGAGCCCGGGCGTTGCCGAGGTCAGAGCGATCGGCCGCGGCGTACCATACCGAGGTATCGACGAACAGGCTCACCGCCGCGGTTCGGCAAACGCCTCGGCCAGCATCCGATCCTTGTCGCGCGCAACGTCCGATCCGCCGGAACATCCGAGATCGAACACCACTCCAGGGTCGACCGATCGCTTCGTCCCCTGGAGGTCGGCCGACACCAGGCGCCGCACGTACTCGGCCAGCGACACCCCCATTTCGCGGGCCCGGTCCCGAGCGTCGCGGAGCATGTCGTGCTCAAAGGATAATTGTGTGCGCGTCATCATGATGTATACATCATACCATCATTCAGGCTGACCGACAATCCAAGCAAAGTTGTTGGGACCCCGGCGACCATGCGGGAGCCGTCGGGCGGGCCTGCCGATCCGCCCCTCCTACCGCCACCAGCCTCCGCCGCCGAACCGGTTGTTGACCACGTTGTTGTAGATCGACCCGAACTGGAACGAGAAGCCGACTTCAAAGCCGTAGTTGAAGTCCTGGGCGCGTTGCCGGAGGTTGAGGAGGGCCTCGGCGTCGGTGGCCCCCTGTGCCGACAGATAGATCTGGTCGTTGACCCAGCCGATACCGCCCTCGGCATTGAGGTTCAGCCCCCGCAGGACTCGGAAGTTGAGGTCGCCACGCAGGTTCACCGCGTAGAGCTCGGTGTTGTGGATGAAGTGCGACCCGTTGATCCGGATCGAGGCATTGCCCCACGGCTGACGCTGGGAGAATTCGATTTCGAGAGCCTCCTCCCAGCGGGTCTCCGAGATCCAGCCGTAGATCGTCTCTTCAATGTACTCCCGGTAGGCCGGCCCGATCCTGTACTGGAACGTGAAGGCACGCCGCGTGGCCTCCTCGTATGGGAAGACACTGTATTCCAGAGCGGGCGTGAATTCCCATCGGAACTTCTGGTTGAAGCGGGTGATCTTGCGAACTTCTCCCTGGACCCCGATCGACCACCGGTCGGCCAGGGAGTAGGCCACCAGTTCGGTGAATCCCCAGTCCGTGCGCTCGTCCGTGAAGGTGCCGTCGTCGGGGAGGTCGATCTCGCGCCGGTTGACGTTGAAATCGCCCCGGAAGTTCATCTTCCAGGTGCGGGTCACGCGTGAGGCGCTGGCGTTCCCTCTGATCTGGGTAGTCTGACGGGTCTGTTCCCCATTCACCTCGGTGTTCCCGCCGAGCCGGAAGACCCAGAAATTCCAGGGGTCTTCCACCTCTTCGCTGGTGACCATGCGTTCGGCGGGATCGAACTCCTCGCCCCTGTGTTCCACCTGCTCCGTGATCTCTCGAAAAGTGTCGACGTCGTCCAGAAACCCGTGGACGGTCGCAAAGTGGAGCACGCCGACACCGATGGCATGGGTGATTTCGTCGAGTGTTTCCCGCTGCGTGTTGGTCGGCGGCGCCTGGTAGAGCAACTGGTCCTCGTACTCGTACTCCTGTGCGCCGATGAAATCCAGCCTGTACTCGGTTCCACCCGCGCCCGTGCCCTGGCTGGTCATGATCAGGTGGACGTGCGCGTCCTGGGGCTGCCGCGCCCAGTTGATCCAGGGCATTTCGGTGCGGAAATAGGTCTGGTTGCAGTTGCGGGCCGCGCAATCGAGGAAGACGGTGGGGCGGTCGCCGTTGGCAACCTCCTGCGCGGACAGGGTCCCCGGCGGTGTTTTCAACCCCGGTAGAATCGCGAGAAGCGCCGCCGCGACGCCGAGCGGCGTCCTCCAGACTGATTTCATGAAGATGATTCCTCGTCATTCGAATTCAGGATCGGTGTAGAGCCCGCTACATTGCTCCACTCCCAAACAGACACCCCCGGTTCGCGCATCGTTGAAGTTCCGGACGCTACCGCCCCGGGGCCGCCCCCAATTGCCCGCCGGGCTCCCATCCGCCAGACTTCGGTCACACCAACCCAAAGCCAGATGGAGTCACCGCTCATGCTCTTCGCCGCCCATTCCGGTCTTCGCTTTCTGGTCCTAGTCGGCGCGCTCTTCGTGGTCCTGTACGCCGCCGTCGGCTTCTTCGGGAAGCGGGAGTACTCATCCGCCATGGCCAGGCTGGCGGCCGTCTTCACCGGCCTCATGCACCTTCAGCTCCTGACCGGTTTCATCGTCCTCTTCACCCGGCCCTTCTACACCGCGATCATCGGTCATCTCTTCACGATGCTTCTCGCGGCCGCGGTGGCCCAGTTCACCACGTCCGTGGTCAAGCGCCGTCCGCAGGAGGCGAAGAGCTACGGGCCCCACCTGGTGGGCGGGTTGCTGGCGCTGGTCTTCATGGTTGCGGGGATCCTGGCGATTGGACGGGGCGTGCTGGAAAGCACCATGTGATCCGGAGGCGCCGAACCGCGTTCGCGAAGCGGTCCGGAACTCCCGCGGGAGAGCCCACCGTGGCGCGGCCGGCAAACGTGCGGGCCGCCGGCCTTCCCTGACCGGCCGGCGGCCCGCGCGTCATCCCGCAGCGTTCAATCAGCCCGTCGGTCCGCTGATGTTCGGGTTGGTGTCCACCTCCCCGCGGGAGATCGGGAAGCAGAGGTCCTGCTGTATCAGGTGGGACCCCTCGAACTGGCTGCCCGAAGCCACCTCCAGCGGATGCCGGTCGCCCGGGGTGTTGTCACGGTTCCAGCGGAAGAAGTCGCCCAGGCGGCGCCCCTCCAGCCAGAGCGCGATCCCGCGCTCGCGTTTCAGCGCGGTCCATGCCTCCGCCGTGTTCGTCGCCATCACGTCTTCGACGCCCGCCGCCGAACGGAGTGCGTTGATCTTCGCCATGGCGCCCTGCCAGTCGCCGCCGACCAGCATGGCTTCGGCCTCGATCAGCCGCATCTCGGTCCCCTTCGACAGGGGAATGTCGGAACCCGAGTCCTCGTACTTGGTCTGGGGCCACCAGAGAACCTGGCCGCAGCACTGCACCGCCGCGTCCCCGGTCTCGTCGGTCACCCGGAACGGGATCCGGGGGTCGCCCTCCGGGTTGTTGTCGCTCAACCCGTAGTCCTCGTACTTGGTGAACTTCACCGTGTGCGCCTTGTAGGGCTCGTTCTGCGCCGCGAACTGGATGCGGTTCCGGGTCGCGTTACCCTCGGTGGCGAAGTAGGGCATGTTCCACACGAAGTCGTCCGGAATGCCCGCCGCATCCGCCACCGCACCGGACCAGTCCCCCGTGAAGGCCTTGACCGAAGCGCGCGCGGCCATCGCCGCCATCGCCAGGTCGCCGGAGCCCAGCGACGCCGCCTGCGTGAAGCGGTCCATGGCGCGGTCGTAGTAGACGCTGCGGTCCTGGGCAGCCCCGCCGTCGATCACCGCCATGCAGAAGTTCTCGCCGAGGAGGCGGTAGGCGTATCCGGTCCAGAGGTAGGCTTCGGCGAGCAGGGACTGCTCCTCCGCCCCGGTCTCCATGATCTTCGCGATCCCGTCGTCGCCCCACCACCGCGCCCGCTGGGACAGGTTCCAGTGAGTGTTGACCGTCTCGTAGTCCAGTTCGCCGTTCTGCCACTCGACCTGGATGCCGAAGCTCCCGGTGGAGCCAGATGGGTGAATCTCGCGGGTGACGGCTGCGCCGGTGTAGCCGACGTAGTTCTGGGCCTCGGCCACGGCGCGGCCGATTCCCTTAACGATCGCCTCCTGCGCCTCGACCTCGAGGAGGAACTCCTCCTGTACCCGGCCGGGGTTGACGACCTCGATGCTGCACGCCGTCGTCGCGCCGATCAGGAGCAGGGCGAGAAGGCGCCCGCTCCGCATGTTTCCTGTTGCCATTGTCGTGTCTTTCATTCGTCTATTTCCCCCCTAGAAGACGACTTGCATCGAGATGGTGTAGAACGCCGGCGGGGGCACGTGCTCCGACATGGAGCGCACGCGGGTGTTGTACCCCACATTGCCGCCGACCTCGGGGTCGAGCGTCCGCATCAGCGGATCCACCCAGCGGAAGAAGTTCCTGGCCGACAGCGTGACGTTGGCGCGCGCGGCTCCGGCCATCGCCGCCCAGGAATCGGGCAGCGGCGCCTGCGCGCTCACCTCGCGGATCTTGAAGAAGTCGGCGGGCTGGATGGCGAAGTCGGACTGGTACCACGCCACGTCGCAGCGTGCCCGCTCCTCGGCCGTCAGCGCCTCGTAGCCCTGGGTCTCTTCCGTGTTGTAGGCCTCGAAGCACCCGGCCCACCGCACGGAACGGCGAGTGGCGGCGGCCTGCGGCCCGTTGAGCATCCAGGCGCCGCCCTGGTACTCCCCGCGCGCCGTCAGCAGCACGCTGTAGGGCAGCCCCACCGTGGTGTGGAACCCGGCGATCGTTGTCGCCTGGTTGGGGCCGAAGACGCTGTCCTGCACGATGATCGGATCGGCGTGCGCGTCGGGGTTGCTCACCCGGTCGGCGCGGATCACCGGCGCCGGCTGGCCCTCGACCACCCAGCCGAAGCCGCCGATCGAGAATTCGGGCGAGCCGCCCAGCGAGATGATCTCCGAATCGGTTAGTGACAGGGTTCCGCCGACGTCCCAGCTCCAGGTGTCGTTCCGGAAGATGCTGTAGTTGAGACCCAGCTCCATGCCGTCATTGGAAAGTTCGCCCACGTTTGCGAGCTGCGAACTCGTGAAGCCCAGCGACGGCGTCTGGCGCACGCTGAAGAGTGCGTCGAAGGTGGTCTGCATGAAGTAGGTGAAGTCAACCGCCAGGCGGTCGTCGATGAACGAGCCCTCGAAGCCCGCTTCGATCTCCTCGGTCGTCTCCGGACCGATCTCCGCGTTGCCCACGTTGCTCGGCAGGAATGCGGGCACCCCGCCCCAGCCGGCTGCGGCAAAGGTCCGCACCGCGTCGAAGGCACCGGGGGCGCGTCCGGCGTGGCCCCAGGCCGCGCGCAGTTTCACCGAACCCCACGCGTCGTTCCAGAAGTCCTCGTCGGAGATGATGTAGGACCCGTTGATCTTCGGATAGGTCTGGAACCCGAAGTCGTCACCGAAGGCCGAGTTGCCGTCGACGCGCGCACCCACCTCTACGAAGTACTTGTCCGCGAAGTCGAACCGGTTCGACACGAAAACCCCGGCGTTGACGACACGGGTCCGATCCTCGAAGCCCAGCGTATTGCCGGCGTTGTCCACATCCGGATCACCGGGGCCGGGGAAGTTGTCGCCGTATGCGGTGGTGAGTTCGCGGCGCTCCGTGACGGACTGTCCGCCGAACGAGAGCTGGGACCCCACGCCCATCGGAAGATCGAAGGTCACCGACCCGAGATAGTCGACGGTCAGCGTGTTGAACTCGAAGCGCGACGTCGAGAGGATTCCGGTCGGGGCGCGGATGAAACCGAACGGTCTCAGGTTGCGGTTGTCCTGCTGCGCCAGGTCGTACCCCACGCTTAGACGGTTGGTCACCATCCCCATCGTATGGGTCGCGGTCAATCCGGTGATCACGTGGTCGATCTGCGTCGTGATCTCCTGGTTGAGGAAGGGGTTGATGGCGTTGAAGGACTCGTCGTTCAGGTAGTTCCGGTCGCGCCGGAAGGTGTTGAGCGTCATCCCGTGCGCGTTGTTGCCGCCGGCCGTGTGGGCCAGGTCGTCGTTGGTGTACGACGAGTTCCACTGCAGCTGCAGGTTCTCGAGCGGATTGAAGGTGAAGTTCCCGCGCAGGATGACCTTCTTCTCCTTGTCGTTGGGGAGCACCCCGTCGTCGTTCTCGTAGGAACCCGACACGAAGTAGCGGACGTCTTCGCCGCCGCCGCCGACGTTGAGCGCGAACTTCTGCTGCTGGGCGCCCAGGTCGTTGAAGAGTCCGCTGTCACAGGGCTGTCCCTCCACCACGATGGGATCGTCGCAGGCGGGCTTGTGGCCGTGCAGCCAGGGGTTGATGAAGAGGAAGTCGGAGCGTCCGCCGGAGAGCGACGTGGGGTTCTCCGACGGCGGCCGCAGCGACGGGTCGGGGCCGAAGGTCAGGTTGCGCGCGAGCCCCTGCTCCAGTTGGCCGGACCAGGTCGCCTTCCCCACGCTTCCCCGCTTGGTGAAGATCTGGATCACGCCGGCCGAGGCCTCCGTTCCGTAGAGGGTGGTGGCCGCCGCGCCCTTGATGACCTCGACGCGCTCGATGTCCTGCGGGTTGATGCTGTTGAGCGGGCTCGACACGTCGTTGTTGCTGCGCCCCGAGTACCCGATCGGCGGCACGTTCTTGGCAAAGCCCTCGCTTCGCACGCGCACGCCGTCCACGTAGATCAGCGGCTGGTTGGACTGGGTCATGGAGACGTTGCCGCGCAGCCGGATCATCGCCCCGCCGCCCACGCTCGCCGAGCTCTGCGTGACCGACATCCCCGGAACGCGTCCCTGCAGAATCGCGTCCACATTGACGGGGGGCCCGATGACCTCTTCCTCGATGTTCAGCTGGGTGATCGAATTGCCGACCTCGCGGCGGCGCGCGGCTCCGGCTGTTCCGGTCACCACGATTTCATCGAGACCCAGGGCCTGCTGTGCGAGTTCGAAGTCCTGTTGCAGGGTGCCGCCCTCGGCGACGGTCACCTGCATCTCCACGGCGGTGTACCCGATGCGCTCGGCCCGCAGCGTGTATTCGCCCGCCGGGACGTTGAGGATGATGTAGCGCCCATTGTCGCGGGACAGCGTCCCCATGCCGGTGCCGACGAGGTGCACCTGCACGGAACTGATCGGCCGCTGGCTCGCGGCATCCGTTACCCTGCCGGTGATCGATCCTTCCTGGGCCCGGGCGGCCTGGGGGGCCGCCGCTGTGGCCGCAAGGACGATGGCACCCGCCAGGAACGTCCCGATCCCGAGGGCCCGGATGTTTTCTGACAGTCGGATTCTCATGCTTGCATGCTCCTTACGAATCCTGTTCACGATATTGGCCGGTGACTCGCGGCAAACGCCCGGTCCGGCCTGGCTTCCAGCTTCTTCGACCTATGGTCCTAACTCTCTTGAATGCCAATTGTCAATTCAGCCCTCGCAACTCCCTCCACGGAGTCCTCCACGCGCGCGCTCACGACGAAGTCGCCCGCGGCCTCGTAGGTGTGAAACATGGTCCCCGAAGCCGACTGCGCACCGGCGGTAGCCAGCGAGTCGACAGCTCCGTCGCCCCAGGTGAAAACGATGCCCTGCAGGCTCCGGCCAACGGCGTCGTAACGGACAGCCACCTGCTCGTCCACCTCTCCGCGCGGGGGTCCCTCGAGTTCGATCGCGAGCGGTGAACCGATTTCGTCCTCCGTGTAGCAGCCGGGGGCGGCCGGAAGGATGAGCATGACGGCAGGCAGGACGCGTTTCGCGATCGTGCGTCCGCCACCCCGGCGGGGCGTGCGGCGCACGATGCGCCACGTCGACTCGGCGCGGGCGGAAGGGAGCGCCGCTGGTACCGACACCTCATTCACGGGCAAAGGGGATGCGCAGCACGATGACGATGTCCTCCTCGATCGGCCCGGGCGGAGGTTCACGCCCGCGGCGGGAGTTGGCGAGCACCTGGTCCCACACGATCGCACCCAACCCGGCGGCACCGAGGCCTACCAGCGTGTAGGTGCGGAGCCGGTCGAGTGACTGAATCTCCAGATCTGCGATACCGGGCGCCGGGATGCGCAGGCGCTGGTGGTACGAATCCAGCCGTATCCCGCGTTCGACGGTGACGACGGGCACCTCGAGCAGCAACCCGCTGCTGTCGGCCTCGACCACCGTGCCCTCGACCCGGCGGTCGCCGCCCAGGAGGTACTCCTCGAACTCCGTGAACTGGTCCTGCGTGAGCAACGCTCGCACCCGGTCGCCGCTGCTCACCGCCCCGATGCTGCTCGACGCGTAGGCGTGGCATCCGCCGGAGATGAGCGGCAGGAGCGCGGTGATGAGGATTCGGCCCGGTTTCATGACTATGCAAGATAACAGCGCGTGATGGGCCCCGCGCGGCCGCCAGGTGCGGCGCGGCGCGCAGCGGGACGAGCTTGTTTCATCGGCGGGTGGCGCGCTGAGGCACCGGGCAGGCGGGGCGCACCGTCAGCGCCCCCGCAGGGCCGCCTCCAGCTGGCGGACGACCTGCCGGATTTCGTCGTCGCCGGGGGCGAATTCGAGCGCCGTGTAGAGGGGTGGCAGCGCTTCCTCGGGCCGACCCGTGTTGATGAGAGCGACGCCCAGGTAGAATTGCGCCCGCGCGAGTCCCGGGTCGCGCTCGACGGCGGCGCGGTAGGCCGCGATCGCGCCCTCGAGGTCGCCGCGCTGGAAACGCAGGTTGCCGAGGTTGAAGTGGGGCAGGGCCTCGGTAGGCCGCGCGGCGGCGGCCCTGGTATAGACGGCCTCGGCCTCGTCGCCGCGCCCGAGCGCCTCCAGCCCGAGGCCGAGGTTGACCAGCGCGACGGGGTCGCCGGGGCGGTGGCGGAGCGCCTCCAGGTAGACCTGCACCGCCTGCGTCACGTCGCCGGTGGCCGCGAGGCCCGCGCCCAGCGGCACCAGCGTCTCGGGCGCGTCGGGGCGCACCTCCTGGGCGCGCTGCAGGAAGGGGAGCGCCGCGCCGGGTCCGTGTGCCCGATCGGTGGCGGCCGCCCACTGGGTGAGGGCGGTGGACCACAGGACGCGGAGGCGCGCGGCATCGGGGGCCGTGCGGAGGAGGTCGTCCAGCAGGGCGCGCACCCCCGCCCCCCCACCCCGCGTCGCGTGCAGCGCGGCGGCGGCCACCGCACGCACGTCCTCGTCCTCGTCGCGCGCCAGGATGGCCAGCGCGCGCCCGGCCTCGTCGCGCAGCGACCCCTCCGTCCGGCTCCCACCCCGCGCGGGCCCGGTGTCGTTTACCCATCTGACCGGGCCGACGCACGTAGGGGTGTAGCACTGGGTGGGCGGCGGAGCTTTTATAAA
>VXLT01000288.1 GCA_009841475.1 Gemmatimonadota bacterium
GCAGACCCCTCCACCTCCCCGGCCCCCTCCGCCTCCGGCACCGACCACCGCTCCGGGTCGTGATTCTCCAGGTAGCGGTCGCGGGTGATCCAGCCGTTGATCATCGACCAGGTCATCCAGCGCTTCTCGGGACGGATCGCGAAGTAGACGTGCGCGATCACGAGGAAGATCAGCGCGATCCCGCTGACGCCGTGGATCACGTAGATCCATCCCCAGGTGGCGTCGCTGAACATGTACTCGTTCCTCGCCCAGAGGAAGTTGTCGACCCGGAACATCATGAGTACGCCCGTGACGACCGCGGCCAGCGTCGCTATGGTGGCGGCGTGGTGGAACATCTTCTGGTCGACCGGATACTTGCCGGCGCGCGGGCGTTTCACCGGACGGCGCAGCGCCGCCTGGAGCCCGAGCGTGCCCTCCTTCATGTCGCGGCGCCCGATCCACATGTTGCGGATGTCCTGCCGGGCGAAGACATGGTAAATGTGGTACAGGACCGTGAGGATCAGGAGCACCCCGGCGATCCAGTGGATGGTGACCCAGGGGAACTGGATCCCGATCACCGGGAAGAAAGCCGTGATCAGCAGCACGAACATCGTCGCGGACATCGACCAGTGGAATCCCCGGGCGCCCGGCTTGTGTCGCTGAATCCGGTCCGGCAGACCCTTCGCCTCGCTCTCGTCGATCTCGCCCGCGCCCACCTTCTTCGGGACCAGCAGCGCGTGAACCACGACAAAGACCGCCCCGATGATGACCGCCGCCCAGATCAGGTCCCACGAGACCCCGATCGGGACGTTCTCACCCCAGGGGTTCAGTGCCCTCCGAAGGAATTCCATGGATTATCGCATCCTTGTGGCTGTGATCGGGCGCAGCCGCAGCCGCCGGGCGCCCGCACCTGTCGTGGGTTCGCCGGCCGTTACGCCGCGTCCCTGATCGAGCGCTTAACCAGATTCCGCATCAGCGCGACTTTGTAGTCGTTATGGCGGAGCGTGCGCGCGCCCTCGACCGCGATTTCGCCGGCCATCTGACCGGTCTGCTCGTCGGGCACCCTGCCGCGGATCGCCGACTCGACCGCGCGCAGCCGCACCGGGTACGGGGCTACGCTGTTCACGACGATGCGCGCGTCCTGGATCATCCCGGCCTCGACGCTCAGCGACGACGCCACGCTCACCAGAGAGAAGTCCCATGACTTGCGGTCGCGGATCTTCTCGAAGTACCAGCGCGCGTTCGGCCAGGGGGCCGGGAGGTCGATGCGTGTCAGCAGGTCGCCGGGCTTGAGCACGGTCATGCGCTCGATGTCGATGTCGGGGCCGATGAAGAAGTCGGCCGCGGGGTAGGTGCGCTCGCCGGAGGTGCTGGCGACGACCATCTCGGCGTCCAGCGCGACGAGCGCCGGCGCCGTGTCCGACGGGCTCACCGCGACGCAGCGGCTCGCCCCCATGATGCAGTGCTCGCGGTTCATGGACTGCGAAGTCGCGGCGTAGCAGACGTTGCCCCCGGCACGGTAGCAGGGCCAGCCGCTCCGGTAGTACCAGCAGCGGGTGTCCTGCACGATGTTGCCGCCGAGTGTGCCCTGGTTGCGGATCTGCGGCGTCGCCACCAGCCCTGCCGCCTCGGCGAGGAGGGGATAGCGGCCCATGACGTCGGCATGCTCGGCGACATCGGTGAGGCTCGTCATCGCCCCGATCTGCAACCCGCCGTCCCCGCCGGCCGCGATGCCCCGGATCTCCTCCACGGAACCCAGGTCGATCACCGCCTCCGGCCTCTTGATCCGGTCCTTGAACCAGTCGAAGGTGTCGAGTCCGCCAGCCAGGACCCAACCCTTGTCGCCGTGCTGGCGCATCAGTCGCACCGCGTCGTCCACGCCCGTCGGCTGATAGAGCTCGAACGGTGGGATCATGTCACGCATGACAGCCATCTTGGTTCTCCTTCAGACGTGGGTTTCCAGCAGGCCGTAGGGCCGCGGCCGGCCCTCCAGCTCCGCGAGGATCATGTCGGCGGTGAGCGGCGTCCTGCAGAGGCAGAGCCCGCCCATGGCGTCGGCGACCGCGCAGACGTAGGCGGCCTCGCCGGCGCCCACCGGCGGCTCCCCGATCCCCTTGGCGCCTACTGGCGTGTGCGGATCGGGCTCGTTGACCGCCGCGAAGCGCGGGCTCAGCGGAACGTCGAGGATGCCGGGCGGGCGGGCCGTGTAGAAGCGCTTGGTGAAGGGAATGCCCCACTTGGGGTCGAACACCCAGCGCTGGCCCTTCGCCATCCCGATCCCCTGGAAGACGCCGCCGTTGGTCTGCGCGGCCAGGGAGCGCGGGTGCATCACCGTGCCGCAGTCGGTGGTCGACGCCAGGTCGATGATCTCCACCTCGCCGGTCTCGACGTCGAGTTCGACCTGGGCGAAGGTGGCGACCCAGGTGTAGACCGAGCCTCCGCGCGAGTAGTTGTCGCGCGCGGCGGCGATGAGGCCTTCACCGGCGAGGCCCGCTACCGCCGCCTTGGTGGCGTCGTTGAGGTCCTCCGGCACCACGCCCCCGCTGAACTTGCCGCCGGCCGCGATCGCGCGGCGCGCCGCTTCGGCGAAGTTCATCCCGGCGGCGCGGTTCCCGGCCCGGAAGACGCGGCCGTCGGCGACGCGGTAGTCGGCGGGTGAACCGCCCAGCTCGCGGGCCGCCAGCTCCTGCAGGAGGCCGAGCATGGCGGTTCCCGCCGCGTGGTTGGCGCGGGTGTGGGCGTGCGTCGTCTGGCTGCCCGCCTGCACCGTGCTGAAGGGGAGGTGCTTGCTGGTGTCGCCCCAGACGATCTCGACCTGGTCCCAGGAGAGATCGAGGACGTCCGCCGCGGGGCGCGCGGTATCGGCGATCGAGTGGGTGCCGAGGTTCCCGATGCCCTGGTGCACGTAGAGCTTGCCGTCCGGGCGGATGACCAGAAGGCCGTCGCGGCCCGCGCTGCCGGCTGTGAACGGGCTGAGACCCATCCCCACCCCGGTGACCTTGGTGCCGTTGCGTTGGCCGGAGAGCTGTTTCTTCTCTTCCCAGCCGAAGAGCTCGCCACCCAGGTCGAGCGCCTCGCGCACGTAGGCGGAGGTGAAGGGTGTCTGTCTTGCGCCCAGCCAGCCGTCATGACCCGGCGCGTTGATCTTGCGGATCTCGAGGCGGTCGACATCGAGCTCGCGCGCGGCCTTGTCGACCAGCGGCTCAAGCATCGCGACGATCTGCGCCCCCCCGGGCGCCCGCTGCGCCGAACGCGGCGGCGTGTTGGTGAGGATGGCCGCGCCGCGGAACCGCATGTTCTCGGGCTGATAGGAGGCCGTGGCCACGGTTCCGGCCGTAAAGAGGTCGCTGGCGTTAAAAGGCCCGCTGTCCTGCACCAGGTAGAGGTCGAGTGCGGTCATGCGGCCGTCGGCGCGGAAGCCCATCTTCGCCCATCCCTGGAACCCCGCTCGCGCCCGCCCGATGTAGTTCTCCTCGTAGCGGGTGATCCGGAGCATGACAGGGCGGCCGATCTTCCGCGACAGCACCGCGGGAACCGCCATGATCGGCGAGCCCGAGATCTTGCTGCCGAAGCCGCCGCCGCAGTACTCGCCGATGAACACCACGTCGTCCGGCTCGACGCCGGCCAGGCCCGCCACCGATCCCCGCGTCCGTTCGGTGCTCTGCGTGGAGCCGTGCAGAAACAGCTTCCCGTTCTGCCAGTAGGCCATACAGCTGCGCGGCTCCATGGGGTGGTGGGTGACGGACTGGTGGACGATGGTCTCCTCGACGACCACGTCCGCCTCGTCGAAGCCCGCCTCGATGTCGCCGAGGGTCCACTCGGTGGCCGGCTCACCCATCGGCAGCCGGTCGGCACCCGCCTCCTCGAAGACGGATGCGGGCCACTTCAGCGAGCCGAACTCGCCCCGCCCTGCCGAAATGTTCCCGCCCACATGCGCGTCCGGACCGCCCTCACGCAGGCTCTCCAGCGGGTCCAGCACGAAGGGCAGCTGCTCGAAGTCCACCCGGATCGCCTCCACCGCCGCCGCCGCGGTCGTTTCGTCCACGGCCGCGACAGCGAGGATCGGCTCACCCTCGTACTTGGGCTCGTCGGTGAGCGCCCCCTCGCGCAGTCCTTCCGACTGCACGGGCAGCTCGTCAGCCCTGAGGATCCCCAGCACCCCCTCCATCGCCTCCGCCGCGCTCGTGTCCACGCTGCGGACGCGCGCGTGCGGCATCGGGCTCAGGAGGAGCTTCGCGAATACCATCCCCTCGGCGCGGAAGTCCTCCGCGTAGCGGGCCCGTCCCGTGATCTTCGCCCTCAGATCCGGTGGGGAGATGTCGGTGCCGATTACGTTCTCAGCCATCGTGAGTCCCCTTTCAGGCGCGCGTACGGGACAGCTCGGCCGCCCGCATCGCCGTGTTCAGGATCTTGTCGTAGTCGCCGCAGCGGCAGAGGTTGCCCGAAAGCAGCACCGCCGCCTCCTCACGGGTCGGATTCGGGTTCTTCTCCAGCATTCCCACCATGCTCATCGCGAAGCCGGGGGCGCAGAAGGCGCACTGGAAACCGCCTTCGTCCAGGACGGCCTGCTGCACGGGGTGGAGTTCCCCGTCCTGCTCCAGCCCCTCGATCGTGCTGACCTCGCGGCCCTGCACCGAGTGCGTCAGGATCGAGCAGCCGTAGTGGGTGACCCCGTCGAGCAGCACCGTGCACGCGCCGCACTCCGCCCGGTCGCAACCGAGCTTGGTGCCGGTGAGGCCGAGCTGGTAGCGCAGCGTCATCGCGAGCGTCTCGTGCTTGGGCACGTCCACGCGGCGCTGCTGCCCGTTGACGTTGAGGGTAATGAGCCGCTCCACGGCGCCCTGCGCGGACAGCATCGGCGCGAACACACCGGTCTCGCGGAACAGGTATCCCGACACGGACGCGGTGGCGCCGGCGGCGACTACCCCCTTGATGAACTTGCGGCGGGTGAACCCACCGCGCCGCGCCTGAATGGCTTCGGTTTGCAACATCTTGCTCTGCACCTCACTCCGGAGGAAGGGCGGGGCTGTGACTGTGGGCATTATAGGGTGCGGGGCGCGCGCGCGCGAACCTGGGCGGGCGCCGGGGCGGGCCGGAAGGTCGCGAGCGGGCCCTCCCGCCAGACTTGTGAACGGCTTCACAAACATTCAGAAACGGCGGGGCCGCCGGGTCGACTCAGCGAGTACGTCCGGCCGGCATCATGATCGTGTCCAGCGCCAACTCGTCCTCGTCGATCATGCCCCACAGGAGAAGCGCCCCCGCCGCGATGATCGCTGACGGGTAGAAGAGCGCGTTCGAGCCGTCGAGGAACCATCCCCACGGGTCGATAATCGACCTCCACACCCCGACAGCCGTGAAGAGCAGGACGAACAGCATCACCGGGTAGAGCCTCCGCCGGTGCCGGCCCAGAATGACCATGGCCCCGAGCATGATCTCGAGGACACCGAAGATCTGCTGGACCACAAAGTGCGCCCCGATCCCGAAGTAGTACGTCTCCGCAACCGCCTGGGCGTGCGCGACGTTCTGGAGTTTGTCGATGCCCCACAGGACCAGCAGCCAGCCCATGGTCACCCGCAGAAGTAACAGCCCCCAGCGCTTCATGTGTGGTCTCCCGGTTTCGGGTGGAATGCCCCGGCGCGGCCGGGACGGGCACGGCATCGTCGTTGAGCGGATCGCATAAGATGTGGGCCAACATCTGACGGCAGCAACTTGCCGATGCGGTGCGGAAGGGCTGGTTGACCCCCGCTCTCTCTCCGGGATCCGAGCCCCCCCGCGGCGGGCCACCGGAGGCCGCGCTGTCCGTGTTGCTCAGTGAACTGGAACGCGACCGACGCGACCGGTGATCTACGTCGACACCTCGGTCGCCCTGGCGCACCTGTTCGCGGAAGACCCGCGACCCCCGGCCTCGTTCTGGACCGAGACCCTCGTTTCCAGCCGGTTGCTCGAGTACGAGGCCTGGACACGCCTTCACGCCCGAGCGGCAACCGCACGGCGGGCGGACGCCGCGCGTGAGGTGATCGCTCGCATTTCGTTGCTGGAGCTGGCTCCCGTGGTGATGTCCCGCGCCCTGGACCCATTTCCGGTATCGGTACGCGCACTCGACGCCGGCAAGACGCGGACCGTCCCAGTTCCGGGACGCCGACGGTTGACTCCGTCCGGCGGATCACTCGATTCCGACTACCTCCAACACATCTTGGCAGTCCCCCGCTCCGAGTTCGGCCAGGCGCCGGTCAAATGTCGCGAGTTGGCCACCGTGGCGGATTGCCAGGGCGAGCAGATGCGCGTCCGTGACCTGGCGGTAGCCTGCGACCCGCGCAAATGGCGTCCACAGCGGATCGACCGGCGAGATGTCGTCCGTCCAGAAGACATGCCCCTCCACCGCCCGGATCCGCTCGAGCAGCCTGATCGCGTCGCGCGGAGCGCAGGCCTCCGGGATGGCCCGGCGGTTGCTCGAGATCCGCACGAACCCGGATTCGGTCAGCGGGCAGGTCGCCCAGCCGCCGTCCCGGTTCGCACGGAACCAGTGGTGGGCGGCCGCGTGATGCACGTGATTCGGCCACGCGAGCGCAACAAGGACATTGACGTCAAGGAGCTTCGTCAGATGTCCTCCAAGGCGTCGCGGACCATCTCGGACGTGAGCGGCGGCGTGTCGGGCGGGACGTCGAAGACCGGGAAGCCGTCGGCCCGCACGGCGTGCTCGCGGGGCCGCAACCCCGCCCTCGCCAGCGCCGACAAGACCGCGCCCATGCTTTCGCCACGTTCCCGTGCGATGCTCCTGGCCGCCTGGTAGATGTCGGGGTCGAGCGTAAGTGTGGTTCTCATGATGGAAACATCATAACATCACCGCATCATGATGTCATCTTCGCGTCCAGCGTCATCTCGTCATCGTCGATCGTCCCCCACAGCAGGAGCGCGGCCGCCGCGATGATCGCCGACGGGTAGAAGAGCACGTTCGAGCCGTCGAGGAACCAGCCCCACGGGTCGATGATCGACTTCCACACCCCGATGGCCGTGAAGGCCAGGACGGCCAGCATCACAGGGTAGGCCCGGCGCCGCCACAGCCCCAGGATGACCAGTGCGCCGAGGAGGATCTGGATGCCGCCGACGATGTGCTGCACCACGGCCTGCGTCCCGATCCCGAAGTAGAACGTCTCCGCGACCGCCTGACCGTGCGCGACATTCTGGAACTTGTCGATGCCCCACAGGACCAGCAGCCAGCCCGTGGTTACCCGCAGAAGTAGCAGCCCCCAGCGTTTCATGATCGGTCTCCCGGTTTCGGGTGGTATGTGCGGCGCGGCCGTGCGGGGCACCGCCTGGTTGAGGGTTCAGTGTTCCGGCGGCACGGTTGGCCCGTCAAGCGCGACACAGTCCTCACCGCCCCCTTCCCGGCCGCCTCCATCGCACCGGCGGCGGCGGCTCGGCCTCGAAGGTGACCGTTCCACCGGCATCCAGCAGCCTCAGCGCCTCCCTGACCGCCACCTCCAGCTGCGGGTCGCCGCCGGCGATCACCGGGGCGGGGTCGTTGCGCACCTCGATGTCCGGGGCCACCCCCTCGGCCTCCACCGCCCACTCCCCGTTCACGTCGAAGAAGCCGCCCCGGGGGGCCACGAAGCCGCCGCCGTCGATAAGGGGCGGGGTGTCCCAGGTGCCGACCAGGCCGCCCCACGTCTTGGTGCCGACCAGCGGGCCGATCTCCCGGAAGCGGAACAGGTACGGCAGCAGGTCGCCGCCCGAACCCGCGCGCTCGTTGATCACCATCACCTTGGGGCCGAAGAGCGCGGCCATCGGCTGGGTCCAGGGCTTGCGGTCGCCGGCGCGCGAGTTGAAGTAGCCGGTGAGGTCGCGGTCGAGCATGTCGACTATGTAGTCGGCCGCCGAGCCGCCGCCGTTGTTGCGCTCGTCGATGACCGCGCCCTCGCGGTCCTGCTGCGCGTAGTACATGCGGTTGAAGTTGCGGTAGCCGCCCTGGCCGGTGTTGGGAAGCCAGACGTAGGCGAGCCGTCCCCCGCTCATCTCGTCGACACGGGCCTGGTTGGCTTCGACCCAGGCCCACTGGCGGAGCCCGCCCTCGCCGCCGGTGGGCTGGACGAGGACATCGCGGGCGTCATCGGCGGACGGGGAGGACGCGACCGTCAGGGTGATGACGCGGCCGGCGGTCCCCTCCAGCAGGCGGAACGGGTTGGCGGGCGCGCGCAGGTCGGCCCCGTCGATCGCCAGCAGGTAGTCGCCCTCGCTCACCTCCATCCCCGGGTGGGAGAGCGGCCCGGCCAGGCCGGGGGTCCAGTCGCCGCCGTCGTAGATGCGGGTGATGCGGTAGAACCCGCCGTCCTCCTCCAGGTCGGCCCCGAGGAGCCCGGTGCGCGGGCTCTCCAGATCCGGGTAGTCGCCGCCGCTCACGTAGGAGTGCCCGACCGCGATCTCGCCCGAGAGCATGTCCAGCAGGTGGTTGAAGTCGGAGCGGTGGCGCACGTCGGGGAGCCACTCGGAGTACCAGTCCCATACGTCGTCCCAAGGGGCGCCGTGCTGGTTGTCGACGTACAGGAAGTCTCGCATGAAGCGCCAGCCGTCGCGGAGCATCTGGGCGTATTCGGCCGTGGGCTCCACGCGGACGCGCATGTTGTTCAGGTTGAGCGCGCCATCGCCGCCGGAAGGGGCGCGCGCGGTGCTCACGATGCGCCAGCCGCCGCTGTAGTAGAGCATGTGGCTGCGGTCGTGGGAAACGGCGACGCGGCCGCCGCTGTCCAGGAAGTCCTCGTCGTCGCGGTCCTCGATGGAGTACTTGCGGGCGGCGCTGCCACCGCCGAGGACGAAGACGGTTCCGGCTGGTCCGGGGGCCAGGCCGGCGTAGTTGGCCAGGCCCATCCCGGGGGCGTCAAGGATGCGGTCGGCGAGGCCGTCGAAGTCGATGGTGACTTCGGGGGCGTCGTCGCTCGAGGCACCGCGGCCGGTCGCGCCGTCGCCCGAGGTGCCCTGGCCGGACCCGCCGGACCCGGCATCCCCTTCGTCCCCTTCGTCGTCCTCCTCATCCCCACCTTCCTCCTCATCGCTCTGCGGCAGGAAGGGCGAGGGCTCGTCGGCGCTGAGGAGCGCGAGGTAGAGTGCGCGCGTCACCGGGCGGTCGTACGAGGTCATGTCCAGCCAGCCGGTGTTGAGCCCGTAGTCGGTGGAGGCGAGGAAGTAGAGGTACTTGCCGGATTCGTCCCAGACCGGCGAGATCGCGTCGGACATGCCGTCGGTGAACTGGCGCGTCTCGCCCGATTCGGTGTCGTGGACGAAGATCGCGCGCAGCTGGTTGTCGAGTCGGCGTGCGTAGGCGAGCCAGCGGGAGTCCGGCGACCAGACGGGGTTCATCGAGCGCTCGGGGTGGGCGAAGCGGTCGGTGTCGATGTGCGCGATGTCGCCCGACTCCAGGTCGAGCACCAGCACCTGGTAGTGGGTGTTGGTGAAGGCCAGCCGGGTCCCGTCCGGCGACCACTCCGGGCGGAAGTAGAAGGACGGCTCGTCGATCTCGATCCGGCGCTGGTCGGACCCGTCCTGGTCGGCGATCACGAGCGCGTACTCGTCGCCGGCGTCGTTGAACCATGCGATGCGCGACCCGTCCGGTGACCACACCGGGTGCCGGTCGGCGACGCCGGGAGTGCGGGTCAGGTTGCGCCACGAGCCCTCCTCGGCCGGGACGCTGAAAAGTTCGCCCCGCCATTCGAAGATCGCGCGCTTGCCGGTGGGCGAGAGACGGGCGTCGCGCAGACCGCCGGCCGGAACCGTCTCCCACCTGGCGCGCGACCAGTTCATGTCGCCGGTCACGTTGATGACGAGCTGGCGGGAGGCGCCGGTGGCCGGGTCGAGTTCGTGCAGGTAGCCGGCCTGCTCGTAGACGACCACTCCGTCGCCCGCGCCGAGGGACTTCACGTCGAAGTCGGCGTGGCGGGTGAGCTGGCGCTCGGTGCCGGTGCGCGGGTCGAAGGACCACACGTTGCCCGCCCAGTCGCGCTCGGACATGTAGTAGACGACGCCGTCCATCCACACCGGATCCATCTGGCGCTCGCCCTCCCACGGCGGCGTGGTGCGCTCCCAGGTGTCGGTGGAGACGATGCCGATCGGCTGCGCCTGCCCGCCCCGGTAGTTGCGCCACTCCGGGTCCCAGTAGCCGATCTCCTGGTAGGCGATGCGGGCGCCGTCGCCGGACATGCCGCCCAGGTAGGCCTGCGGAAGCGCGAGGGCAGTCGGCAGCCCGCCCTCCGGCGGCACCGTGTAGAACTTCCAGAGCTGGGTGGGGACTCCGTCTCGACTTGAGCGGAAGAGGATGTCGCCGTCGGGGGTCCAGCCCTGGACCGCATCCTGGGACGGATGCCAGGTGAGGCGTTCGGGCTGGCCGCCTGTGGCCGGCATCAGGTAGACGTCCGTGTTGCCGTCGTACTGGCCCGTAAAGGCGATCCAGCGCCCGTCGGGGCTGAAGGCCGCGTCGGTCTCGGCGCCGTCGGAGCTGGTCAGGCGGACCGCGTCGCCCCCGTCCCGCGCGACCTTCCAGAGGTCGTTGGCGTGCGTGAAGACGATGTGGGTGGCGCCGACGTCGGGCTGGCGCAGGAAGCGCGTGCCCTGGGGATGGGCGGGGGTGGGGAGGAGGACGAGGGCCGCGAGGGCGAGGGTCAGAGTGGGAAGGACGGCAGGGAGGGCGCGGCGAGACATCGGTTTTGGACTCCGGCGTCGAGAGGACAGTGATGACGGTTGATTGCAAGGTCGCGGTTGCGCGCGGGGCCGCAAGATGATCTCATGCGCCATGACCATCAAGCCCGCTGGACCCAACGATTGGGATACCGAGCCGCTCCCGGATGTCGGCGGTACCAGCTGGCGGACGATTGGGACGGGTGACGAGCCGTGACTTGGTCACCGTGGCCAGGCAGCGACATGGTCACTGATCAAGTGACTGACCAAGTAGCAGATGCCACCCCGGTCCCGGCTCCGTGCCTGGCCCGCTGGTACCGGGTTCCGTTCGCCGGTCACTCGTACCGATAGTCAAACACGAACGAAGACCCCAGCATCTCGCGGAACCAGAGGGTGGCCCGCGCGCCGAGGGAGTCGGTGAGGCGGACGGGCTTGTTCAAGGCGAAGTACACGGGCTGCTGCCGCCCGTCGTCGATCGCGACGTTGTCGGCGTAGAGATAGCTCCGGTCCAGCCTGTCCAATTTGGGATTCAGCCGCCCGTTTATTCCCGGCAGGTGGCCGGTCCGGTGAGCTATGATCATTGACCCCCCGTTGTCGGCGGTCCTCATCTCGACATCGAGCCCTTCCCCACCACGGTGACCACGCTCAACGTGGGCGCGCAGGCCGGGCGCCGCGCACAGGACCGTCAGGGGCAGCTCGGCGTAGAGCTCGAAGTCCGCGTGCCCGAACGCATCCGTGCGCGTCTCCAGGTAGGTCTTGTTCGGATAGAGCACGACGACATGCACGTCGCGCAGGGGCCGCCCGGTTTCGGCCTGCCGCACGGCGACCCGCGTAGCCAACCCGTCGGGCAAAGGAGGACTGGCCGCCGGCAGGGTGACCTTGAACTCGCGTTCGCCGACGGGTTCGAAGACCGGCTTGCTCCCGGCGAGCGCGACCGTCTCATCCTCGATGACACCGATGCCCTCGCCGCGACGTTCGATGAAGTGCTGCCGCCCCCCGGAACCGGGTACATCGCCCACCGGACACTGGCCGAGGCGCGATGCCAGGAGCTCGTTCCTGGTGAACTGGCTCGTCCGCAGGTCCTCGACCGTCAACGAGTTGCCGAGACTTCCGGTTAGATCAGCTCCAGCCGGGCATCGAACATGAACAAGCGTATCCGCGAACCGGCGACGCCGTAGTCCCGGTGCACCACGGCGTTCACCACCGCCTCGAATACCGCGCGCTCGCTGTACTGGGGGATATCCGTTCGGGCGGGATCCTTGCGAGCGGCGACTCGCCGGTTTCGAACGACGAAACGCATGGCACCGCGAATCTGCTCGTCCAGGGGACCGCCGATGTCCTGGGCATCGAGCTGCCGGTTGCCGTCCCTGGTCCCTCCGCTGTAGCAAACCGCCTGAATGTATGAGTTCGGCAGCCACTCTCGCGGCTCGTCCGATGCCAGCAGGATGCCCCCCACGGTCGCGCGGGGGGTACCGAGCTCGTCGTCCCTGAGGAACTTGAGCTTCGCGAGCATGACCTCGGGACTGTCGCTCGAGCGCGAACTGGCGTAGCGACGCCAGTGCTCCCGTGCCAGCGACTCCACGCCCGTGTCGGCGACCAGCTGCATGTCCGCACCGGTCTCTTCCGACCGCGCCCGCGCCTGGAGCAGCCGACGCAGCTCGGCCGTCTCGATTTGCCGCTTGCCGGCACCACGCCGGCGAAAGAACCCGCCGGGCGACCGATGCACCTCCGCTCCGCGCGGAATGTCGACGAGCAGGACCCCTCCGTCCCCCGACTCAGGCGCGGGCATTCGCTGGAGATTGAAGTCGAGCGGAGGCTGGATGTGGTCCGCACAAATCTCCGTGACCATCTCCGCCACGGAATCGAGCTGGTCAGGCGCCAATGCCTGGTGGGTGCGGTCGTCCCGGACCCCGAGCACGAACCATCCGCCGCCCGAGTTGGCGAAGGCGGCGAATCCGTCTGCCAAGTCACTGCCATTCGGGGCCGCGACCTCCCTACCGCGAAAGCGCACCTCCTTCAGCTCGACGCCGGTGTCCTCGCCGAGATGGACTCGCTTCCAGAACGCGGTGGGGCCGATGGGCATGGGCGGCTTCAGGTGGATGGGGCGTTCAAGATAGCTGGAGGTCGGGGGCCGTCACCCGGAGGTGAGGCGGGCCGGCAGCCGCCCTCGCACGTTGCGAAAGGGATCTCCCGGCGGGACTCGCGCGCCCGGGGAATGACCAGATTCGCGCCGCGAGGCACGTTGTCGACAAGCCATCGCCCGAGGGGTTCGCGGCCGGATGCCTGCTCGCGCCATTCGCGCTCGGACGCGACGATCGTCCCCCCCTCCTACCGCCCCGGCCCCAGCAGCACCGCGTTCATGAAGAGAAGCTGGGTCGCCTCGGCGTAGGCGCGGTAGTTCGGGTCCTCCGCGAACGCCACGAGCTGGCCCTGTCCCACGGGCTGATGGATCAGGAATGCCTTGTTGGCAAGCTGCGGCCTCGACTCCTCCCACACGATCCCGCCCAGCACCAGGCTGTCCAGGTCGGCGTAGCGGCCCACGTTGGCACCGTCGTCCAGCGTGATCGGGCGGAACACCCGCGAGCCTTCGACCAGGACGCCGATCTCGCCGTCGGTACCGGCCGCCAGCCAGTGCTCGGTGTCGAGGACGGTGCGGAGGATCGCGCCGGGAACGCCTTCGGGCGACTCGTCCTCGGGCGAGATCGCGTCAAGGTACTCGATGGGCTGGTCGGGGGTGCCGGGATCAGGTGGATCGTCGCCCTCGGCCCTGCCGCCCCGGCGCTCCGTCGTGGTGGCCAGCAGCCCCGCCCGGGACGCCCAGCGTGAGGACTCGGCCATGGTGATCATGGTGCCCCCGTCCCGCATCCATGCCTCCAGCCGGTCCGTGAAGCCCCCGCCCACGGCGCCGCCGTAGTTGCCGGACGGAAAGACGATCACGTCGAAGTCGGCCAGCCGCGCGCGTCCCAGGCTGGATGCCCTCACCAGGGTGGTGCGCTGGCCGTAGCGCCGCTCGAGTACGTACCGCGCCCACCCCACCGAGTAGCTCTGGCCGGGCGCGTCGTACACCAGCATCACGCGCGGCTCGGCGAGCGCGCGCACCCGATTGCTTCCCAGCGACATCCCCTCACGCACGTACGCGCCGTCGATCGGCACCACCTCGGCGCGGTGGCGCTCCGCGATCCTGGCCAATGTGCCGCGCAGCTCCGGTCCGTTCTCGGCCACGCGCACGATCGCGGTACCGACCCCGTACCCACGACCGTCCAGCGTGAACTCGGCGCCCGCCGCGCGCACCCGCACGCCCTCGCGCAGCGCCTCGGCCACCGCCGCCGCCCCGTTCGTCCCCCACGGGATCAGGTAGCCCACCACCGCCTCGGGCACCTCGGCAACGGTCTCCGCACCGCCACCCGCCTCCCCATCCGCCTCCGTTTCGGTCGCCCGGAGCCCGGCGCCCCAGCCCGCCACAGGCTCTCCCCTCGCCCCGGTCGCGGATGTCTCGATCGCCTCCACGTCCCAAAGCAGCGACTGGCTCCACGCGGTCAGGTCGTAGATCTCGTCGGACTGGCGGTTCGCGCGGCGCTCGATCTGCCGCTGCACGAAGTCCTCGGGCATCGGCACGTGCGGGTCCAGCAGGTTGTGGATCAGGCCGTTCAGCGGCTGGTCCAGCGGCACGATGAAGCTCGCCTCGGCAGCGAGCGTGCGGCCGTCGACGGCGACCGGCCCGGAGGCTCGGTGCACCTCGACCCCGTTCTCCACCAGCATCATCGCCAGACGCTCCGCCATGCCGGGGTCGTGCGCGGAGTGCAGCACGATCTCCGCCGTGCCGCTCCGCCCCGCCTCCACGCCGTCGCGCCGGAAGGCGTGGTAGTCGCGCAGGATCCGTTCCCGGTTGCGGGCTGTCGTGAGCGCCGTCTCGATCGCGGCGGTGAACTGGTGGAGCACCCCGTCGGCGTAGGTAAGCAGATCGCCATCGTCGCGCCTCAGCCGGAGCCCCCGGGCGCTGGCCTGCTCGAAGGTCATCCCGAGCGCGCCCTGCCCCATGGGCCACATGTCCATGTAGCCAGGGTAGAACAGGTCGAAGATTTCGCGATTGAAGTAGGCGAAGCCGCGCTCGTCGAACCTGGCTGCGATGGCCGACCCGATCACGTCCATCAGCGCGATCTGCCGCTCGCCGTACCACGGGTTGGATGGCGGAGCGGTGGGCGGAAAGAAGTAGGTGGAGTTGCCGCCCATCTCGTGAATGTCCGCAACCACCTGCGGCCGGTACTCGAGGAGCATGTCGACCCTTGCCCTGGTCTCCGGCTGGCTCTGGATGAACAGGTCGCGGTTGAGGTCGAACAGGTAGTGGTTCGTGCGTCCGCCGGGCCACGGCTCGTCGTGCTCGGCGGAGAACGCGGCCTCGTCCGGCCATCTTGCCTGCGCGATCCGGTTCTGATAGACAAAGCGGTTCCGCCCGTCGGGGTTCTCAAGCGGGTCGATCAGGACCAGCGATTCGGACAGGATCAGATCGACATCGGGATCCCCGGTCGCCGCCAGCAGGTGGTACGCCTCGGCCATGGCCGCGCCGCTCCCGCTGATCTCGTTGCCGTGGATCGCATGCATAAGCGCCGTCACGACCGGCAGCTCCGCGATCAGGTCCTCGGCCTCGTCGGGGGAGAGGCCGCGCGGGTCGCTCAGGCGGGCCAGCCCGGCCTTGACCTCGTCCAGGCGCGCCATGCGCTCCGCCGAACCGATCACCAGGGCGACCAGGGGGCGGCCCTCCCAGCTCGTGCCGTAGCGCACCAGGTGCGTGCGCCCGGGAGCCGCGTCGGCCAGCGCTTCGATGTAGCGGATCACATCGGCGGGCGTCGTGATCGCCTCGCCGAAGTCGTGGCCCGCCACCTGCTCCAGCGTCGGGACATCGGGATCGTAGCGGGTGCCGGGGGCCAGATCGGGCGTCTGGACGGGCGCTTGGACTGCCGCGGCGAGGGCGAGGGCGGTGATCACGGGGGGGCTCCTTTGGGG
>VXLT01000077.1 GCA_009841475.1 Gemmatimonadota bacterium
CCCTTCCCCTCCAGCCCCATCGCCCCGAGATCCAGCGCCTTGTGATGCACGGAGCACAGCGCCAGGCCATTGGGAACCACGTCCCGGCCATCGTGGGAATGCCACCGGATGTGCGCGGCCTCCAGTCCGAGCAGGCGGTCGCCGAAGCGGATGTCGTGCTCGCACACGGCGCAGCGTTCGTCGTACGCCTCAGGCAGCCCGTGGAACAAGTCCCCGCTGCATTCGGGCGGCGATGCATCCGCGCTGGGCGCGGTGCTCAGGTTCTCTGAATGTCAAGAGGACATTACCAAATGTCATGTTGGGGTTACATACCGAGCTCCCAACGCACCGCTCTGCGTTGCTCCTCGGGCGAATAGCTCTGCTATTCACCTCTCGTCGCGCCTTGCCAGCCCGGCCCCTCACCGCCCTCGGTGCTACGCGGGGATTGTCCACGGACTGCCCCAGCACGCGCTTGCGGAACCGGGGATCCCGCGGCGTGTACTCCCTGACCTTCCTGCCTCTACGGGGCATGGGTTCGTCGAGTCCGTGGGAGGATGGCCCCGCCGCGAGCCGCACGGCGTCGAGGATGTCCTGATGGATCGATGGCGGAAAGTGTTCGGACAGGATCTGGCGGGCAGCGCGGGACACGAGTTCCGGGTGGCGCCATAGCAGATCGTGGACCTCCTGCCGGAATCCGCCCGTGATCCCGAGGCGCCTTGCTTCGCTGACGCGGATGTCCGCCGCTCGTCCCGTGGACAGCTGTGATTCCTCCGGTATCTCCCACAGACGATCGTCGTTTCGCAACCTGCCGAACGGGTAGTGGACACGGGGTGGCGCACCGGGTCGTCCGAAGTCCTCCCAGAGTTCCTTGAAGCGCTCGTCCGCAGTCTCGTAGGGGATGAGCCGACTCTCCGGCCCCAACCCGACACGGGCGAGCGCCAGCAGCAGCATCAGCGGCTTGTGGGGTGCCCGGCCGCCATGGCTTCGGTCGATCCTGACGGCGGCCAGGCGGTCGAGGAGTTGGTCGGGGGTCACGATGACCTATGGCTCTCGTGTCTATTCCCGCCAGAGAACGTCAAGTCAGCTTTACAAAATGGAATGCCGGCTTTACATCCCGCGCTCCCGCACGCGCTCCAGGAACTGTTCGCGCGTGTCGCAGTCGAGGATCGCGGCCGCGACCAAGGCGATTCGGTCCCGGCCAGGGCTTTCCAAGATCGACCGCTGGACTTCCTCTGCGGTCTCCTGCCCGAACTTCCGCAGAATCTGCTGAACCAGCACCGCCACCTGCCCCTCCTGCCTGATATCGTCCAGACTGCGCTGGAACTCGGTCACCACGGTGCTCATCGTCATTGCTTCCTCCAATTGTTGGCTGGAAAACCCCTTCGAACGTAACATCGCCTTCACCGACCGGGCCATGAACCGGTCGAAATCCTCGTCCCCGAAGGCTTCGACCAGCGGCAGCAGCACCTTGAGCGCCGCCCGCATCTGCCCGGCGGTCCTCACCCCGGAAAGCCCGATCACGATCTGTGGCAGGTCCAGGGGGTCCGTAGCCTGCGCGTCCGGTAGCAGCCGCCCCACCGCCCGGTAGGTGTCCGGCGCCGAATCCCGGAAAAGGTCGCTCAGGCGGGTTGCAGCGTTCCATCGCCTGTCTCCGTGGTGGAGGACAAGGGCCACCACAGCCAGTTCCCGGTCGCCCCGCCCGAGTGCCTTGTCCCGCTGGATCAAGCTCTGGGCCGCGAGACAGCTGTAGATCGTCGTCCGGAGAGCCATATGCCGCTCCGGCCTGCCTTGGAATTCCAGCAGGAGTATCAGGTCCGTGGACCCGTCAGTCGTGCGGACGCGCCAGATCATGTCGGGGTAGCGCCGTCGCAGGTGCTCGTCGATCAGTTCGGTGGGGAGCGGTTCGAGGGTCCGGTAGTCGATCCTGTCAGCCCACTCGGGGACATGTCGGCGGATCAGGAGTCCTATCATCCGCGAGTCGGAGAAGAGCTTCTTGAATGCGGCGTCGTCCATCCGATGAGACCGGCCTTTGGCGGTGATGACGTGGCCCCGGCGGGGGGCGGCGCATCATCCTCGCGGAGCGGACGGGGCGTTGACATGGCTGGATGGGCCTGGCTGCACGCGCCCCGGGAACGCCTCACCCCCATCCCCCAACAATCTCCCCAACCCCCACCTCGCTCGATCGGAACGGGTCGACCACGCGCACCTCCCCGAACGCATGCCCGTGCTGAGATCCTCGGTCAACAGGATCGAGCAGCCCAGGGACTGGGCCGCCGCGACAATGACGGCGTCCCACCACGGCACGGAGTGGCCGTCCTGGAGACGCTGCGATCGTCTTCGGCGGCCCTGACCCTCAGCCACCGGCGACATCCACGGGCAAGGTGATGGTGATGTTCTTCACAGGTCCTCACCCCCTCACCCCCTCACCACTCCCCCTCCGCCAGTCCGGCATCTTGCGGAACATGAACTGATCGAACATGGGGACGGTGAAGGCCGTGTCTCCGTGCGAAGGGCTCCAGATCATCCCCTTTCGGATCAGACCGGTCCGAAGGGGTCCGGCGGAGGTGACCGCGATTCCCAGCTTCGCAGCTACTTCTCCTGAGCGGTGTGGGCCGGGGCCCAGTTCAGCCATCGCTCTCAGGTAGGCCTGCTCCCTCGGTGTGAGGCGATCGAAGCGGACGCGGAAGAAGCTTGCGTCCAGGGCGGCGGTGGCTTTCCCGCTGGCCGAGACGACATCCTGCCGGGTTACGGGTGAGGTGGGCGCGACATTCCACGAATGCGCCCCCCATTCCTGGAGAAAGTAGGGATAGCCTTCGGTCCGTTCAGCAATCTCCGCGAGAGCGTCGTCGTCGATTTCCGCCCCGGCTTCCTCGATTGGAACTCGAACGGCGTCCCTTGTCGCTGTCTCGTCAAGGGGGCCGACGGCGGGGAAGTCGAAGAGGCGCTCCGAGTAGCTCTTGGCCTCGCCCGACAGCGCCGCGAGCTGAGGCAATCCCGCTCCGAACATGAGCAAAGGCAGTGCCCGCTGGCTGATTCGGTGCAGTGAGACAATAAGCGCCCGCAAATCCTCGTCGTTAAGGTACTGTACCTCGTCGATCAGGATGGCTGCGGGCTGGTCCGCGGCTCGTGCGGCTTCTCCAATCGCCACCAGAAGGTCTGTGAGGTCGGTCTCCAGATCCCCGGACGCTGCCAGACCGGGCTCGGGCTTAAGGATCCATCGAACCTCTTAGAAAGAGTTAGGATTAGTTAGTGACGAATAATCGTGTAACCTTATCTAACTGTCCTTAGCTTTGTCAATCCGAAAATTGATCCGCAGCCCAGCGGGGGCCTCGGCGGCGTTGGTCACGACCGCCGTCGCCGAGAAGCTCTCGGCCATGCGGACCGCCGAGCTGCGACCCCACTACCGCCTCCAGAGCTCTCTCAGCGGCACCGCCAGCATCCGCTCATCCTCCATCGGCAGGATGTCGCGTCCGTTGTAGAGAAGCACACCTCCCTCGAAATCGTCGCCGCACAGCGCCGCGAGGCGCATCATCCCCCGCCCGGGCGACCGTCCCGGCGTGCTGGTCGCCTTCACCTCGATGCCCCACGTGCGTGCGCCGAGCGTCATTACCAGGTCGACCTCCTGGCCGTCCTTGTCGCGGAAATGCCAGAACCGGAGATCGGGGTCGGTCCAGCCCGCCTGCGTCACGAACTGATGGACCGCGAACGATTCCAGGAGATGGCCCATGCGGTCCCGCTTGGGGATCCAGTCCTCCGGCCGGAGTCCGGCCAGAGTGGCGGCCAGCCCGCTGTCGACCATGTGCATCTTCGGCGTCCTCACAAGCCGCTTTCCGACATTCCGGTGCCACGGCGGGAGACGGCGAAACAGGAACAGTCTCTCCAGCACCGCGATGTATTCGCGCACCGTGTTTCTGTGCAGACCCAACTCCCGGGAAAGACCGGCCGTGTTCAGCAGTTCGCCGTTTCGTGCCGCCAGCAGCTGCAACAGGCGTGCGACACCGTCGGCATCCCTGACTCTGCCGACGTCGAGAACGTCTCTGTCCACGATGCTCCGGACGTACTGCCGATGCCACTGGCGAGCGCGCGCCGGGCTGCGGGCAAGAGGCTCCGGATAGCCCCCGGAAACCAGGCGTCTCCCGAGATCGGCAGGGTCGGGCGCCTCTACGCCCGCGTGCAGTGCCGGGGTGATGTCTCCTCGCAGGAGATCGGTCAGGAAAAGTCCGGGCCGACGTTCCTTCTCGGCCTCGGACAGGGGCATGAGGCGGGCGGTCTCCATGCGCCCCGCCAACGACTCCGTGACGGCGGGAAGCAGGAGCAGATTTGCCGAACCGGTGAGCACGAAGCGTCCAGGCAGCCGGTCCAGGTCAACCGAGAGCTTGATGGCGGGAAGCAATTCCGGCGCGCGCTGGATTTCGTCAATAGTGACTTCCCTGGGGAGTGCCGCGACGAATCCGGCGGGATCCCCCTTCGCGGCGGACAGGTACGGAGGATGGTCCAGACTGAAGAACGGGCGCTTGGGCATCATCGCGCGGACCAGCGTGGTTTTGCCACTCTGACGCGGGCCGGTAAGGCACACTACCGGGGTGTCCGCCAGGGCCTCCAGGAGGACGGCGGCCAATGGACGCGGATACAGGGCCGGAGAATCGAACATGACTTGAAATGTAGCGGCCATGTGTCGATTTGAGAAGCGTCCAAATGACGATTAGACTTGCGGCTGATTGTACATATGGGAGGTCGGCGGCCAGTCGTACCCTGCGCCGAGGGTCACCCCCTCACCACTCTATCTCCCCCAGCACCATATCACCCGGAGCGGCGAGTTCGCCTTCGATGGCGGCGGCAACCTGTATGTGTGGGACCCGGAGGTCAAGCACATGGTGAAGGTCGGGCCGGACGGATCGCTGGTCGCGACGATCGGGCGGGAGGGCGAGGGACCGGGGGAGTTCGGGTTGATCCTCGGCATCATCGTGTGGCCCGATGGCAGCCTAGCCGTGAACGACCACCTGCGCAGCGGTCTCCAGCTCTTCGGCGCCGACGGCAGCTTCCAGCGGGTGGTGCGGTGGCGTCCGATGGAAGGCCGGCTGCTTCCGCACTTGGGTGCGTCGTGGGACATGCGTCCCGGACCGCGCCCGCGGATCCTCTACGCCCAGGGGCCGGAAGCCGGCTTCGGCCGCGTGTATGGCGCCGTGGCCGAGGCCGACGAGCGCACGATCGAGGCGCTCGACCTCGGTGGCGACGTGGTGGCCGCCGAAGTCCTGCTGGAAGGGTGGCGTCCCCCCCGGCCGGGGCACGCGGCCGCCACGATGCGCACGATCAACGTGCCGTACTACGAGCCCAAGCTTGAGTGGGACGTGCTGCCCGGCGGTGCCATCGCCTATGCGGACTCGTCAACCTACACCGTCCGGATCGTCCGCGACGGCGTCGTGCTCAACACGCTGACGCGCCCGATCGCACCGCGGCCGGTCACGCGCGCCATGGAGTCCAGGTTGCGCGGCGCAATGCTCCGTGACTTCGACAGGCAATCCGGCGTCGAGGTCACCGGGCGATCGCCGGAAATGGCAAGGGAGATCGCATCCAGGCGGAGGGCCGGGTGGGCGGCCGCGCGCGAGAACATCGAGAACGCGACGTTCCATCCCGAAATCCCCGTCATCGGAGAGATCCGCGCCACACCGGACGGTTTCGTATGGGTGCGGCGCCAGGATCCCGAATCCGGGGGCCCGCGCAGAGCAGGAGGTTACACCCGACCGGCCGACGAAGACGGCCCGATCGACGTGTTCGACCCTGACGGCACCTACGTCGGCACCTTCCCCGCGGGCGGGATGCGGATGCCCGGCGCCTTCGGTCCCGGCGGCCTGGTCGCCTACTGGGAAACCGACGAAATGGACATCCTGAGCGTCGTGGCGTACCGTCTGCCGGAGAAGTTGCGGAGGTGAGGGGCGGGCTGGGGGCTCGTGCTCCCCTGCAACTTCCCCTGCCACTCCCGCGTTAGATTCCCTGGGAAGTCAAGTCCCGCCATCCCCAGTCCTGACAGTCGGAGATCCCAATGCGAAACCTGCTCCCTCTCCCCTTCGCGGTCCCCTTCCTTCTTCTCGCGGCGGCGCCTGCCGCCGGCCAGACCAGACTCGGTGTCACGGGCGGACTGAACCTGGCTTCGGTGGATGTCTCGACCGGAGAACTGTTCGTCCCCGACTTCGAATCGGTAGCACGAATGTCGATCGGCGTGTCGGTCACGATGCCGATTTCGGAGAACCTGGGATTCCAGCTGGCCGGCAGCTATTCGCAAAAGGGTGGCAGGTGGGACGTATCCTTGCCGGACGTGCGCGCTGACATCACGCTGAAGGCCGACTACTTCGAGGTGGCGGGGCTCGGCACGCTGCGCCTGCCTCTGTCCGGTGACCGGATCTCGGCACACTTGCTTGGCGGGCCCGCACTGGCGCTGGAGGTGTCCTGCGAAGCGATCGCCATCGCGACCTTCGAGGGGACCAATGTGAATACCACCCAGAGTTGCGACGAGGACGGCGCGCTGGAGAGATCGAAGTTCGACCTGTCGGTGGCCGGAGGCGGGGGGATCGAGTTCGAGCTGTCGGACTCCATGGGCTTGTCCTTCGATGCCATCTACACCCTGGGACTCCTGGATATCGACAAGGCCGAGCGCGACTCGCTCAAGCACCGGGTCCTCACCCTACGGGCCGGGCTGGCTTACTCGATTGGCTGACGGGCTCGGCCCTCTGTCCACGACCTCACCGATCCCCGCCAACACCGCCCTCGCGGGATACCTCGCGAACACCTCCGCCCCCGTCGTCCCCGACAGCACGGCCACGAACGCCATCCCCGCCGCCTGCGCCGCCATCGCATCCACCTCCGAATCGCCCACGTAGACACAGTCGCCAGCCGGGATCCCCAGCAACCCGGCCGCCCGCTGCAGCCCATCGGGTGCAGGTTTCGGCCGCGGCACATCATCAATCCCGACAATCACGTCAACCAACCCCCGCAGCCCGTCCCGCTCAAGCGCGTCCTCGACACGGTGCCGGTATTTGGTCGTCACCACCCCGGCGGGGCAGCCGGCATCCCGAAGCGCCCGGAGCACCCGCGCCGCGCCCGGCAGGAAGGACGTGCTGGCGACGATCACCTCGTCCGCCTTCCTGACGAAGTGCTCGAAGAACTCCTCCTCCCGCGACCTCCACTCCTCGCCCGCCAGGATCCCCAGCGCCGTGGGCAGATCGAGCCCGATGGTCCTGCAGATGGCGTCCGCCGGGGCCGGAGGGAGCCCCAGGCGGCCCAGCGCGTGATTCATGCAGACCACAACGCCTTCGGAAGAATCCGCCAGCGTGAAGTCGAAGTCGAAGAGGACGGCGCGGGCCGGCGCGACGGCGGGGTGCACGCGCGCGCCCAGCCCGGTCACCACGGCTGGCGGCCCGGGCCGCGGACCTCCCACACGGGAAAGCGACACCACCGAGGCAATTCGCGGCAGTTCATCGGGGACTCCAGTGGCCAATGTAAACTCGACGGTACTTAGTGTAACCTACTCCTTACATTGCTGCGTCGCTCGCTCGACTCCCACCACTCCCTGGAGCCCCACCAATGCGACACACCTCGCCATTCTCCCAACGCACCGAACACCTGGTTCTCGCCGTCATCGGCCTCGACCTGCTCCTCCAGACCGCCGAGACCATCGACGCCCTGGCCCATCTCGGGACTCTCTTCTTCTGGGCCGACGTGGTCATCTGGCTCGCCTACACGATCGAGTGGTGCGTCCGCATTCGCCGGGCGGAGGACTGGCGCAAGTACGCATTCAGCTTCATCGGGATCGTGGACTTCCTGGCGATCCTGCCGCTGTGGGCGTTCACGGGGTTCGATCTGGGGGCGCTGCGTGCTTTCCGCCTCTTCCGCCTCTTTGTCGCGACGGCAAAGCTTGCCACCCGCACCAGCGCCGTGGCCAGGCTCGCCCGGGCATTCCGGTTCGCGGTCGATGAGGCCGGGGCGCTCTTCGCCGGCACCTGCATCATCGTGGTCACGGCCGGGTTCGGCATGTACCACCTCGAGAACAAGGCTCAACCTGACGTCTTCAGCTCGGTGTTCGACGGGCTCTGGTGGGCGGTGGTCACCCTGACGACGGTCGGCTATGGCGACATTCAGCCCGTGACGGCCGGTGGCAGGATCCTAGCCACCGTGGCGATGTTCGCCGGAATAGGCGTCATCGGATCCGCATGCGGAATCATGGCCGATGCGCTGCGGGAGGCGGCCGCCGCCGAGGAGGCGGGCTAGCGGAAGCGGTCAGTCCGCGTTCGCGAACGCGTGCGCCCGAAAGTCCTTTCGCAGCATCTCCAGAGACCGCGTCGTGCCGCGGAGTTCACCCCTGATCTCGCCAAGCCCCTCGCGCACATCCCCCAGCCCCCCCTCCACCTTGTCGATACGGGCGCCGAGTCTCTCTTCCACCTCGTCAATGCGGACTCCGAATGGTGTCCGAAAAACTACCCTCAAAACCATGTTCAGTCAAGTCCCCGTTCCCGAGCCGCACGCCGGAACAGCATGGCCGACCCGCACCACAGCGCGACGAAGAACCCGTTCAGGAGCACGATCTCGGGCACCGAGCTGACCGCGACGTGCTGCTTCCCCACGATCAGCGCGATCACGATGACCACCGCCTGCGCCCCCGCCGCCGCGAACAACGCGCGCGCCATGCCCGCCGCCCGCAGCCGCGCGATCACGGCCCCGACGAGCCCGATGCCGACCACCCCCCCGTAAATCCGGTCGAAGGGGTCGCCCTCGACCCCGATCAGCCCCACGGCCCCGATCACCCAGAACAGGAGGAGCGGCGTCGCCAGCGCCACGCCCGCGCCGAATCGATATGACCTTGCAGCCTGCATTCTCCTGACTCCCTTCGCCAACTCCCCTCGGCCGTCGTCATTGCCAAGGTGAAAGGTACGATCGAACTCGAGTTCGGCGAACTCACCGACCGCAAGCCGCCGTGTCCTGGCCGCGCCCGCCGGACCCGCCATGCCCTGGGCCAGGCCCACCATGCCTCCACCGGACATCGATAGGTCGAGTCGGCTGTCTGTCGCTTCCGCTGCCTCGAAGGTCGCGTGGGCTGTCTCGAAGGTCGCTTCCGCTGCCTCGAAGGTCGCTTCCGCTGCCTCGAAGGTCGCTTCCGCTGCCTCGAAGGTCGCGTCGGCTGCCTCGAGAGGCCTATTCCACCGCCGTCCTGTGCTTTTGCCCGACCGGGAAAACTGTGCGTGATTCTGGACACCAATTTTCCCGATCGGGACAACTCTGACGAAAAACGGGAAAAGTTTTACCGATCGGGAAGATTCCCAGGACGCCGGAGACCGAGACACCCTCACCCCGGCGGGGCCGCCATCTCCTCTCCCCCGATCAGCCACACGCGCGCGTCCCGAACCGCCGACCGCTGCAGCGCCCGTTCGAACCCGGTGAGCGAGAAGATCAGCCGGAGCCGGGCCTGGCGGCCGTACCCGTAACGGGTCGCGCGAATCCGGCGGTCGAGGTCCTCGATGATCGAGGCGGGGGCCGGGGCCGGGCCCGCGTGGATGTGGCCGTAGCAGATCGCGCCGCTGGAGAGGGTGCCCGCGACGGGAAAGTCGTAACCGGACCCCCATAACGGGCCGACCGTGCGGGCTCGCGCACCGAGCACCGGTTCGCAACCGTAGCGCAGGTAGCTGCGGCAGATCATCGGCAGCGCGGAGCGGACGGCGCCGGGCAGCGTGGGGAGAATCCTGCGGCTCCAGATCCGCCGGCCCTGCGTCTCGGGAGTCGCCATGCTGAGCTCGGTGCGGAGGGGGTGAATGGCGGACCACCAGAAGGCCTCGTGGGGATCGGAGAGGTGGTAGCGGGTGCGGCGGCCCCTGGGCGCGACATCGACAGGCCGATCAGCCGAGATGACCCCGACATCCCGCAGCTTTGCCAGGTAGGGACCGACGGGGCCGACCCCTCCAGGGGCTGGAGCGAGACGTCTCGACAGCTGTTGCCAGTCATCCGCGCCGGTCGCTACCGCGCGTAGAATCGCGGCATAACGGTTGACCTTCCCCACCGCGCGCTGCAACAGCGCCATCGGTCCGTCGGCGAGGGGTTGGCCTCTGCGCAAAAGGCCCCGCCGGAGTGCCGCGGCGGGACTCCCCCGTCCGCTCGCCAGCTCCCAGGTCCTCGGGAGGCCGCCGAGAATCGACCAGCCGAGCAGAAGGTCCAGGCCCTTCCAGTGGGGTACCGCCGCGCCCAGATCGTAGTGTGTTCCCACGCCCAGGCTGACGACCCGGGCAGGCGGCGGGCCGGTGGTGGCCTGCACCCGCGCCAAGGGTCGCCAGAACGGTGAATCGGGCGCGTTCAACCTTTCCCCCAGTCCGGGGGACTGGCTGGACAGGAAGAGATGTATCCTCGCTCCGCTCTGGCGCACCGCGGCCCACGCCTGTCCGAACTCCTGCCAGAAGGCGCGGTTCGCCGCGGCGAGCGCACCGGGTTCGTCGATCACGAGGGTCAGTGGAGCCATCTCCGCCAGCGCCGTGAACAGCTCACGCCAGTCGCCCGGCGGCACGCTCCAGGGCGCGTGGGGGGCCAGCCGGACCGCCAGTGCCATGCGGTTGTCGCGGTCGGTCAGCGTGGGTGGAACAAAGACTACGCGGCGCTCGCCTTCGGTCGCCTGAAGGACCACGGAAAGGGGCGAATGACCAAGCCTTCCCTCGACCGACGCCAGCAGCGGACCCGGCTGTGCCGAGAGCGAACGCAGGCGCTCAATCGTCTCGTAGAATAACATTCCTTAACATACAATATCTTTTCTTATTTTTCCTCTTGACATTGCAGAACGGCCCGCCAAGTTGGAAGCAGCAAACTTTGGAAAAACCGTTCCGGGTCGGGACACGAGGTGCCGCCCGGCGAACCCACAACCTCGAGAGGCAAGGACACCCCCACAATGACCCAGAGACGCTTCGACTCCGTCAGTGCCGCCAAGACCTGGAGCCGCCGGCCGGAATCCCGCTCGGGCGACCGCGACCTCCTCCCGCGCATCTTCGGCGAGGATACCTTCGGCATCAGGGAGATGCAGGCGCGGCTGCCGGACAACGTCTTCAAGCAGCTCGTGCGCACGATCGAGCACGGCGAGGAGCTCGACCCGGGGATTGCCGACACCGTCGCCGCGGCGATGAAGGACTGGGCGCTGTCGCGCGGCGCAACCCACTACACGCACTGGTTCCAGCCCCTCACCGGAAGCACGGCCGAGAAGCACGACTCCTTCCTCAAGGTCGGGCGCGACGGCCGCGCGATCACGGATTTCGGCGGCGACGAGCTCGTCCAGGGCGAGCCCGACGCGTCCTCCTTCCCCTCCGGCGGCCTGCGCGCCACCTTCGAGGCCCGCGGTTACACGGCCTGGGATCCGACCTCGCCCGCCTTTATCCTCGGCGGCGAGACCGCGACCTTCCTCTGCATCCCGACCGCGTTCTCGAGCTGGGCCGGCGAGAGCCTCGACGCCAAGATCCCGCTCCTCCGCTCGATGGACGCGCTCGACCGCGTCACCCGCCGCGCGCTCAAGATCTTCGGCGTGGACGCCGGGCGCGTCACCGCCAACCTCGGCCCCGAGCAGGAGTTCTTCCTGGTCGACCGCGAGTTCTACTACCGCCGCCCCGACCTGATGACTTCGGGCCGCACCCTCTTCGGCGCCAAGCCGCCGCGCGGCCAGGAGCTCGACGACCACTACTTCGGTTCGATCCACGAGCGCGTCCTCGCCTACATCCAGTCGGTCGAGATGGACCTCTACCGCCTGGGCGTCCCGATGAAGACGCGCCACAACGAGGTGGCGCCCGGACAGTACGAGATGGCGCCGGTCTACGAGAACGCCAACGTCGCGTCCGACCACCAGCAGTTGATGATGCGGATCCTGGAGCGGAACGCGCGCCGCTACGGGCTCGTCTGCCTCCTGCACGAGAAGCCCTTCCGCGGGATCAACGGCAGCGGCAAGCACGTCAACTGGTCGTTCGGCACGTCGGACCGGAACCTGATGGACCCGGGCGACACGCCCCACGACAACCTGATCTTCCTCTTCTTCTGCACGGCCGTGATGAGCGCGGTGGAGAAGCACCAGGACCTGCTCCTGGCCTGCGTGTCGACCGCCGGCAACGACCACCGCCTGGGCGCCAACGAGGCCCCGCCCTCGATCATCTCCGTGTTCCTGGGGGACCAGCTGCAGGACATCTTCCAGCAGCTCGAGGAGTCCGGGGGCGCGGAGGAGCGGGAACGGGAAGGCCTCCTCGGCCTGGGCGTGACGGTGCTCCCCGACCTGCCGCGCCACTCCGGCGACCGCAACCGCACATCGCCCTTCGCGTTCACCGGCAACAAGTTCGAATTCCGCGCGGTGGGCTCGGCGTCGAGCATTTCGCTCCCGGCCACGGTGCTGAACACGATCGTCGCCGAGTCGATCGACGAATGGAGCGACGTGCTCGAGGCGGTCGTCGAATCCGGCGTCTCGCTGGAAACCGCGCTCTGGAAGCTGCTGTCGAACGAGATCCCGTCGTTCAAGCGGATCATCTTCAACGGCGACAACTACGCGCCCGAGTGGGTCGAGGAAGCCGAGCGCCGCGGCCTGCTCAACACCGGCAACACGGTCACTGCGCTGCCGGCGCTCGCAGCCCACAAGAACGAGGAGCTCTTCGACAAGTACGGCGTGATGAGCCCGCGCGAGCTGGAGGCGCGGCTGGAGGTCCTCACCGAGCAGTACTTCATCAAGATCAACATCGAGGGCGAGACCGCGGCCCACATGGCGCGCTGCATGATCCTCCCGGCGGCGGTGACCTATCTGGAGCGGCTCGCGGCGGCGCGAAGCGGAACGAAGGGGGTGGCGCCCACGAGCGGCCTCGACAGCAACATCGCGCGGGTCTCGGGCCTGATCGACGAGCTCACCGAGGCGCTCGACGAGCTCGACACGCAGAACGAGGAGCTCGGCGGCGACGAGGTCGCGGAGAAGGTGTTCCACATGCGCGACAACGTGATCCCGGCGATGAACGCGGTCCGCGACGTGGCCGACCGGATGGAGAAGGTGATTCCGGACGATCTGTGGCCGATGCCGGGCTACCGCGACATCCTGTTCGTGAAGTAGGGGCGCGAAGCAGCGGCGTGAAGTAGCGAGGAGACCGGGGATGCGAACGAAGGAAGCGGCGAAGGGGATGGTGTGCGTGCTGGTGGCCGGGCTGGCATCAGGGCTGGCCGTCGGCTGTGCGGGCGGTGATGACGGTGCTACCGAAGGCGTGCAGGAGGTGCAGCTGGGCGAAGCCGAGGCCGCGTGGGCCGAGGCCTTTTCGGTGGTCTCGACTGTGCGCGAGTTGCCCGGCGGCCGCGTTCTGGTGGCCGATCCGCTCAGCCAGGTGGTGGTGTGGCTGGATATGGACGCGGGCGCGGCCGACACGATCGGCGGGCTGGGGGAGGGTCCCGCGGAGTACCGCCAGCCCGACGCCGTGTGGCCGCTGCCTGGCGACCGCACGCTGCTCGTGGACCTGGGCAACGGACGTCTCACGGTGCTGAGCCCGGAGCTGGAGTTCGGCGACACGCGTCCCTTCGCTGTCATGGATCCTGCTGCCGGATCGGTGGTCATGGCGATTCCCCAGGGCGTGGATGCGATGGGGCGCCTCTACTTCCGCAGCATGCCGGCCTTCGACCAGAATCCCGATTCCCTCAAGATCCTGCGGCTCGACCTCGACACCGAGGAGACGGACTCGGTGGGGATGTTCAAGCAGCAGGGCAGAACGCGGGAGGAATCGGGGGACGCCGGGAACCAGAACGTGCGGATCACCCCGGTCCCGCTGTCGCCGGAAGATGCGTGGGGGGTGGCGGAGGACGGCCGCGTGGTGGTGGCGAGGGCAGGCGACTATCACGTGGACTGGATCGAGGTGGACGGGTCGGTGACGAGCGGGCCCCCGGTGCCCTACACGCCGGTGCGGATCGGGCAGGGGGAAAAGGAGGAGTGGCGCGAAAACGGGTCCGAGACCGGAGGAGGACTCGGGATCCAGGTCATGCAGGCGAACGGATCCATGAGGATCACCGCTACCCGGGGCGCAGGGGGCGACGACGACGACAACCTGGACGACTACCCGTGGCCCGAGGTGAAACCGGCCTTCTATGCCCGGCCGATCCGCGTCGACCGAACGGGACGGGCCTGGGTCCGGCGCCACCAGCGGGCGGGGGCGTCGCCGCGCTACGACCTCTTCGACGGCACCGGCGCGCTGGCGATGAGCGTCGTGCTGCCGATGGGCCGCCGCGTGGTGGGCTTCGGCGAAGGCGCGCTGTACGCGGTGCGGATGGACGAGGTCGGGTTGCAGTACCTGGAGCGCTACGCGGTGCCCTGAAGGGGGGAAGGCGCGGGGTCAGCGGGGTGCGCCGACGCGCAGGACCGCGCCCGACAGCGTCGCCGCGCGGCCGTCCAGCTTCGCGAGCCGGGCGATCCCGGACACGCCCACCTGCAGCATGGGGATGGTGGGGTAGCCGAGCTCTCGCGCGACGAGGATCCCCAGCACGAGAATCGCGTCCGGGCGGGCGATCACGATTCCGGCCGGGGCGACGCCGCCCCGCAAGAGCTCCAGCATGATCGCGCTCGACGAGCTGGACCCGATCGTGCCTTCCATGACGAGGATGCGTCCGCGCACGGCGTCCCCGTGGCGGGGATGGCGCGGGTCGCAGATGTCGCCGGTCAGGGGGTCGATGCCGCCCCAGAAGCTGAGAGGCTTGCCTAGGACCAGGAGGCGGCCTTCCGCGGAGTACCCGCCGTCCGCCAGGCGTCCGCCCTCCGCCGGACCGCCGTGAACGACCGTACCGGTCAGCTCCATGGGAACCCGGCCCGCGTCGGGCTCCGCCGCCGACTGGCGCGCGCGGTCACCCGTCAGCTCCACAGGCCCTCGTCCCGCGCCACGCGGCCCCGCACCGCCGAGCGGACGCAGTCCTCCAGGCTGCCGTAGACCACGCCGTAGCCGGTGTTGGGCGGGGTGTAGTGGGCGAACTTGCCCGAGTTGGTCATGAGCACGCCGCCGTCCGGCGGCAGGATGGGCGTGACGACCACGCAGGTGTCGACGACGATCTCGATGCCCGCGGCTTCGAGGCGGGGAAGCCGCGCGGCCGCCTCCAGTTCCCGGTATTCGGAGCGGCCGGTGCAGACGTAGAAGGGCACCGCGAAGGGGGCATGGGGGAGGAGCGCTTCGAGCTGGGCGAACTCGCTCAGGGAGAAGTGGGGGCTGCCCACCGCGACCGCGTCGATGCGGCCGGCGGGGGCGGTGCTGAGGGTGTCGCGGACGGCCCGAAGCGCCGCCGGGCGGAGCGCGATCACCCTTTCCGGTGCACCGCCGCCCAGCGCGGTCTCCAGGTCGGGCGCCTCGGGGGTGACGCCCTCGACGTGGAAGAGCCCGACCGCCCCCGAGGACGCCGCCGCGGCCCCCATCGCCTTCAGCTGGTCCTCGCTGACGGACGCGGGGAGGCCGGCCAGCACCGCCACCCGGTCCCCCACCGC
>VXLT01000107.1 GCA_009841475.1 Gemmatimonadota bacterium
GGCTTCCACCCGATGGAGCGCCGGGACCGGGATTGTCTCGCGCCCCCGGCCGAAGTGCTGGCGTGGGTGGCGGTGGGACACTTCGGCAACCGGATGGAGTGCGCCCCGGCCGGACGGCAAGGCGGCGACACCCCGGAGCGGCGAATGTTCGCTTGCTATTGGGCGGAGCCGCCCGGCGGAGGCTAGACTGACACCCGTAGGAACCGCCTCCGGTTGGTCGCCGTTTCGGGGCAAGGGCGAAACGGACGAACCGGCCGGGGGCGGTGTTCCTTGTGTGGGTAGGGGTAAAACCTACCGCCGCCAGACGAAACCAGAGTTCCAGGGCTCGCCGCCACCCGGCCCTCCCATTCCCCGGCAGCGCCGTTTCCGCAGGTCCGGGTTGAGGCCGGGCCAAGGCCTTGCCCCGTACAGGACGCTATGGTGCAGAAGATCGCCCGCTACGCACCAAACCGAACCGGGACCCTCCGTAGAGTCCGGCGGACCCGGCGGGCCGTCGCCTTCCTTGCACGGCGGCTGGCTCCGCCTGAACAGCGCCAGAACGTATTCCCAGCCCCGCCCGCCGGGGGCGGGGGCCGCATCGAACACGGCGCCGGAGGGAACCGTGCAACCCCCCATCCTCAACCATAGGTGGTCCGTCCGGGTCCCGTACCCGCGTTTCATGATACCGCCACGCGGCTTCCATGAACGGATCCTCGCCGCCGCCCGCGAGCGCCAGCGCCGCCCGCGTCTCGTAGATCCGCACCAGCGCCTCGAACGCCCCCGACACGGGCTCGCCCGGGACATCCTCGTTGTAGCCGAGTCCGTCCACGTAAACGCCGGGCCGCCACGCTGCGGTCACCAGAACATGGCTAGCTTTGTTCGCAGCCGGATGGTCACGATCCAGCGCGATTTCGACCAGCGCGCGAGCTGGACGGCAAAAGTGGCCGGGAGGCTGCGGCGCGAGGAATCGATGACCGCGCTGTGCTGGCGCACCCGCTCCCGGACGTTCTTGCCCGTCTGGCCCAAGAAGACGGGGCGTCCGTCCGTTCCGGAGTACAGGTACAGCCCCGGGAGGCGGGAAATAACCGAGGCCTCGTTCCACGGCCGGGCAGGCGGGCGAGCAGCTCGGCAACTATCCGGTCCAGCCGCTGGGCGCCGCTTACCCATTGCCCGCTCACGGCTTGGAATCTCCGGCCCGAACGTCCGCCTCCCCGACGCGCTCGGCGGGCAGGTGCAGCATGGTGCAGTAGCGTTCGAAGCCGGATACCGTCGCCCGGGCTTAGAGAGCGGCAAGTTCGCAGTGGTTGCACCGTCCCAGCCCGTGGCAATGCCAGCACCAGCCCGACAGGCCGTCCACGGCCTTCTCCCCGCAGTAGGGACATAGTTCCCGCGGCCGCTGCTGGCCGGCCAACGTCGCGACCAGCGCTCCGACCAGGGTGCCCGCGACGAGATACAGCAGATTGCCGTTCACCTGGCTTGCTCCCGGAGAGTGCTGGCCGCCTCCGCGGGCGGCATCCCGTCGATCTCGGCGGCTGTCTCAATCGCCAGCCGCGTCCCGGCCGGACACGCCACAGCGGTCCTGTCCGAAAACCGCACCGTCCGACTGCGGGATCTGTCGTTGTTCCTCTGTCTGCTCATTGCTGGTTCCTCCTTTCAGGGCGGTAGTCCTGGGCCGGACCGCTCCTTTGACTGCCAAGTAGAAAAGGCTGGCGCGAAGTGGGACCTGTCAACACCGCCGGCGTTCCGAGGTGTGATCTCGTTTCCGGCGCTCGCTCTTGCCAACTGCCAACCATGTGCTACGGGACTGGTGTCAACGAACGGGCGAGCGCACCCCAGCGGATTCCTGCCGGTCAGCGGCGCCCCCCCGAGCCTGGGTCCCGTTAATCAGCGGGAGGGCAACGCCGGCGGGGTGATCGCGGCCTGTGAACCGCCATCGCTGCTCGCGCTTTCGTGGGAGTTCGGACGCCAGACTAGTGGAGATGCGGGTGTCGGAAAACGGGGCGGGCGAAGCGTGGGGGGAAGGCGGCGGTTGCGGGTGGGGCGGATCCCGAGATTCGGCTGAGGGGGTTCTCCCCCCCCCAATGTCTAGGGTTTTCCCTGTCGCGACTCCGGGCTTCCAAACCGAGATCCCCGGCCCGGCTGATTCGGACCCTTACCCCTCGTGTCGTCTCCTGTCCGCGCTCCGTGCGGGGCGCTCTTGCGGGGCACCGGCGACCGGGCGGGGATCTGTCGCCCCTTCCTCGTCGAAATGGGGGTTGCCGATCTCGGCAAGCGGACCGAGAAGGCCCAGCGCCCACAGGGCTCCCGCGTGCATGCCCATCGAGACCCCGGGATTCCCATTCTCGAGACGCATTACCGAGAAGCGTGTCACGCCCATCCGGTCCGCCAGATCCTGTTGAGTGAGTCCGCGGCGGATCCGCTCGACCCGGATGCGCCTGCCCAACCGCGCCACCGCGCCGGCTACGTCGGGCGGCGGCGTTCGGGTGACTTCGCTCTTCACGGCGATTGACCATGTCCTCGGGGATCTCGGCTCAGTTCATCTTGCGTCGCAGCTGGAACATACTAAGGCAGAAGCTCAAGGGTCGCCACCGGCCGACGACAGTCCCGCTCGGGCTCGTCGAGCAGTCAGTTGGTGTCAGTGTAGTGGCGCACATCGCCGGGCGGTCCCATATTGGTGGCGCAACCGCATTGCAGCACAGGAGCCCCATGTCGGGTTACCTGTCCGAATACAAGAGCCCATCAGAGCGGCGAATCGGGTAGCTCCCGGCAGCCGGGGGTGAATAGGCAGGACGTTCTCGCAGCTCCTGTGCGTGCGGTTGCAATGGCCCGGCTCCATGTCGAGCCGGAGATGGGAGCCGGACCCGATGCAGCGCCTGTCATGCGCCCTTGCGCTCACCCTCCTTCTCACATGCGACCAGGCCGCCGAACCGGATCCGCCGCGTCCTTCGGCGGTGTCCGTGACCCCATCGGCGGCGGAACTCACGGCGCTGGGGGCGACGTTGCGACTGACGGCCCAAATCCGGGACCAGAGCGGCCAGCCCATGCCCTCGGCGGCGGTGGCGTGGACGAGCGGCGCGCCTGCGGTGGCGGCGGTGGATGGCGCCGGCGTAGTGACGGCGGTAGCGGACGGAACGGCGGCGATCATGGCGACGGCTGGCAAGGGTGTTTCTTCGATGGCCACGGTCACGGTGGCCCAAGTGGCGCGCTCGGTGACGGTTACGCCGTCGGCGGACACAGCTAGCGTGGGCGACACGTTGCGCCTGACAGCGCTGGTGGCCGACGGGAACGGCCACCGGATTGCCCGGCCTGCGGTGTGGGGATCGAGTGACACGGCGGTCGCCGTCGTGGACGATTCCGGGCTGGTGACGGGGATAAGCCAGGGAAGTGTCTGGATCACAGCTTCGGCGGATGACAACGCGGCCGCAGCCGCGAGACTTGTCTTCCTGACGTATCATCCCACGCGGAGGGCCGACCTGATGCAGGCAGTTCAAGACGTTGGTGGTACGGTGCCGCTGGTGGCTGGCCGGGACGCCCTGGTGCGAGTCTTCTTGACACAACCCTGGGGTGGCCAGACTCGGGTGTCGGGTGTACGTGCTTCGTTCTACGAGGGCGAGAGCTTGCTGCTTTCGCGGAAGTTGCGCGGGTGGTCGGCGACGCCGCCGCCCCCTGGGCTCCAGATGCCCGGATTCTGGCCGGGGAAGCTACTTCCGTCGGAGTGGCGCATCGATGGTGGGAACGCGATAGCGACCGATTTGATAGGTGGCAGTTTGATTCAGCCCGGCGTGGAAATGGTAGTGGAGGTTGAGGTGGCCCCCCCCCTGCCAGGGGGGTCGGGGATCGTGCGGATTCCGGGCGAAGGGCGAATAGCCCTCGACGTTCACGCTCTGCCGACGATGGAGCTGACCATCGTCCCATTCTTTGATGGTAGGTCGTGGTCCCCCGGGGACTCCCTTGTTACGCACTACATCGAGATGGTGGAGGACATGGCCACCGACCCGGGCTACGGACCGGCCCACGAAGTCATGCGGGCACCGCGCGCACTACTCCCGACGAACGACTGGAAGGTGACGGCGCACGAACCCGTATGGCACAGCACGTCCATGGGTGATGATGACCGTTTCCGCGCGTTACGAGGCCTTCGGGCCCTAGGGGGCGGACGCGGCTACTGGATGGGCACGGGTCCGGGGTCGGCATCGATGGCGATGGGCAATACCATTCTTTCGCCACTCGAGGGTTCTACGATCGCGCACGAACTGGGCCACAGCATGGGGCTGGGGCACGCTTACAGTGGTGCCGGCGAAAATGGGGTTGATCCGTACGCCCCCGCCTTGGTTGGTGTCTGGGGATGGTACGACGAAGTCTATCACCGTTTCGTTGAGCCCCTTACACCCGCTTTGATGAGCTACCGCATTGCGGATTGCTACTGGCGCGACTACCACGCGGGCAGGGTGGACCGAAACACATGCCCCCGAAGGTTCATCACCCCCTACCACTTTACGAAAGCGCTACACGCCCGTCGGGGGGAGCCCTGGCAGCAGGAGACGGCTGCCTTCCGCGCGCCGACCCGTACCCTTCTGCTGTGGGGTGGCGATACGGAGAGCGGCGGCTTGCATCTCGACCCGGCGTTTGTCGTAGATGCGGCGCCGACGCTGCCGGACTCGACAGGCGGCTACAAGCTGACGGGGCGGGACGCCAGCGGGCGGGTGCTGTTCACACTTCCGTTCGCCATGCCGGAGGTTGCCGACGCGAACGAGCGGGTTGGGGTTTTCGTCTACACGCTGCCGGTTCGACCGGGCTGGGAGGCCCTGGCGAGCGTCACGCTGGCCGCTCCAGACGGCCGCACGGCGGTGCTGGACGGTTCGACGGACCGGCTTATGACGATCCTACGGGACCCCCGCACGGGAAAGGTGCGGGCGTTCTTGGACGGCCCTTCCTCGGCGGCCCGGGCGGATGGGGGCGGCGAGGACCTGGCGGCCAAGCTGGGTGCAGTTGCCATCACAAGCCGCGGGATACCGGATGCGACTGCGTGGCGGCGGTGACCGCTGGCGCATAGGATCACCTGCTGGAGTAAGGAAACTCGGATGGGCGTGACATTGGAGTACCTGAAGAAGATCAAGGAGATCCAAGACCGGGACCCGGACGCCATCGTGCCGCTGCCCGACGAACATGAGATCGACCCCGACACGACCGACCAGCCAGGGGATACGTGGGAGAGCAAGGCGTTTCATCTTCTGAGGAACAAGGACCCGCACAGATTCGAGGCGATGAGCGACGACGAGCTGGACAGCTACCTGGCGAACGTCGCGGAGCGGGCGGCGGCAACGTACAAGGCGCTCGTAGAGAGGGCGGAGGAACGCGGCGAACCGGCGTGGTGGGCGCGGTACCAGGCGGAGGAACTGGTGACGCGCGACATCCTCGACCCGACGACATGAGCCAGTCCAGCCTGTTCAGAGCGACGACTACGCTCGACTACGGGGGCATTCCTGCCGGCCGCACCTTGGCCAACGACGAACCCCGAATCGCTGCAGGGGGTAAGCCCGTCGACAATGGAAGTGTGTTGACGTGACCGGTGATGACGAGTCGCGAATCCTGGAACCAGCTTTACGCGACGGCGAATGCGATGCGGCGCGCCCGAAGAGAGGAAGCCAGGGAAGCGGCAGAGGCGCGCCGGAAGCAGATTCGCGAAGAGGTGAACGCGAGAGCGGTGCGCTCGAGCGGCGAAGAGTCCAAGGGGACGGACGCGGGAGTCCTGGAAGAAACTCCAGAGGAAGCCCCAAGGAGTGCTGTGCGAGAACCCGCGAGAAGATGGGCTGGCTAGAGTGGGGCGTCGTCGCGTTCGTCGCGGCGGCCATCATCACCAAGATCATCGTCATCGTGAGACACTTCCATTTCGGTGACTCGGGAATCTGTAGGGATGCGTGCTTCACCACGCGGCGGAAGTGCGTCTGAACGAGCGGCTGGGGCTGCGCATCCCGTAATTGGCCTCGCCGACCGCGCGGCCACAGCCGAATCTGGGCCGCGGGTTCATCAAGTGGGCTGCTAAGGTCAGCCATCACGTCCACCCCTATCTCCGCCCGTGAGGACTGGTTCTATCTCAAGTTCCGCTCACAGGTGCTGCCGTTTCCGGTTCGAATCGTCGAACGGCAGGCAATCTGGCGCGCGTCGCCGCGCGGTCCCATATTGGTGGCGCAACCGCATTGCAGCACAGGAGCCCCCATGTCGGGTTACCTGTCCGAATACAAGAGCCCATCAGAGCGGCGAATCGGGTAGCTCCCGGCAGCCGGGGGTGAATAGGCAGGACGTTCTCGCAGCTCCTGTGCGTGCGGTTGCAATGGCCCGGCTCCATGTCGAGCCGGAGATGGTGGGAGCCGGACCCGATGCAGCGCCCGTCATGCGCCCTTGCGCTCATTCGAGACACGGGATGTCGCAGTTCCGCCCCGAGGAGCGTCAAGTCCATTGCCCGCTCGCCGCCGCCGCTACCGCCATGCCAGCTGCGAGTTCCTCCAGCTTGCCGGGCACGTCGAATGTGCCAGCCGCATCTGGCCAGCTTGACTCTTGCGCGGGGAGGAAGGGGGACCCCTATCTTTCTTTCGGCGGGGCGGCGCGGCGGAGAATTCTAACCCGGGGCAGGACCATTCCATATGACTTGGCCGGCATTCGCGTACGTGGGCTCGTCTGCGGGGCGGTGCTGGTGGCCATGCAGGATGCCGCACCCCAACCCGGAGGCGGGTTCGGGATGGTCTGGCCCGGATGGAGCCATACGTTGCCGTTGCTAGCGACGGTGCTGACCATGCTGGCGGCGGTGCTCGCGACGGTGTGGACGGCGGGGCGCATCTTCCGGCCGTGGATGCGCGAGGCGGCACGGGCGGCGGCGGACGATGTGCGTGCCGACGTGAAGGCGCTGGGTGACAAGCTGGCAGAGAACGACTTCCCCCACGTCGAGGCTCGGATGGACAAGGGGTTGAAGGCGGCTGAGGAGCGGGTCGGCCGGGTCGAGGCTTGGACGGGCACCGAACTCGCTGCGATGGAAGGACGAATCAAGGAGAGGCTGGAGCAGATCGAGACCGCTTTGAACGAAGCGACTCCGGACCGGTGCGGCCCCCGACCGGAAGGAGGCGGCAACCGAGGACTCGTAGCTCCCTGTCCCGGGGCCCATGCCCTGGCGGGGATGTTTGGCCATGGTTGTCCGGCCGGTGCGGAACTCCTGCCACATGTCTGAACACATAGACCCGAAACCTGTGGAAGACCGATTTGACCCGATTCGCAGTTTTCCATTGCCGGCGCGATCGTGCTGGCGAAGCCCGATTCCCGCTCGAACAGGCGGTCGACCATGTGCCGGTAACGGATCCATTTCCGAGTTGTGGCGGGGCTGATGCTACCGCGCGGCGGCGGTAAGGGCGAAGCAGTTCGTGGATGCAGCGTGAACGAAATGCTGGCCGCCGCCCAGGAGGAGGGAAGACGGAGGGGCAGGTCGGATGCGGAGAGCGACCTCCTGCGGCCGAACACCGACCACGCTTTCGGCCTGTACGAGTCACCGACGGCCGGCTTGCCGAGTGGTTGGCTGGCTACCACAAGGCTTGGAACGCGGCACGGGGGATCGTGGCGCCCCACTGCTCATTTCCGGGCTGCACCGACGTTCGCGGCGGTGGCACGTACTGCATGCACCACGAATACAAGATCAAGAGCCGGTCGGCGTGAACCGGCCCGGTGCGTCGGTGCGACGGGCCCATACGGAGTTCGCATGACGTGTGGGTGTCTCACAGCGCGCGGGTGCAGGATGCATTGCCACACGCCGCCAACTTGGATAGGATTGCGGATGCCGTCCACGAGACGCCCGAAGGCGAACGCTCGGCGAGATCACTCGCCCGGCTCGATAATCGACCAGCGGCCAGACTCCATGGAGATGGAGCTGCACCAGAGGTGAAGGAGGCGAGGGCTATGACGCGAAGCGAGGCAGACAAGGCGAGGATGGTGGCGATCATCGTTCTGGTGATTGCCAACCTGATTCTGCTCCCGTTCACGCTCGTCGCGGTGTGTGGCGGATGAAGGATTAGCTCAACTCTTGGGGCGGGCCGGTCACGATCCTTTTTGGCGATCAGCATGGTGCTATGGCGGCTGGATGCCCGAGTCACCGATCTGGAGATCCGCATGGAGGCTCACCGTGGAGGCGAAGCTCGATCGTTGGTTCTCTCCCTCCTTCGGCGTCACGGTGATGTCGAGTCCCTCAATCAGCAGGAAGGTGAGAGAGCTACCGGAGCGGATCCGGAAGTGGTCGGAACGGCCGACGACCAATCCCCGCTAACAAGGGGGCGACGCCGGCGGATGTGGCACGGGCGCTGCTGGGGAAGCAGCCCGAGACTGTTCCAACGAAGAGCGAGGAGGAAGATAAGTGACGCTCCCCAGTTTCCTTGAGGGGGGGAATTCCCCTCCAGAAATATCGGGGTTATTCCCGTCGCGGAACGCACTGCCGAAAACGTATCGTGGATTCGTTGCAAGCAGGTCACCTAGCGCGGGAGCGCCCGCACTCCCACGATTGCGGGCCAAGGAGAAAAGGAGCACCGGTCATGAGAACCGGAATCACGATCACAGCCCTCGCCGCACTGGCACTGTTCGCCTGTACGGACACCCTCATCGAGCCGCCTGCGGACGACTCTCTCATCTCCACTTCCACTGCCGCAGACTGTGACGACCCACGGCCGGGACTCGACGATCCCTGCGGTTCGGGCACGGGCAGCGGCGGAGGTGGCAGCTCCTACCTGCCACGCGACGTGGCCAACGACTGGACCAGCGCGAGTTGCCGCGATACCTCGCTGGGCGGCGGTGATTCGGATGCCGATGGCCTGAACGACGGGTGCGAGTACGATGTCGCCTTCGCGTTCAGCCCGGCCATGAAGATTGATCGCCGTGACGATGTGCGGCGCGACGAGTATTACGTCGTCATGCCAGGCAGCGGGAACAAGGTGATGATCTTCTACGCCTTCGGTTACCATCGCGATCTGGGATGGAACGGCATCGGCGATCATAACGGCGATTCGGAGTTCGTCGTGTTCGAGATCATGCCTGCCTTTGAGAGCGACAGGCCGTGGCGGCTCCTGCGCGCCTATCTGTCGGCGCACCGCAACTCTGCGGGCGAGAGTTCAGAGACCATTACCGGCGGCCGGATGGAGAGGGATTCGAGTGGTCGGCCTCTGGTGTGGGTAGCGTACAAGAAGCACGCCAACTACAAGTCGCAGAGCGCCTGCGACAGCGGGGGATATGCTTCGCGCGACAGTTGCGACAACAACACCCGGTCCACCCGCTTCTGGGTGTACCAGAACGGCAATCTCGGCCAGATCAATCATCGCACCTATCCGTCGCCGCCTGGGTGCGCCGTGCCCAGCAGGACTCTCGACACGTCCAACAAGGAGTGTTACTGGAACCTGGGCAGGTTCTACGGGTGGCAGGGATCCGAAAACGGTGGTGGTTCGACTGGCTACCAAGACATCCTCTACGACTTCGGATTCAATGGTGCACGCGCGCACATCAATGGCTGACGCCGCAGGGGGTACGACCGGGGGGGTCTAAAGCCCGCCTCACCTTTTCCACTGCGTCGCCGAGGTGCGTGTACCTCGAACTCCCCTCCGCCCCCGGCACCCGGATCGTCACCACCCCGTGCTCCGGGCACCGGACCTGCGGGACGTTGCAGGCCAGGAAGGTCCTGTAGCCCCAGGCGTCCAGGTTCCGCCACTCGCGCCCTCGCGTGTCGTAGCCCGGGCACGCCTCGCCGCAGTGAGGACACCTCAACGGGCTCCCCCCGGTCCGGTGCAGCTCCACCCGAATCTCCTTCGGCTTCAGCGTTGGCTCCACCCTGGTGACCTTCCACTCCGGGCCGCGGCCCAGAACGGCATCCAGCCAGTCTCTCCCGGCCATGTCTGCGAGTTCCCTTCCGTCTCATCGTGGACAGGTGCCGCGAGCGAGCGCTCCGCGCGGCTCGACCACGCAATCTCCTCGGAGTCCCGCAGTCCCGAAAGGCAGCCCGCCGGTCCCTTCCCGTTCAGCGGCAGTACCGGTGGCTTGGGTGCCCACCGAGGCCTTTTGTGCGTGGAGCGGTCGAGAGGGTCCCCCGTCGCGTCGGCGGCACGCCCGCTTCCTCCGCACCTCTCCCCCTCACCGCCGTCACACCGCCTCGCTTGCGAAAACCTCCCAGCCCGCCCTATGATTCAACTTCGGATGCCTTCCTCACCCACCACAACAGGTGAAGTGAAAAGCGTGGTGCGAGAGTTACCGAAGCGGATCCGGAAGTGGTTGGAACGGCCGACGACCAATCCCCGCTACAAGGGGGCGACGCCAGCGGATCTGGCGCGGGCGCTGAGGGGGAAGCGCCCGTGACTTGAACCGGCCAAGAGCGAGGACGGAGAGTAGTGACGCATCTCAGGATGGGAGGGAAAGTCCGGTCGGCAACGTCCCTTTTCCGATAAGTCCGGTTTCCGAACGCGGGAGGAGCCGGTCCGCAGGGTGTCACAGCGTTGTCGGCCGGGCTGCTCTCCCGGCTAGCTTACCCCCCCGTCAAGTCAAATGGATGATTCCCAATGAGGCCGCTGCAGGCCCCGACACTCGGTCAGTGGACAGCCTCCCGGATTGGTCAGGAAGCCATGGGCGGTGTATAGTGTCCGGGAAGACGCCCCACCCGAAACCCGCTATCGAAAAGGCGGAATCCCATGAGGACCTGGACCAACATTCTTCCCCTGGCCGCGCTGGCCGTCCTGTTCACTCTGGCCGCCTGCACCGAGGCCAGCCCCGGAAGCATCATCGAAGCCGAGCCGGAGGCGTTCGACACCGAGACGATCTACGAGATCGTGTCTCCGACGAGCATTTCGAGCGGGCATTCCGTCTTGCTGCGGTTCGACGACCAGGAAGCGAAGCGCTTATTCGCCGGGGGCATGGACGCCCGCTTTTTTCTCGAACCGTTGGCCGCTCTGCGGGCCGCCCGGGTCAGAGACTGTCGCTGGGCTCTTGATTCTCAGGCGCGAACTCGCGTCTGCATATTCGCGCCTTGAAGCGGCGCAGGTCGCCGGATGGTCGAATCGGTAGGGTCGTGTCGTTGAGCGGGGGCCTTCGGGATACCGAGAGCGAGTCGGCGTGCTGACCGACCGGCAATACCGCACCGTTTTCGAGGCGTCGCCCGACGCGACGCTGATCGTTGATGCCGGGGGTGTGATTCGGGACCTGAACCCGCAGGCCGCCAGGATGTTCGGCTGGCCGGCCGAAGAGATGAAGGGATTGGCGGTCGAGCGGTTGGTTCCGCAGGAAATCCGCGATGAGCACCTGCGGCACCGCCGGCACTACGGCGAGGCGCCGAAGCCGCGCCCGATGGGCCAGGGACTCGAGCTGTCTGCCGTGCGCAAGGACGGAACGGCTTTTCCGGTGGAGATCAGTCTCAGCCCCTCGGGACTGGACGGGGACGAGGGATGGGTGATCTGCACGGTCCGGGACATCTCTGGGTGGAAGCGGATGCGGCGTCTGAGCCGCATGATGGTGGGTGCGGCGGAGCTGGAGCGGAAGCATCTGTCGCGCGAGTTGCACGACGACCTGCTCCAGTACCTGGTGTCGCTCAAGATCAGGGCCAAGCTGCTGGCCGATGAACTGGATCCGGGCAAGCGCGCGGAGGCGTGGTCGTTGATGTCGGCCGAGATCCACGATGCCATGGGGCGTGTGAAGCGGATCATCACGGGGCTGCTGCCGCCGGAACTCGAACGCCGAGGCCTTTCGTCCGCGCTACGCGCCGTCTTCCGCGACGCAGCGGACGTATACGGGTTCACGGTGCATTCCAGTCTCGAGCGGCTGGACGACGAGTTGGACGGCGACATTGCCCTCGGCCTCTACAGGATCGTCCAGGAGGCCGTGACCAACGCGGCACGGCACAGTCAGGTGAACGAAGCGACGGTCGCGGTCACGCGCTGCCGCGGGCGGGTCATTGCCGAGGTCCACGACGAGGGGTGCGGGTTCGAGTTGCCCGGTCCCGGCATTGAACCCATCGATGGGCGCGTGGGGTTGGCAGGGATGCGTGACCGGGCTGCGTTGATCGGCGGTGAGGTCACGGTTTGGACGGCTCCGGGGGAGGGCACCACGGTGCGGGCGACGCTGCCCTTCGCGCGTGTGCGACCGGAGTCCGGGCCATGATCAGGGTGCTCCTGGTCGATGACCACACGGTCGTGCGCGCGGGTCTGCGGGCACTGCTGGAGGCGTCGGGCCGCGTCGAAGTCGTCGGTGAGGCCTCGTCGGGCGAGGAGGGGATCGAGCAGTCCCGCGCACTGGAACCCGATGTCGTGATCATGGATCTGGCCATGCCGGGAGTCGACGGCGTGGACGCGACGCGGCGAATCGTGGCGCTCGGCATCGAGACCAAGGTGCTGGTGCTCACGATCCACGACGAGGACGAGTTTCTCCTGCCGGCGCTGGACGCCGGCGCCGATGGGTTCCTGAACAAGGGCGTCGCGGACACGGAGCTGCTGGGTGCGATCGAGGCCTTGTTGCGGGGGCACAGCTACCTGCCGCGCCGGGCCGCCGCACTGCTCCGGCGGAAACGCTCGGCACCGGCGAGTAGCGATCCGGGGGTCGAGGCGCTGTCGCCGCGCGAACGCTCCGTCGTCACGCTGTATGCCCGTGGCTTCACGGCCGGCGAAATGGCGCGCGAGGTGTATCTCAGCCCCAAGACCGTGGAGGGCTATCTGGCACGCGCCAAGAAGAAGCTCGGCCTCAAGAACCGGCGCGAGATCGTGCGCTTCGCCCTCGAGGCCGGTCTCCTGCGCGCCGAAGACGACGAATAGGGTATAGGGCAGGGCCGGCTGGCGCCTTAGGTGGTTGGCTTGGGGTCCGGACACACTTGTTTCCGCCAAGGCCAACGGATCGTCCCGTCACCGGTTGCTGCACAATGTCTTGAGGGCCGACGATCCGGTCGGCCATCGCCGGACGGGCCGAGAGTGCGGGGCTGGGAGCGACCCCGCAGTCCGAGGGCCTGCCGCGGGTTCGGGGAACAGGTGTGTTTGCACACCCCTGCTCCCGATCCCGAGGGTCGCTCCCCCCAAAGCAATCCCTGGCGGGAAGGCCGTCCAACCCCGGTTCCGGAGCCTCGGCTGTGTCCCGAGCGCCGAATCCGCCGCGTCCGGGGACGCCACGGAGCGCCCAGAACGAAGTGTAACCGCTCATCTGGAAGAGCATGAATGTTCGTGCCGCTGGACACGTCCCCGACGCGAGGGCATAAGGCACTATCCTTCGGACTTCGTGGCCGTTGATGCCGGCCTCCAGACGCTCAGCCCGAAACTGGGGCCTCCGCACGCGGCACCATAGCTGCCGTGGAGGTCCAGCCTCAAGCCGCCGGGCAAGCTGACGCCGTAGCCGGCGCGCGCGTCGAGGGTCCAGCCTTCCGGGTCTGGCCCGCCGCTGCGGAGCCCGCGGCCGAGCGGCCCGTTCAGCAACGCCCCCGAGGCGCGTGCCGGACCGCCCCAGCGCGGCGAGACCGAGAGCGAGAATCCTTCTTCGCTTCCATGTTTCCCGAGCGCGAGCGTGACCGCCGCGCCGCTCTCGCCGTAGCCTTCCGCCGTGTGGTGGGCGAGCGCCCGGGCCTGCGCGTCGAGGCGCACGAAGCCGAGCACGGCCCGGAGCCCGCCGGCGACCTCGACGCCGTCGCCGGTCTGGCCCGCGCCGCCGTCGCGGCGCGCGTGCACGGTTGCGGACGGCGTCAGTTGCAGGCCGCCGATCCGGGCGGGCAGCGACAGGTCGAGCCCGATCCGCACCTGGTTCACGGCGATGTCCTGCCGGTCGATGGTCTCGTCGCCGTCCCCCGTGCGGAGCCTCGCCCACGCGGCGTCGCCCAGGAAGGCGAAGTCGAGCCCGCCCGGCGCACCGAGACGCTGTTCGAGTTCGACGAGTCCGAGCCGGAGGTCGGTCGGGCTCGTGCCCGTCCTTCCGGCCGTGCGCACGTTGTAGGCGTTGCCCCTGCCCGCGCCCACGGAGGCCCAGACCGAGGTGGAAGCGCCGTCCCACCGGAGGTACGGATGAACGGCCGTCATGAACTGCGTGAGGCGTCCGTCGGATGTGCCCGCGCGCCAGTCGCCCACGCCCTTGCTTCGCGAGACCGCCAGACCGGCCAGCCAGCGCGCGCCCATTCTCGTGTCGAGGCCCACGTACGCGGTCGACAACTCGCCGCCGTAGCCGGAATCCGTGGACGGCGTCCCCTCGAACCTCTGGACGTCCCCCTGGCCCCAGAGCGACCAGCGTCCGCGCGCAGGGCACCGCCCGCCGTCCTGCTCCGAGCCGCCCCAGCCGAACAGGAAGTCCGCCGCGCCCGCGCCGGACCCTCCGCCCCCGCCGCCGAGCGCCCGGCCGGGCACCGCCCGGAGCGCGGCCTCGATACGCTCTGCCGTCTCCGGGACCGTGTTCGTCCCGAGCGTCGCCGTCGCGCCCCGTCCCGCCTGCAAGCGCATGGCGCCGAACGGATCGAGGGCCTCCTCGCCCATGCGCAGCGCGGCCGCCGCCGCCGAGCGGGCGCCGGTCCCGATCCCCCTCAGCATGTCCGCCGCCTCGGTTCGCCCGAGCGGCACGGACCGGCCCATCACCGCGAGCCGGGACGCCTCGCACGGACTGGCCGCCATCCGGCGGCCAAGCGCCGCTCTCAGGCTCGCCAGATGGCCCCGCGCGGTTGCCGCCAGCATGTTCCCGAGGACCGTGCGCTGCGGGCGGTCGCTGACGCCGACCCGCACGCTCTGCGTCGCGGTCAAGCCAGCCGGGTCCCACGCCGTGACCGTGACCGTGGCCGAGCCGTACACGACCGGCGTCAGCGTCAGCAACGTCCCCGCCACCGCGGCCTCGACCACGCCGCTGTCGTTCGACCTTGCGCCGTAGGTCAGCGCGTCCCCGTCCACGTCGCCGAAGTAGGGCGACAGATCCACTTGGACCGGACCGCCGCCCTCGTCGAGCGTCTGATCCGGGACCCGGCCGACCGCCGTCGGCGCGTCGTTGACCGGCAGCACCGTCACCGCGACCGTCGCCGTGTCCCTCAGGCCGCGCCCGTCCGAGGCGACGTAGGTGAACGAGTCCGCGCCGTGGAAGTCGCGCTCCGGCGTGTAGATCACGATCCCGCCCGAGACGAGGCGCACCGCCCCGTGCGCCGCCGCCGTGATCGACCGGACGTGCAGGCGGTCGCCCTCCGGGTCCGTGTCGTTGGCGAGCACGTCGACCGTCACGGCCCGGTCCTCGGGCGTCACGACCTCGTCGTCCGCCGCCTCGGGCGCCTCGTTCACGTCGGTCACCTCGATCTCGACCTCCGTCCGCGCCTCGCCCCCGAACCCGTCGAGCGCGCGCACCACGAGCTCGAACCGGTTCGGCTCCGTCTCGAAGTCCTCGCCCGGGCCGACGTACCTCACCATCCCGTCCAGCGCCCCCACCGCGAAGCGCCGCCGGTCGCCGGACACGATCTCGTAGGTCAGCGCGTCG
>VXLT01000278.1 GCA_009841475.1 Gemmatimonadota bacterium
AGGCGGCCGCACGGTGGGTGCCGGCGTCGTTACTGCAATCATCGAGTAGGAGTACAGGTGGGACGCATAGCAAGCATCAAGACCTTCATCGACGAATGTATCGCCGAGATGGGGAAGGTGACCTGGCCGGACCGGGACCAGCTCCGGAACGCCACGTGGGTGGTGATCCTGTTCACCATCCTCCTGACGCTGGTGATCTGGGTCATGGACATCGTGTCCAGCTGGTTGCTCGTCGACTTCATCATGGGGATGTTCCGCAATTGAGCGACGACGAGCGCTGGTACGCGGTCCAGACTCAGGCTCGCCACGAAAACCGGGTCCGGCGGCTGATCCAGCAGGAGATCGACCGGGGTTCCGAGCCTGCGAGCGAAATCCTGGAGGTGCTGGTTCCGACGCAGGAGGTAGTCGAGATCCGGCGCGGGAAGCGTGTGCCCGTGATCAAGCCCCTCTACCCGGGCTACGTGCTGGTGCGGATGGTGCTGAACGAGCGCACCGAACACGCGATCAGCGCGATGAAGGGGGTGCGCTTCGTCACCCAGGGGGGAGACCCCCAGCCGCTCCGGGAGGAGGAGGTCAACAGGATCCTCGGAATCGAGGAGGCCGAAGAGGTGGAAGGGCGCGAGGAGATCCCCTTCCGCGCCGGCCAGGTGGTGGAGGTGATCCAGGGGCCCTTCACGGACTTCTCCGGTACGGTCCAGGAAGTGTACCCGGAGAAGGGAAAGGTCAAGGTCGAAGTCTCGCTCTTCGGGCGGCCGACTTCGGTGGAGCTGGATTTCACCCAGCTCAGAGGTTTCTAGCTTTGAGGGAGTCTTGACGGCATGGCGAAGAGACAGGTCAGGAAACGGGTCCTCGGATTCGTGAAGCTGCAGATCCCGGCGGGCCAGGCCAATCCGGCGCCGCCGGTTGGGCCGGCGCTCGGACAGCACGGCGTGAACATCATGGACTTCTGCAAGCAGTTCAACGCGCAGACGCAGAAGCAGGCGGGCACGCTGACACCGGTCGAGATCACCGTCTACGCGGACCGCTCCTTCTCCTTCATCACGAAGACACCGCCGGCGTCCTTCCTGATCCTGAAGGCGGCGGGGCTCGAGAAGGGCTCCCAGACGCCGCAGTCGGACAAGGTGGCCGCGCTGACGGTCGACCAGGTGCGGGAGATCGCCCAGGCGAAGATGCCGGACCTGAACACCGACAGCATCCTCTCGGCAATGCGGATGATCAGTGGAACCGCGCGCTCGATGGGGATCACGGTCGACGGTGAACTGACAGCCTGAGGTCCAGATGCCTAGACGCAGCAGAAAGTACTCGGAAGCCCGCGGCTCCTACGACCGCATGGAGCGGCACTCGCCCAAGGACGCGCTGGGACAGGTCAAGGAGATGGCCTACGCGCGCTTCGACGAGAGTGTGGAAGTCGCGACCCACCTCGGAGTGGACCCGCGCAAGGCGGACCAGGTCGTCCGCGGCACGGTGGTCCTGCCCAACGGCACCGGCAAGGAGGTGCGCGTGCTCGCCATCTGCCAGGGCGACAAGGAAGACGAAGCCCGGGAGGCGGGCGCCGACTTCATCGGGGTCGACTACGTGGAGAAGATCAAGGAGGGCTGGCTCGGCTTCGATGTCTGCGTGGCCACCCCCGACCTGATGCGGATGGTGGGCCCCCTGGGGCGTATCCTGGGTCCGCGGGGCCTCATGCCGACGCCCAAGGCCGGCACCGTGACGCCCGACGTGGGCCGCGCGATCCGGGAGATCAAGGCGGGGAAGATCGAGTACCGCGTGGACAAGACCGGAAACCTGCACGCGCCCATCGGCAGGGTGTCGTTCGATGTCGAGCGCCTCGAGGAGAATCTGAACGCCTTCATGTCCTCGGTGCTCCGGGCCAAGCCAGCGGCCGCCAAGGGCACCTATGTGCAGAGCGTGACGGTGGCGAGCACCATGGGCCCCGGCGTGCCGGTCGATCCCAACAGCTTTTCGCGGAGTGCCTGAGCGATGACCAGGGAACAGAAGCGGGAGTTCATCTCCGATCTGCAGGAGCGGCTGGCCCGCGCCGAGGCCATATACCTGACCGACTTCACCGGCCTCGATGTCCAGGCGATGACCACCCTGCGGCGCGAACTCAGAAAATCCAGCGGCGAGTACCTCGTGGTCAAGAACCGCCTCCTGAAGCGGGCCATGGCCGACAGCGAGCTGCCGGACATCTCCTCGTACCTGACCGGCCCCACCGGGGTCGTCTTCGGGATCGACAGCGCGGTCGATGCCGCCAGGGCGGTGGTCGACTTCGCGAAGGAGAACGGTGACCGGCCGGTGTTCAAGGTCGGCGTGATGGAGTCCGGCGTCCTCGGGCCCGAGGAGATCGCCGCGGTTTCCCGCCTGCCGTCGCGCGAGGAACTCCTGTCGCAGGTGGCAGGCGTACTTGCCGGTCCGCTCTCCTCGTTTGTGAGCGTGCTCGGCGGCAAGCTGCAGGAGATGGCCGGACTGGCCGAGGCGCTGCGCGACAAGATGGAATCACAGGACGGAGCAACCCGTGAGTAATCTCCTGCGGGGACCTATTCGACGGGCTGCCAGACAGCTGAACAGAGTGCCCGGGCCCAGGCCGGGATAAACCCAAGGAGGAACCAGAATGGCTGTGAATCAGCAGGAACTGCTTGAGACCTTCGGCAACATGACGGTGATCGAACTCTCCGAGTTCGTCGAGGCGTTCAAGGATCACTTCAACGTGACCGCCGCCGCGGCGACGGTCGTGGCCCAGCCGGGAGCCGGCACGGGAGCCGAGGAAGCCGCCGAGGAGCAGGACGAATTCGACGTGACGCTCGAGTCGTTCGGTGCCAAGAAGATCCAGGTCATCAAGGTGATCCGGGAAATCACCAGCCTCGGGCTCAAGGAAGCCAAGGAGCTGGTCGACAAGGCTCCGAGCCCCGTGCGGGAGGCGGTGAGCAAGGAAGAGGCGGAGGAAATCAAGAGCAAGCTCGAAGCAGTCGGCGCCACCGTAGCTGTCAAGTAGGTGCGCCCATCCGAGCACGCCGCCCGGTATCCCCGGGGGCGCCTCCGGCGCGGATACCCGGCCGGGGCGGGGCCGGTCCTTGAACTGCAACGCAGTTCGTGGGCGGACTGCGCCCTCGTTCACGGTCCGCGCGTTTCCGCGTTTACGCAATCGATGTCTGCAACACTGACAGGGGAGTGGTCCGTTGGCTAGACAGAATGGCGCCCGGAAGGGCGCTCGGCCGATCGTGAGCTTTGGCAAGCTCCAATCGATCATGCCCATGCCCGACCTGCTGGACGTTCAGATCCGGTCCTTCGAGAAGCTCGTCGACACGGCGGCCTCCGATACCGAGATGTGGCACTTCGGCCTGGACCGGGTCTTTCAGGAGATCTTCCCCGTTGAGGACGTGAACGGTGATCTGACCCTGGAATACGTCTCGTCCCAGCTGGGAGAGCCCAAGTACTCCGTCGGAGAGTGCATCGAGCGCGACATGACCTATGCCGCGCCCCTCAAGGCCACGCTGCGCCTCGTGGTGTGGCACAAGGAGGGCAGAAAGCCGCGCAAGCCGGGGAACATCATCGAGAAGGAGGTGTACCTGGGCGACCTGCCGCTGCTGACCAGGCTGGGCACGTTCGTGATCAACGGCGCGGAGCGCGTCGTGGTCAGCCAGTTGCACCGGTCGCCGGGTGTCGTCTTCGAGGAGGATGTGCATCCCAATGGGCAGAAGCTCAACAAGGCGCGCATCATCCCGTTCCGGGGCTCCTGGGTCGAGTTCACGATCGACATCAACGACATCTGCTACGTCCATATCGACAAGAAGAAGAAATTCCCGGCCACGGCACTCCTGCGCGCCTTCGGCTACGGGAGCGACGCCGAGATCTACCGGCTCTTCTTCGAGGTCGGGGACGCTGCGGTGCCCGCGGAGGAAGACGACGAGCGGGAGCTGGTGGGAACGGTGGTCGCCGACGACATCGTCGACTCCGAGACCGGAGAGGTCCTGCTTGAGCAGGGGACGGAACTGGGAAGCGACGAGATCCGGTTGCTGCAGCGGGGAGGCTTCGAGTCGATTTCGGTATACCGGTCCACCCATGCAGGAAGAGGCGGCCGCCCGGGCGAGAGTCCGATCGTCAAGAACACGATCCGCAAGGACCCGACGAAGAGCGAAGAGGAGGCTCTCAACGCCATCTACTCTCTCCTGAGGCCCGGCGAGGCGCCCAACGTCGCGACGGCCCGGGCTGCGCTCGAGCGCGTCTTCTTCGACCCGCGGCGCTATGACCTGGGACGGGTGGGGCGCTACAAGATCAACCAGCGGCTCGGCCTCGACATCGCACACACCGAGACCGTGCTCACCCGGGAGGACTTCGTCAGCATCCTCAAGTACCTGATCGAACTGAACGAGGGCCGGGGGCGCATCGACGACATCGATCACCTGGGCAACCGGCGCGTCCGCACGGTCGGCGAACTGATCGCCAACCAGTTCTCCGTCGGTCTCTCGCGCATGGCCCGGCTGGTCAAGGAGCGGATGTCGATCAACACCGATCCGGCAAAGATCAACATCGACGATCTGGTAAACGCTCGGACTGTGTCCGCGGTCATTCAGGCGTTTTTCGGCTCGTCCCAGCTCAGCCAGTTCATGGACCAGACCAACCCGCTGGCCGAACTGACGCACAAGCGGCGCCTTTCGGCGCTCGGGCCGGGCGGGCTGACCCGGGAGCGGGCGGGTTTCGAGGTGCGGGACGTGCACTACTCCCACTACGGGCGGATGTGTCCCATCGAGACACCGGAGGGTCCCAACATCGGTCTCATCACCTCGCTGACGACCTTCGCCCGCGTCAACGATCTCGGTTTCGTGGAGACGCCGTACCGCCGCGTCGTGGACGGGCGCGTAACCACCGATATCGTTTGGCTCTCGGCGAACGAGGAACAGGAAGCGTCGATCGCGCAGGCGAACGCTCCGCTCCTGCCCGACGGGAGCTTCCAGAACCGGTACGTACTCTGTCGGCGGCGGGGCGACTTTCCGCTCCTGCCGCCCGGCGAGATCGACTACATCGACGTCGCCCCGGACCAGCTCGTTTCGGTCGCGGCGGCCATGATCCCCTTCCTGGAACACGACGACGCGAACCGGGCCCTCATGGGCTCCAACATGCAGCGCCAGGCCGTGCCGCTTCTCCACACCGACGCGCCGCTGGTCGGCACGGGGCTAGAGGAAAAGGTGGCACGGGACTCCGGGGCTGTCATCACGGCAAAGCGGGACGGCCGGGTCGTCCGCGTGACGGCCGACGAGATCATCGTCGACACCGGCATGACCGACCCGGATGCCTCCGCAAGGCCTCTGGCAAAGCTGGCCCAGTTCGACCGCTACCGGCTCAAGAAGTTCTGGCGGACCAACCAGGACACGGCCATCAACCAGAGGCCGCTCGTGAAGTCGGGCCAGCGGGTCAAGACGGGACACATCATCGCTGATGGCCCCTCGACCGACCGGGGTGAACTCGCCCTCGGGAGGAACGTCAGGGTCGCCTTCATGCCGTGGTACGGGTACAACTTCGAGGACGCGATCGTGCTCTCCGAGCGCCTGGTGCGGGACGACGTCTTCACGTCCATCCACATCCAGGAGCTGGAACTCCACGTCCGTGACACCAAGCGCGGCATGGAGGAGATCACCCGGGAAATCCCCAACGTGGCGGACGAGAACCTCCTCGATCTCGACGAGCGCGGCATCGTGCGCATCGGGGCGCGCGTCAAGAGCGGCGACATCCTGTGCGGCAAGATCACGCCGAAGGGAGAGACCGAGCTGTCGCCCGAGGAAAAGCTTCTGACCGCGATCTTCGGCGAAAAGGCGAAGGACGTGAAGGATTCGTCGCTGCGCGTTTCTCCGGGGATGGTCGGCACGGTGATCGACGTCAAGATCTTCTCCCGGCGGATCGACGACCCCCTGCTGGAGCGTGAACACGGCGCCCGGATCGGAGAGCTGCGCAAGGAGGAGCGGGAGGAGATCCAGCGCATCTCCGACGCGCGCGACGACGAGCTGATGGGCCTGCTTGGCGGGGAGGAGATCGCGCTGTGTCTGAAGAAGGGGACGGTCCAGCCCTACCTCGAGGAGGGAACCGAACTCACGCCGCAGCGGCTCGCGAAGCTTCGGCTCCGCGAAGTGGATCTGGTCACGCTGAAACTTCGCAGCCGGGAGGCCAGCATCAGGGTGCGGGAGGTGATCGACGAAGCCAGGGTGCGAATCGAGCGGGTGCGGGAGCGGACCGAGGAGCAGATCGACAAGGTGTTCCAGCCGGATGAGCTCCCGCCCGGGGTGGTCCAGCTCGTCAAGGTGTGCATCGCCGAGAAGCGCAAGATCTCGGTGGGCGACAAGATGGCGGGGCGGCACGGCAACAAGGGAATCATCGCGAGGATCGCGCCCGAAGAGGACATGCCCTACCTGCCCGATGGCAGCGCGGTCGACATCGTGCTCAACCCGCTCGGGGTTCCGTCACGGATGAATGTCGGCCAGATCCTGGAGACGCACCTGGGCTGGGCCGGCTCCGTCCTGGGCTTCGCGGCGAAGACGCCGGTCTTCCAGGGAGCCTCCGAGGAGGAGATCGCGGTGCTGCTCAAGCTGGCCGGGGTCAGGTGGGCCGGCGAGACGCTTGCGCCGGGGATCGCATGGCCCTTCGCAGCGGCCCACTACGAAGAATTCCTGCACCTGGTGCAGACGCATCCGGAGGCGGGCAGCGTCCGCAGGACTCCGGCGGGCAACGGGAACGGCGGTGGTCCGGAGACGGTCGTCGAGGTGGGCCGGTCGCTGGACGAGTATGTCGAGTCGGCGGCCGGAACGAAATCGGCGTCCCTGATGAAGGAACTGCGCGACTTCCTGGTCGCGGTCGGCATCCGTGCCGCCGCGAAGGGGCACCAGGTCCTCGCGCAACGGTTCCCGGCGATAGCACGGACCATTCACGCACCGGCAAGGAAGCTGCCGCTGGACGCCGCCGTCCGGGAGCTGCTGGCAGAGGCCGAGATCCTGCCGAACGGCAAGGTCTGGTTGAGAGACGGCCGCAGCGGGGAGCGTTTCGATTTCCCGGTCACGGTGGGGGGCATCTACATGCTGAAGCTTTCCCACCTGGTCGACGACAAGATCCACGCTCGCAGCATCGGTCCGTATTCGCTGGTTACGCAGCAGCCCCTGGCGGGCAAGGCGCAGTTCGGGGGCCAGCGTTTCGGCGAGATGGAAGTCTGGGCGCTGGAAGCCTATGGAGCCGCGCACACGCTGCAGGAGATCCTGACCGTCAAGTCAGACGACGTGACCGGCCGCTCCAAGGTCTACGAGGCCGTGGTCAAGGGCGAAAACCTGCCGAACCCCGGGATCCCCGAGTCGTTCAACGTACTGGTGAAGGAACTCCAGGCGCTGGGCCTTCGGGTGGAGCTGGGCGAGGAAGAATAACCTGCTTAAGAACGGTGGACAGACATGATCGACTTTCCGCGCGCTAAAGAGAGCCGGACGTCCGACTTCAACTTCATCCGGATCCGCATCGCGTCTCCGGAGGACATCCGCGAGTGGTCGCACGGCGAGGTCACCAAGCCGGAGACCATCAACTACCGTTCGTTCAAGCCCGAACCGATGGGACTCTTCTGCCAGCGCATCTTCGGTCCGGTCAAGGATTGGGAGTGCTCCTGCGGCAAGTACAAGCGCATCCGTTTTCGCGGGATCATCTGCGATCGTTGCGGCGTCGAGGTCACGCTCTCGAAGGTGCGCCGCGAGCGAATGGGCCACATCGAGCTCGCCGTGCCCATCTGTCACATCTGGTTCTTCAAGACCCTGCCGAGCCAGCTCGGGTACCTCCTCGGGATGACCCTCAAGGACCTCGAGAAGGTGATCTACTACGCCGCCTACGTGGTGACCGATCCGGGGAACCAGGACGTCGAGTTCCTGGATCTGCTGGACGAGGACGAGTACTACGACCTCCGCGTCAAGGCGCGCGACGAAAAGGACGAACGATTCCGGGCCGAGATCGGCGCCGAGGCTGCCCGGACCCTGCTGAAGCGCCTCGATTCGCCCGAGATGGAGATCGCCGACCAGAACCGGGACGGCAAGGGGCTGGACCGCCTGGCCGCCTGGCTGCGCGAAGAGATCAGGACCGAAACCTCCCAGCACCGGAAGAAGAAGAAGCTGCGCCGGCTCAAGGTCGTGGATGCGCTCCGCAACTCGGGCGACACGGCGGACAAGCGCAACAGGCCCGAGTGGATGGTGATGGATGTGATCCCGGTGATTCCGCCGGATCTGCGTCCGCTGGTGCCGCTGGACGGCGGCCGCTTCGCCACCTCGGACCTCAACGATCTCTACCGCCGCGTCATCAACCGCAACAACCGGCTGAAGAAGCTGATCGAGATGCGGGCTCCCGAGGTCATCCTCAGGAACGAGAAGCGGATGTTGCAGGAATCGGTCGACGCCCTGTTCGACAACGGACGCCGCTCGAAGGCCATCCGTGGCCGCGGCAAGCGGCCGCTCAAGTCGCTCTCCGACATGCTGAAAGGCAAGCAGGGACGCTTCCGGCAGAACCTGCTGGGCAAGCGCGTGGACTATTCCGGGCGTTCGGTGATCGTCGTCGGGCCGGAACTCAAGCTGCACCAGTGCGGGCTGCCGAAGGCGATGGCGGTCGAGCTGTTCAAGCCCTTCATCATCCACGAACTGGAGAAGCGCGGCGAAGCCGAGACCGTCAAGCGGGCGAAGAAGATCGTCGAGATGGACGATCCGAAGGTGTACGAGGTGCTGGAGGACATCATCCGGGATCACCCGGTGCTCCTCAACCGCGCACCCACGCTCCACCGGATCGGGATCCAGGCCTTCGAGCCGGTGCTGGTCGAAGGGAAGGCCATCCGGATCCATCCGCTCGTCTGTTCGGCCTTCAATGCGGACTTCGACGGCGACCAGATGGCCGTCCACCTGCCGCTCTCCTTCGAGGCGCAGCTGGAGGCCCGGGTGCTGATGCTCTCCAGCAACAACGTGCTGCTTCCGTCGAACGGCCGTCCCGTCGCTTCGCCCAGCCAGGACATGGTGATCGGGTCGTTCTACCTGACCAAGCCCCCCATCGAGATTGCGCTGATCGAGCCCCAGGCCAGAAGCAGCAAGGTCCCGGAGGCGCAGCGGGCGGACGCCGATGCGCGTCTGGACGAGCTCTATGCGGCGGCACCCCGCTACTCCAGCTACGGTGAAGTCGAGATGGCGCTGGCCCACCGTCACGTCAGGTTCTCCTCGCCGTGCTGGTACTGGGTGCCGGCCAGGAACGGCTCGGGCAATCCCGACTCCGGCACCGAGGCGCGCTGGGTACGGACGACCGTCGGCCGGGTCATGTTCAACTCGATCATCCCCGACTCGATCGGGTTCCTCAACCGCACGTTCGGGAAGAAGCAGCTCGGCGACCTGGTCTTCCAGTGCTTCAAGGAGGCGGGTCTGTCCGCCACCACCCGGTTCCTCGACGACCTCAAGGACTTCGGCTTCCGCTACGCCACTCAGGGCGGCGTTTCGGTCGGCATCGACGATCTCGAGGTCCCGCCCGAGAAGGCGGAGCTCCTCGGTGACGCCACCGGCCAGGTGTCCCGCTTCCAGAGGGCCTACGACTCCGGATACATCTCGAACGGCGAGCGCTACAACAAGATCATCGACACCTGGACCCACGCGAACAACGACGTCGCGGACGCCATGGTGCGGCATCTCGAGCGCTCCAAGGGCGGGTTCAACCCGGTGTACATGATGATGAGTTCCGGTGCGCGCGGGAACCGCGACCAGATGCGCCAGCTCGCGGGGATGCGCGGTCTCATGGCCAAGCCGCAGAAGAAGCTGACGGGGGGCATCGGCGAGATCATCGAGAGCCCCATCCGGTCCAACTTCCGGGAAGGACTGACCGTGGTGGAGTACTTCATCTCCACCCACGGCGCCCGCAAGGGCCTGGCGGACACGGCACTGAAGACCGCCGACGCCGGATACCTGACGCGACGGCTCGTCGACGTGGCCCAGGACGTGACAATCTCGGAGGAGGACTGCGGCACGCTGCTCGGACTTCCGGTGAGCGCGCTCAAGGAGGGCGAGGACATCGTCGAACCGCTGGCCGACAGGATCGCCGGGAACGTCGCGCTCGAGGACATCTACGATCCGATCGACGGCGAGATCATCGTCGAGAGGCACGCGCTCATCAGCGAGGAGGCGGCCGAGGCGATCGAGAACGCCGGGATCCAGTCGGTGAAGATCCGCTCGGTGCTCACCTGCGCCGCCAAGCGGGGGATCTGCCGGATGTGCTACGGCCGCAACCTGGCAACGATGGGCCCGGTGGACATCGGCGAGGCGATCGGAATCATCGCCGCGCAGTCAATCGGCGAGCCGGGAACGCAGCTCACCCTGCGGACCTTCCACATCGGCGGCACGGCGGCGCGCATCGCGGCCCAGAACCAGCGGAAGTCCAAGATCGCGGGTGTGGTGGCGCTGGAGCGAGTCTCGCAGGTCGAGGCGCGAGACGGGAATCGGATCATCACCTCGCGGGAGGGCAAGATCGTGATCCAGACCCGGGAGGGCCAGGTTCGCAGCCAGCTCGCGGTGCCGTACGGCGCGACGATTCACGTCGAGGAGGGCCAGTCCATAAAGGCGGGCGACCTCCTCTTCAGCTGGGACCCCTACTCCGAGCCCATCGTCGCGGACGTCGAGGGCGTCCTGCGCTTCGTGGATATCGTGGAGGAGCAGACCGTGCGGGAGGAGCTCGACGAATCGACCGGTCGCCGCCAGATGATGATCATCGAGGACCGGGACAAGAAGCTTCACCCCACGATCCAGATCCGGAGCGGGGAAGCGGCTTCCAGCGAACTGCTGAGGGAATTCATCATTCCGGTCGGCGCCCAGCTGATGTGCGCGCACGGCGACACAATCCAGCCCGGCGACGGGATCGCCAAGATCAGCCGCGAGGTGTACAAGACCCGCGACATCACGGGGGGGCTGCCCCGCGTCGCCGAGCTCTTCGAGGCGCGCCGGCCCAAGGATCCGGCGGTGGTCACCGAGATCGACGGGGTCGTGTCCTTCGGGGACATCAAGCGCGGCAAGCGCGAAGTCTTCGTGACTCCCCGGCAGGGGCAGCGGCGGACTTACGAGGTGCCTGTCGGCAAGCATATGCGCGTCCACCAGGGCGACCAGGTGCGGGCGGGCGACCGCCTCTCGGAGGGGCCCAAGAACCCTCACGACATCCTGCGCATCAAGGGGGCGCGGGCGGTTCAGGAGTATCTGCTGAACGAAATCCAGGAGGTCTACCGCCTGCAGGGCGTGAAGATCAACGACAAGCACATCGGCGTGATCGTGCGGCAGATGCTGCAGAAGGTCCGGGTCGTCGATCCGGGCGGAACGCAGCTGCTGGAGGGGGAACACGTGGACCGGGTCGAGTTCCGGAGGATCAACGAGCAGGCGAAGCTGGAAGGCAAGAAGCACGCGGTCCAGGAGCCGCTACTGCTCGGGATCACCAAGGCGAGCCTCACCACGGAGTCCTTCATCTCGGCGGCCTCCTTCCAGGAGACGACCCGGGTGCTCACCGACGCCGCGGTGAGAGGCGCGCGCGACGACCTCAACGGCCTCAAGGAGAACATCATTATCGGCCACCTCATCCCGGCCGGTACCGGCGTGCACCGCTGGTACGACGTCGACTTCGTGGTCGAGCAGGCCTACTACGACGAGGAGATTCTGCCGCTCACGGCGCCGGGCGAGATCCTGCCCGGGCTGGGCGAAGCGATGGAGACGGTTCCGGCGGAGTAGGGTTGCCGGGGGTGGGCCGGGGCTGCTCACTTCCCGTTGGACAAGACTGCTGTTGACTTCCCCACGAGTTTGGGTAACTTTTCAAGGCTGTCCAGGAAACGCTCCTGGGGGGAGGCCCCGGGGCGATCACCGGCGCGCTTGATCGGCAGGCGCGCCTTTGTTCGCCCAGGCGCAGGGAAACCAACCATCGACGGTCCGGCTCCATGCCCACTCTGAATCAACTGGTGCGGAAGGGACGCGCGCGGCTCGCGAAGAAGAACAAGTCGCCCGCGCTCCAGAAGAACCCCCAGAAACGGGGGGTCTGCACCCGTGTGTACACCACCACCCCGAAGAAGCCCAATTCGGCCCTCCGCAAGGTCGCCCGCGTGCGCCTTACCAACGGGTACGAGGTCACGGCGTACATCGGGGGCGAGGGGCACAACCTGCAGGAGCACTCGATCGTGCTGATCCGGGGGGGACGCGTGCGGGATCTGCCCGGCGTGCGATACCACATCGTACGCGGGACCCTGGATACCTCGGGCGTTTCCGACCGCCGTCAGGGGCGGTCCAAGTACGGAGCGAAGCGGCCCAGGTAGGCCGCCGGGTGGAGTCGCCGCAATGAGCCGCCGCACGCGAGCCGTCCGCCGACAGATCCCGGAGGATCCTCACTACGGGTCGCATGTGGTGCAGAAGTTCATTAACGGACTGATGCTGGACGGCAAGAAATCGCTGGCCGAGCGCACCTTCTACGAGGCGATGGGGATCGTCGAAGCGAAGGCCGGCCAGCCGCCCATGAACATCTTCCGGCAGGCGCTCACCAACGCCAAACCGGCTCTGGAGGTAAAGAGCCGGCGCGTGGGCGGGGCGACCTACCAGGTCCCCATCGAAGTCAGGCCCGAGCGGCGTCAGTCCCTCGCGATCAAATGGCTGATCGGATTCGCGCGCCAGCGCGGAGAGCGGACCATGGCCCAGCGGCTGGCTGCCGAGGTCCTCTCCGCCAGCAGGGGAGAGGGAGCGACGGTCAAGAAGAAGGATGACACTCATCGTATGGCTGAAGCGAACAAGGCCTTCGCGCACTACCGCTGGTAGAGTGTCCGTCCCGCCGCCGCGGACCCCGTCCGGGTACCCGCCGGCCGTGGAGAGGACTCTCCGGCGGGAAATGCTGTTTGACAGGCTGAGAAAAGACTGAGTTGACGATAGACAATGCCCAGGATCACACCACTTCCGAAGCTCCGGAACATCGGCATCATGGCCCATATCGATGCCGGCAAGACGACGACGACGGAGCGTATCCTGTTTTATACGGGCCGCTTGCACCGTATGGGGGAAGTCCATGAGGGCGCGGCCGCGATGGACTGGATGGCGCAGGAACAGGAGCGGGGAATCACCATCACCTCCGCTGCCACGACGGCGTACTGGCGCCGCAACGACTCGGAATACCGAATCAACATCATCGACACGCCCGGTCATGTGGACTTCACGGCCGAGGTCGAGCGATCGCTTCGCGTACTGGACGGAGCGATCGCTGTTTTTTGTGGGGTAGGCGGGGTCGAGCCCCAATCCGAGACCGTCTGGCGGCAGGCCGACCGCTACAGCGTGCCGCGTATCGCGTTTGTCAACAAGATGGACCGGACGGGCGCCAACTTCGAAAACGTGATCGCGATGATGCGCGAGCGGCTGGGCGCCAACGCCTTCGCCGTTCAGTATCCGCTGGGCGAAGCCGACCTCTTCACCGGCGTGATCGACATCGTCGCGATGAAGGCGTTCGTTTGGGACGACGAACTCGGTGCGACGATCACCGAGGTTGGCATCCCGGACTCGCTCCGCGAGAAGGCCGAGGCGCTGCGCCACGAGCTGGTCGAGGCCGCGGTGGAGCACCACGACGACCTGCTCGAGAAGTACCTCATGGGGGAGGATCTCACCGAGGACGATGTCCGCCTCGCGATCCGCGCGGCGACCGTTTCGGGAACGCTCTTTCCGGTCTTCTGCGGCTCCGCCTTCAAGAACAAGGGCGTGCAGCGGCTGCTCGACGGCGTGATCGACTACCTCCCCTCGCCGCTCGACGTGCCGGCGATCGAGGGACGTCCCCCGTACGGCGACGGCGAGCGGGAGACGCGCGAGCCCTCCGACGACGCGCCCCTGGCGGCGCTGGCCTTCAAGATCATGTCGGATCCGTTCGTGGGGAGGCTCACCTACGTGCGAGTCTATTCCGGGACGCTGACCAGGGGTAGCCGGGTGCTCAACGCCACCCGGAGCCGCAAGGAGCGCGCCGGGCGGATCCTCCAGATGCACGCCAACAAGCGGGAAGAGCGCCAGGAAGTGTACGCCGGGGACATAGCGGCCATCATCGGCCTCAAGAGCGTCCGCACCGGCGACACCATCTGCGACCCGGACCAGCCCATCATCCTGGAGGCGATGGACTTTCCGGAGCCCGTCATCTCCGTCGCGATCGAGCCCCGCACCAAGGCCGACCAGGACAAGCTCTCCACAGGGCTGGGCAAGCTGGCGGAGGAGGACCCCACCTTCCGCGTGCACACCGACCCCGAGACGGGGCAGACGATCATCAGCGGGATGGGCGAACTCCACCTCGAGATCATCGTCGACCGCCTGCGGCGCGAGTTCTCCGTTTCGGCCAACATCGGGCGTCCGCAGGTCGCGTACCGCGAGACGATCCGGAAGCCGGCGGCCAAGGTGGTGGGGCGGTTCGTGCGGCAGACCGGAGGGCGTGGCCAATTCGGCCACGTGGTCATCGATGTCGAACCCCTGAAGGCGGGCGGTGGCTTCGTCTTCGAGGACCGGATCAAGGGTGGCGCCGTGCCGCGCGAATACATCCCCGCCGTGGAGCGTGGCGTGCGCGAGGCGATGAACTCCGGCGTGGTGGAGGGATACCCCGTCGTCGACGTCAGGGTGGCGCTCGTCGATGGCTCCTACCACGACGTGGATTCGAGCGAAATCGCCTTCAAGGTTGCGGGTTCGATGGCGCTGGGTGCCGCGCTCCGGAAGGCGGATCCCGTGCTTCTGGAGCCGGTGATGGATGTCGAGGTCGTCACGCCTTCGGAGTACATGGGCGACCTGATCGGCGACCTGTCTTCGCGCCGCGGCAAGGTGGGCGGCATGACCGACCGCGGCGATGCCCAGGTGATCGGCGCGAGCGTGCCGCTCGGCGAGATGTTCGGCTATTCCACGGCGCTCCGGTCGCTCAGCCAGGGCCGGGCCGTATACACGATGCAGTTCTCACACTACGCGGAAGTGGCCCGGGCGAAGTCCGGCAAGAAGATCCTGGCGGGCGTCTGACGGCCCCGCCCCTGCAAATGGCATAAACCCAGACGCGAGGAAAGAATGGCGAAGGAGACTTTCGAGCGCACGAAGCCGCACGTGAACGTGGGGACGATCGGTCATGTGGACCACGGGAAGACGACGCTGACGGCGGCCATCACGCTGGCGCAGGCGAAGAAGTACGGCGGGGACGCGATCGCGTTCGACGAGATCGACAAGGCTCCGGAGGAGCGGGAGCGGGGGATCACGATCGCGACGGCGCACGTGGAGTACGAGA
>VXLT01000186.1 GCA_009841475.1 Gemmatimonadota bacterium
CACGGGGGACAACATCGGGGTGGAGTACGCGGGCACGGTCTTCGGGATCGCCGAGTCGCCGGTCGAGGAGGGGCTGATCTGGGCGGGGACCAACGACGGGATGCTGCAGGTGACCCGCGACGGGGGCGCGACGTGGACGAATGTGACCGAAAACATGCGGGGGCTGCCGGAGTGGATGGCGGTGCGGTCGATCGCGCCGTCCCGTTACGACGCGGGCACGGCCTATGTGGCCATTGACGGGCACCAGGTGAACGTGCGCGATCCGTACATCTACCGGACGCGCGACTACGGCGAGTCCTTCGAGAAGATCACGGATGGCATTCCGCCCAGCATGCTGAGCTACACCAAGGTGATCGTGGAGGACCCCAAGCGGCGCGGTCTCCTGTACGCGGGCACCGAAAACGCCCTGTACGTGTCCTTCAACGACGGGGACGACTGGCGGCCGCTGCAGAACAACCTGCCGCACGCGCCGGTGTCGGGGATGGTGGTGCAGGAACACTTCGGCGACCTGGTGGTCGGCACCTACGGCCGCGGCTTCTGGATCCTGGACGACCTCACCCCGCTGCAGCAACTAACGGCCGCGGCGATGATGTCGGCTTCCCACCTCTTCACCCCCCGCGATGCCTGGCGCTTCCGCCCGATCACCCCGCCGTCGGTCCCCTACAGCGATCCCACCGAGGGGACCGATCCCGAGTACGGCGCGTCGATCAACTACTGGCTGGCGGAGCCGGCGGACGAAACTCCGACCATCGAGATCGTGGACTCGGCCGGCCAGGTCGTGCGCACCCTGCCCGGCACCAACAATGCCGGCATCAACCGCGTCCACTGGGACCTGCGGGACGAGCCCAACGGTCCCATCCGGCTATTGACCAGTCCCATGTACGCCGACCACATCGAAGTCGGCGACGAGGGCCGCCCCGCCCCCGGCGCCCGCCAGATCTCGATCCTGCTCCCGCCCGGGCGCTATACCGTGCGCCTCGACGCGGCCGGCTGGACCCACGAGCAGCCGCTCACCGTCCTCAAGGATCCCCATTCGGCGGGTACCGAAGCCGACATCGCCGCGCAGGTGGCCTTCCTGCACGAGGTCCGCGACGATGTCGTTGCGGCCGGCGAGGCCGTCCACCGTGTCGAAGCGATTCGCGTCCAGCTCGCGACCATGTTGCGATTCGCCGAGGACGACGCCCTCGCCGAGGCCATCACTGCCCTGCAAAACCAGCTCACCCACCTCCAGATGAACATGGTCGACCTTCGTCTCACCGGTCAGGGCCAGGACGGCGTGCGCTTCGAGGCGAAGCTGCTGCAGAAGCTCGGCTACCTCTCGGGCGCGATCTCGGTGGCCGACTTCCCGCCGACCGACCAGGAACTGGAGGTGAAGGCGCTGCTGCGTGAACAGCTGCGGGAGCACCTGGAGGCGCTGGAGGCGCTGGTCGCGAACGAGGTCGCCGCGCTGAACGCAATGCTGAGGGCGCGCGGGATGCTGATCATTACGGATTAACCTGTGGACGGAATCCCCCAGAAGCAGTCCGTGGAACAAGTCCCCGCCGCATTCGGGAGGCGAAGCGCCGGCGCCGGGCGCGGTGCCCACGCGGGGCTGCTTGCCCTGGCCGCAGCTGCCGCCTGCGGCGACCCGGCCAGGCCCGGGCCGGAACCGGCGGTATCCCCCGACCGCGCGGCGCTTGTGGCGATCTACAACGCAACGGGTGGCCCGAACTGGCGCCTGGACACCAATTGGCTGACCGACGCTCCGGTGGGAGAGTGGCACGGAGTCGATGCCGACGGAGCGGGCCGCGTCCGGAGGCTGGTGCTCTCGACCAACCAGCTCGAGGGGGTCGTACCAGCGGCCATCGGCAGGCTGCCCCGGCTGCGATTCCTCGGTCTCGCGAGCAATCACCTGTCGGGCCGGGTGCCACCGGGGTTGGGCAGGGCCGTGCAGCTGGACAGCCTCTTCCTGAACGGCAATGAGCTGACCGGACCGATTCCCGACACATTCCTTCAGCTCGAGCAGCTGAGAGCATTCGACTTCGGCGGAAACAAGGGGCTCTGCGTGCCCGCAAACCCGGCGTTCCGCGAGTGGGGATCGGGGCTTGCGCGGCTGGACGGGCCCGATTGCGCCGAAGGCGACGCGCAGGTCCTGCGGCTCTTCCACGAAGCGACGGACGGCAGCGCCTGGGCGCATTCGAACGGGTGGCTCGGCGACGCGCTGCTGGGTGACTGGTTCGGGGTCGGCACCGATTCTCTCGGCCGGGTTACGGCGCTCAACCTCCCCGGGAACGGTCTTTCCGGGACCGTGCCCGAGTCGCTGGGCAGACTGACCGCGCTCACGCGGCTGGACGTCGCGGACAACGATCTCGATGGACGGCTGCCCCAGTCGCTCACGCGGCTCGGAGTACGGGACATCCGGTACTCGGGCACGCGCCTGTGCGCCCCTCGGAACGAGGTGTTCCAGCGGTGGTTGGGAGCGATCGGGACGCACGAGGGAACGGGACTCATCTGCCCATTCTCGTCACGAGAGATCCTCACCATCCTGTACGAGACCACCAACGGGGAGGGCTGGGACAGCAACCAGAACTGGCTCGCGGAGTTGCCCCTGGGGCAGTGGGCCGGCGTCGATACCGACCGTGACGGCCAGGTCATCCGCCTGTCCCTGCCGTACAACGGCCTCCTGGGGACGCTTCCGCCCGAGATCGGGCTCCTTTCCTCGCTGCGCTCCCTCGATCTGCGCGGCAACTGGGGTCTCACGGGACCGCTTCCGGACGAACTCTTCGAGTTGAGCGTTCTCGAGACCTTGCGTCTCACCCGCGTCGGGCTGGGTGGCCCCCTCACTCCGGCGATCGGCAAGCTCGTGAGTCTGAAGGAACTGGAACTGAACTCGACCGGTCTCGGCGGCCCGCTCCCGCCCGAAATCGGCAACCTCGAGCGGCTGGAGGTGCTCGACCTCAGCGCAAACGACCTCGTCGGCCAGATCCCCCCGGAACTCGGAAACCTGTCGCGGCTCGAAGAGCTGGAGATGTGGTACAACGACTTCAGTGGGACGATACCGGCCGAACTGGGCAACCTTTCCGAACTCACCCTCCTCGATATCGAGAACTCGGGGCTGACCGGCAGCATTCCGGCCAGCCTGGGCAACCTGAGAAAGCTCAAGACGGTTTGGCTGAATGACAACGAGCTGACCGGGCCCATTCCGGCCACGATGGGTGGAATGGCACGCGCAAGGCGCATCCTTCTGCACGGAAACAACCTCGAGGGCCCGTTTCCGGAGGGGCTCGGCCAGCTTTCGGAACTGGAGGAGCTCTGGCTGGGTGGGAACGCCGGGCTCACTGGACCCCTGCCGCTCGATCTCGCGAATCTGGGCCGGCTTGCGACGTTCAAGGCGGGGGGAACGGATCTCTGCGCGCCGGCCGACCCCGAACTCCGCGATTGGCTGGAGGGAGTACGAAGCCAGCGGATAGCCCACTGCGGGGCTCCGGCCGCCTACCTGACGCAGACGGTTCAGTCACGGAGGTTTCCGGTGCCGCTCATCGCGAACCAGCCCGCGCTGCTGCGGGTGTTCGTTTCTTCGCCCCGCGCTGCCGGTGAGCCGATGCCGAAAGTGCGGGCGACCTTCTACCACGGCGGAGCGGAGGTGCATGTGGCCGAGATCCAGGGGGGACCCGCGCCGATTCCGGCCGCGGTCGACGAAGGCTCCCTCGCCAGCTCGGCGAACGCCGACATTCCGGGCGGCGTGCTCAGGCCCGGTCTGGAGATGGTCGTCGAAATCGACCCCGGCGGCGCCCTGGATCCCTCCCTTGGAGTCGCGACGCGGCTCCCCGAAACCGGCCGCACCAAAGTCAGCGTGCGGGAACTTCCCGACTTTCCCCTGACTCTGGTGCCCTTTCTGTACGGACCGGACCCCGATCGTTCGATCCTGGAACTCACCGCCGGGATGGCGGAGGATCCCGAAGGGCACGACCTCATGCGGCATACCCGCGACCTGCTGCCGATCGGTGGATTCGACATTACACTGCACGCGCCCGTGATGACATATACCTTCGGCGGCCTCTCGATTGCGCAGCAGGTCGAACTGATACGCCGGATGGAGAGCAGAGGCCCGGGCTATTGGCTTGGCCTGCAGGCCCCTGTACCCACCTCCGGGGTCCTCGGCGTGGCACTGGGAATCCCTTCGTGGTCGAGCTACGCCGTGCCGCTGTCGAACACGATCGCACACGAACTCGGGCACAACATGGGACTGTGGCACGCACCCTGCGGGGGCGCGGCCGGGCCGGATCCGCTGTTTCCGGACCCCAACGGGCGGATCGGGTCGTGGGGGTATGATCGCGCCGGCGGCCGGCTGGTCTCCCCCTACGTGCCGGACATCATGTCGTACTGTGCCAGCGAGTGGATCGGCGACTACCACTTTTCGAATGCGCTCCGGCACCGCCTCGCCACGGAACTGCGGGCCGCATCCGTCTCGAGAAGGACGCGGAGCCTGATGGTGTGGGGTGGAAGGGGGGCGGACGGCGAGCCCTATCTGGAGCCGGCGTTCTTCGTCGATGCATTGCCTTCGGTGCCCGGTCCCGGCCGTGAGTACCGGCTTGCGGGCCGAACCGAAACCGGCGAGGAGGCGTTCTCGTTCACCTTCGACATGCCGTACATCCCCGAAGTCGAGGGCGGTCGGTCGGGGTTCGTCTTCGCCATTCCCGTGACCTGGTCCGGCGATCTGGCCAGTGTCACGCTCGCCGACGGCCGGGAGTCGGCGGTGCTCGACCGCGAGACCGATTCGCCGTTGACGATTCTGCGCGATCCGGTGACGGGCGAGGTCCGGGCGATACTGCGCGAGGACCGGGCGGGGGCGCTCTCAGCCGCCGGCGACCCCGCGCTCCAGGCGGTGTTCAGCCGTGGGATTCCCGGGGCGGAGGAGCGCCACCGGCAGGGTCACGCTCCCCGCCTTTCCAGCACGCAATACCGGTACAGCTTGAGCGTCTCCCGCCAGTCCTCCGGGTAGGCCGCGACCATGTCGCCGCAGCGCTTGCGCACGCTGGCCTCGGCACTCGCAACGCTGAACGGCAGACAGGCGAGCTTCAGGCCGTCGAAAGACCGCCAGGTCAATGGGCGGGTGAATCCCGCACTTGACGGCCCGCGCATCCCGCCGCACGCTCACACCCCCACACCATGAAGGTGTAGTCCCACGATAGGAATTGCCCTTGAGCCGCATCGACCAGCTCACGCAGGAGAACGAACGATTGCGCGAGCGCATGGCCCGGCTGAGCGAGGCGAGCCTGCGCGTCAGCGAGAACCTCGACCTCGAGATGGTCCTGCGGGAAGTGGTCGAAAGCGCCCGCGTGCTGACCGGCGCCGCGAACGCGGTCATCACGACCGTGGACCGGGTGAAGGGGGTCCGGGACTTCATCTCGTCGGGCCTGACGCCCGAGGAGCGCCGACAGCTCCATGATCTTCCCGAGGGAGAGCGCCTCTGGGGGTACCTGCTCCAGAGTCCGCGTCCGCTCCGGGTCGACGACCTGGCCGCCCACCTGGACGGGCTCGGCTTCCCCACCGCGCCGATTCTGCGGCGGAGCTTTCTCGGGGCTCCCATTCGCCACCGGGGCGTGAGCGTCGGCCACTTCTACTTCACCAACAAGGAGGGCGGACAGCGATTCACCGACGAGGACGAGGAAACCCTGGTGCTGTTCGCGTCGCAGGCGGCGACGGCCATCGCAAACGCCCGGGTCTATCACGAAGAGCAGCGGGCCCGGGCCGATCTGGAGGCGCTGATCGAAACTTCGCCCTTTGGCGTCGTGGTACTTGCGGCCAGGAGCGGCGAGATCGTGTCCATCAATCGTGAGGCACGGCGGATCGTGGCGGACCTGCTCTCGACGAGCGGCTCACTTCAAGAGGCACAGAAGTCCATGGTCGTTCGCCGTGCCGACGGCCAGGAGGTTTCGCTTGCCGAGCTTTCCCTTGCCGAGGCGTTGGGCAGCGCGGAGGTCGTGCGCGTCGAAGAGATGGTGCTCTTTGTGCCGGACGGTAGCGCAGTGAGAGCCCTGGTCAACGCCACACCCATCCGCGGCGAAGACGGTGAGGTCGCGTCCATGGTGGTGACCATGCAGGACCTGGCCCCGCTGGAGGAGCTGGAACGGCAGCGGACGGAGTTTCTGAGCATGGTGGGCCACGAGTTGCGGGCGCCGCTGACCTCGATCATGGGTTCGACCAGGACCCTGCTTTCCGCGCGGCCGGAGCTGGACCCCGCCGAGGCGCGCGAGTTCTACCGCATCATCGACGAGCAGGCCGAACACATGCGCGGCCTCATCGGCGACCTTCTCGATGCCGGGCGCATCGACGCGGGTACGCTGTCGGTCGCGCCCCGGCCCTCGGAGGTGGCCGCTCTGGTGGAACGCGCGAGGAGTACATTTCTCGGCGGCGGTGGCCGACACACGCTTCTCATCGACTTGCCGGACGACCTGCCCCCGGTCATGGCCGACCGGCGGCGCATCGTCCAGGTGCTCAACAACCTGCTCTCCAACGCAGCTCGGCATTCTCCGGCGTCGGTGCCCATCCAGGTCGCGGCCGTGCGCGACGGCGTCCACGTGGCGATCTCGGTGGCCGACCAGGGCCGGGGAGTGTCGCCGGAGCGGCTGCCGCAACTGTTCGGCAAGCACGGCGTCGGGGGGGCGCGTGGGACGGTCCGCTATGGGTTGGGCCTGGCCATCTGCAAGGGGCTGGTGGAGGCCCACGGCGGGCGCATCCGCGCCGAGAGCGATGGGGCGGGCGAGGGCACAAGCCTCACCTTCACCCTTCCGGTTGCCTCGGAGACCGCAGATGTCTCCAGGGCAGGCCGGGGGCACGCAACCGCGGACGGACATGATCCACCGCGCATCCTTGTAGTCGACGATGACCCGCGCACCTTGCGGTTCGTTCGCGACGCTCTCCGAGTTTCGGGATACGCTTCAGCCGTTACCGGCGATCCCCGTGAGGTAGGGCGAATGATCCGGCGCGAGAGACCCCAGCTCGTGTTGCTGGACCTGATGTTTCCTGACACCGACGGGATCGAGCTGTTGGAGCAGGTTCCGGAGCTGGCCGACCTTCCGGTGATCTTCATCTCCGGCTACGGCAGGGACGAAACGATCGCCAGGGCGCTCGAGGCCGGGGCGGCGGACTACATCGTCAAGCCCTTTTCGCCGACGGAGCTCGTGGCGAGGGTGCGCTCGACACTTGGGCGGAGCGCCGAAGCCACGCCCTTCGTCTCGGGCGAACTCTGCATCCGCTATGACACACGCGAGGTCAGCCTGGCCGGCCGACCCCTCGAACTCACGGCCACGGAATACGGACTCCTGCGGGTCCTCTCGCTCAACGCGGGACGGGTCGTGACCAGGGACACCCTGCTGCGCCAGGTCTGGGGACGGCGCGCTAGACACAAGTCGGAGGCCGTGCGGACCTTCGTCAAGAAGCTGCGCCGTAAGCTCGGCGACGATGCGGCCGAGCCCACCTACATCTTCACCAAGCGCGGAGTCGGCTACCGTTTCGCAGCCCGCAACGATTCCTGACGGGCCGTGACTTATATAGTCGACACGGGATGTTCCGTGAAGACCAATCCAGAGGAGGGCGATCTTGGAATACACGTTAACGCCACAATATAGTGCGTATCGTCATATTTAGTTCACATAACCATCAGTAAATTAAAGGGGTGCCACCGGAAAAACAACCTTCATTGCAGGCGTGTTCGGCGAAGGACCAGGGACACGCGCGAGATTGCCGGAAAGTCTCTCCGAGCCGTCAAGACGTCAGGAGGCCTATTTTGACCCGCCACTACAACGCCACCACCCGCTCCACACCTGACGACTTCAGTCACCTCGCGGCCCGATTCGCAGCGATTCTCTCCTTGGCCCTCGTGGCCGGCGCCTGCGGGGACGACCCGGCAGAGCCCGATCCGGAGCCCCCGCGCATCTCGCCGGACCGCGACGTGCTCGTGGCGATCTACAACGCGACGGACGGGGCGGGCTGGCGACAAGACACCAACTGGCTGACCGACGCCCCGGTGGGCGAGTGGCACGGAGTGGACACCGATGCCGGGGGCCGGGTCGTCACTCTGACTCTGTCGACCAATGGACTGAAAGGGCGGGTGCCTGCGGTCATCGGCGAATTGTCCGAATTGAGACACCTCGCGATCGCGGGCAATCAGCTGACTGGCCCGGTGCCACCGGAGCTGGGCTCCGCCACGAAACTCGACACTCTCTTCCTCAACAACAACCAGCTCACCGGATTGATTCCGGGCAGCTTTCTTCAGCTCGAGCTGAGCGCTCTCGTGTTCGGCGGCAACGATGGGCTCTGTGTGCCCGTCAACCCGGCGTTCAGCGGGTGGGCGGCGGGAATCCCGCGGTTGAATGGACCGGACTGTGCGGAGGAGGACACGCGGATCCTGCGGCTTCTCTACGAGTCGACGAATGGCGGTGGGTGGACGAACTCGGTTGGTTGGCTCAGCGAGGAGCTCCTGGGCGACTGGTTCGGGGTCGAAACCGATTCGATCGGAAGAGTCACGGCGCTCAACCTTGCCGAAAACGGTCTTTCCGGGGAACTGCCCGACTCGCTGGGAGGACTCTCCTCCCTCAGGCACCTGGATATTTCCGGAAACGAGCTCGAGGGACGGTTGCCCCGGTCACTATTGGAAGTCAACCTTGAGAACCTCGTGTACTCGGGCACCCAGCTGTGCGCTCCGCGGGACAGGCGGTTCGAGCAGTGGCTGGGAGGGATCGCGGTGCATGAGGGCTCGGGGATCTCCTGCCCGCCGTCACAGAGGGAGATTCTGACCCTGTTCTACGAGGCGACCAACGGAGCCCGGTGGGAAGACAACCGGAACTGGCTGTCGGATCAGCCGATCGGGCGGTGGGCTGGCGTCTACACCGACAACGATGGCCAGGTCATCGAACTGTGGCTCGTATCGAACGGCCTCCAGGGGTCGATCCCACCCGAGCTCGGCCTGCTTTCGTCATTGCGGGGCCTTCACCTGGGAGGCAACTGGGGCCTGACGGGACCGTTGCCGGAAGAGTTCTTCGATCTGGCCAGTCTTGAGGAACTGATCCTCTACCGCGTTGGACTCGGTGGCCCAATTCCCGCCGAGATCGGGCAACTCACGAGCCTCAAGCGATTGGACCTGTTCGACACCGGACTCGGCGGCCCTATTCCGCCCGAGATCGGGAAACTCACGAATCTCAGGAGGCTCAGCCTCGGCATCAACGACCTGATCGGCGACATTCCCCCGGAAATCGGGAACCTCACAAAGCTGGAAGAGCTGGGTATATGGTACAACGAGTTGAGCGGGGGGATACCGGCCGAACTGGGGAACCTCACCGAACTCAGAACCCTGGTGTTGCGGAATTCAGGGTTGACCGGCACTCTCCCGGCTACACTCGGCAACCTCACGAAGCTCGAGTTGCTTTGGCTGAGCGAGAATGAACTGACCGGGCCCATCCCGCCGACCCTCGGCAACCTGACCAGCGTGAACCGAATCATCCTCCACGGAAACGACCTGAGCGGCCCGCTCCCCGATATCGGCGCGATGACCGAGTTGGAAAGGTTGTGGGTGGGTGACAATCCGAAGCTCTCCGGACCCCTGCCCGCCGGCCTTGTGGGTCTCGGCAAACTCTCGGACTTCAAGGCGGGGGGGACCGACCTGTGCGCTCCGACCGACCCGGGTTTTCTCGCGTGGCTGGAAGGCATCAGGTTTCGGTGGGTCGCCCACTGCGGAGGGATCCCGTCGGTCTACCTCACGCAGACAGTTCAGTCCTCGAAGTATCCCGTACCGCTCATCGCGGAGAGACCCGCCCTGCTGCGGGTGTTCGTCTCTTCCCCCCGCGCTGACGGCGAGCTGATGCCCACCGTGCGGGCGACATTCTTCCACGGAGATGCGAAGGTGCATACGGTGCGGATCGAGGGCGGATACGCACCGATCCCGACGGAAGTTGACGAGGGTTCGCTCACCAGATCGGCGAACGCCGACATTCCGGGTGACGTGCTCCAGCCCGGCCTGGAGATGGTGGTCGAGGTCGATCCGGAGGGCACAACCGATCCGGGGCTGGGAATCGCGGCGCGGATTCCCCAGAGCGGTCGAATGGCGGTGGACGTGCGCGCACTGCCCGACTTCCCTTTGACGCTGGTTCCCTTCGTGAGCGAAAGCGAACCCGACCGTTCGGTTCTGCAACTCACCTCCGAAATGGCGCGGGATCCTAATGGACACTACATGCTGCAGCACACACGTGACCTTCTGCCCGTGGGCGGCATGGACGTCACCCGGCACGCTTCGGTAACGACTTCCTCCGCCAACGGCTTCTCGGTCATGCGGGAGGTTGAGCTCATACGGCAGATGGAGAGCGACGGGCCCGGGTACTGGCTGGCGATCATGGGCCCGGTGCCCAAGGGCGGACTCCTCGGTGTGGCGGTCGGCGTGCCGTCGTGGGCGAGCTTCTCGGTGCCGCTTCCGAGAACCATCGCCCACGAGCTGGGGCACAACCTGGGCATGTTCCATGCTCCTTGCGGTGGCCCGGCGGGGACGGATCCGCAGTTTCCGGAATCGAACGGACGTATCGGGTCCTGGGGGTACGACCGCACCAACCACCGATTGATCAACCCGTACGCAGCCGATCTCATGTCGTACTGCCGCGGCGGGTGGATCGGCGGCTACCACTTCTTGACCGGACTGCGCCACCGCCTGGCCACTGAAGTGGATTCCGCATCCGCATCCGCCCGCGCGAAGACACGCAGCGTCATGGTGTGGGGCGGACGGGGCAAGGACGGCAGACTCTTCCTGGAGCCGGCGTTCATTGCCGACGCACTCCCCGCGCTGCCGCCCAGCGGCCGGGAATCCCGGCTGACGGGCAGGACGGACGATGGCGAAGAGGTGTTCTCGTTCACCTTCGACATGCCGTACGTTCCCGATGCCGACGGCGAACAGTCGGGGTTCGTCTACGCAATTCCCGTGACCTGGTCCGGGGACCTGGCGACGATCTCGCTGGGGGATGGCGGGACGTCGGTGCGCCTCGATCAGGATACCGATTCGCCCATGACGATCCTGCGCGACCCGGCTACCGGCCAGGTCCGCGCGATTCTGCGCAAGGGACGGACGGCGGCGATGGAGGTCGTTGGCGAACCCGGGCTCGTTGCCATGTTCAGCCGCGGGATTCCGAGGGAGGCGGCGGAGCGTCGGCGGCGCTGATATTCGTTGCTCGACGGCGCGCGCCTCTCCAGCACGCAATTCCTGACGACGAGGGCCGCCCCGCCCGCGGCGCCCATTCGGCTACCTCACCGGCGCGATCTCGGTCGCCGACTTCCCGCCCACCGACCAGGAGCTGCAGGTGAAGGCGTTGCTGCATGAACAATTGCGGGAGCACCTGGAGGCATTGGAGGCGCTGGTGGCGAACGAGGTGCAGGCGCTGAACGAGATGCTGAGGGCCCGGGGGATGTTGATTATCGAGGACGGGGGTAGGATAAACCGGTTTCTGTATAGCAGAACGGCACCAGTCCCGGAAGGTTCGAAGTTGGTATTCGACATGGGCTGCAAAGAGCCGAGGACGCGGGCCGCGAGGGGCAAGGGCTTCGGGTTGTAATACCGCGGATCCGATTCCCGTAATTCCCGGTAAACATGCACCGGCCGGAAGAGTGCCATCGCTTCTGCGGCCCCAAGTTTGCACCTCCGATTTGGAAGGAAAGACCCATGAACGCCCCATCCCGCCTCCTTCGGATTAACCACCGATCCCCCCTGAACCACATCCGCCGATCCACGCAGGGGGTCGCCGTGTTGTTCGCACTGGCCTTCGCGGCCGCCGCCTGCGGCGACGACCCCGTTGACCCTGACCTGGAGAGGCCAGCGATCTCACCCGACCGGGACGTGCTTGTGGCGCTCTACAATGCGACGGATGGCGGGAACTGGCGCCGCAATACCAATTGGCTGAGCGACGCCCCTGTGGACGAGTGGCACGGAGTGTTCACCGACGACGGGGGCCGCGTGCGCAGGCTGATGCTGTCGACCAACGGACTGCAGGGTCCGCTCCCGGCGGTGCTGGCGGAACTGACCGAGTTGAGATTCCTTGCGCTCGCCGGCAATCAGCTGAACGGCCCGCTGCCGCCCGAACTGGGCTCCCTCCAGCAAGTCGACAGCCTCTTCCTGAACAACAATCGGCTCACCGGGATCATTCCGGGCAGCTTCCTCCAGCTCGATGGCCTTGACGCCTTCGACTTCGGAGGCAACGAGGGACTCTGCGTGCCCGTGAACTCCGCGTTCAGCGCGTGGGCCGAGAGAATCGCGCACCTGGACGGGCCGGACTGCGCAGAGGGAGACGCGGGGGTGCTGGAGTTGCTCTACAGTACGACCGCTGGGCCTCAGTGGACGAATGCAGGGGGATGGCACGGCGAGGAGCCGTTGAGCGAATGGTACGGAGTGGAAACCGATTCGATCGGGCGGGTCATGAGCCTCAGGCTCGCCGGCAACGGGCTTTCGGGGACGTTGCCCGAGTCGCTGGCACAGCTCTCGGGACTCAGGCATCTGGACCTTGCCGACAACGATCTCGGGGGGCGGCTCCCCGCGTCACTCGCCGCCCTGGCCCTCGAACACTTCCGATACTCGGGTACCGAACTTTGCGTTCCGCAGCTCGCGAGCTTTCAGCGGTGGCTTGGGACGATTGCGTCGCACGAGGGATCGGGAATCTCCTGTCCGCCGTCACCGAGGTCGCTGCTGGTGGGCTTTTACGAGGCCACACACGGGGACCAGTGGGCCGAGAATCGGAACTGGCTTACGGATGCCCCGCTCTCGCAATGGTATGGTGTGGAGACAGGTCCAGGGGGCGAGCTCATCGGGTTGTCCCTGCCATTCAACGGTGTCAGAGGGCCGATCCCGCCCGAACTCGGGGCGATGACGTCCCTGCGGCTTCTCGACCTGCGAGGCAACTGGGGTCTGGAAGGACCTCTGCCAGAGTCGTTTTTCAATCTGGCCGAGCTGGAGCGGCTGGTGATCTACGGGGTGGGGTTGGGTGGTCCCATGTCTCCCGAATTCGGTAAGCTCACCCGGCTCCGGCATCTGGATTTGGAAAGCAGCGGGTTCGGCGGCCCGCTCCCAACCGAGATCGGGAACCTCACGAATCTGGAGGAGCTCCTTCTCGGTGGCAACGACTTCGTCGGGGAGATCCCACCCGAAATCGGCGACCTGACCGCTCTGCGGCAGTTGACCATGTGGTACAACGACTTCCGCGGAGGAATCCCGGCCGAACTGGGCGGTCTCACAAGACTCGTGCAATTGGATCTGCGGGGTTCGGGGGTGACCGGCGCCATCCCGGCTGAACTGGGCAATCTCACGAATCTCGAGGAGCTCTGGCTGAACGGCAACGAGCTGACCGGGTCCATCCCGCCCACCCTGGGTAACATCACCAGCCTGAAGGAACTGTACATGCACCAAAACAACCTGGAGGGTCCGCTGCCTTCGGAGTTCGGCCGGTTGACGGAGCTGGAGCAGCTTTGGTTGGGTGGCAACGAACGGCTCTCCGGCCCGTTGCCCGGGGACCTCGGAGCGCTTGACCAGCTCAGGACTCTCAAGGCCGGGGGGACCGGCCTCTGCGCTCCTGCCGAACCGGAGTTGCTTGCCTGGTTGGACGGCGTCCGCTTCCAGCGGGTGGCCCACTGCGCGGGCGCCCCGGCGGTATACCTCACGCAGGCGGTTCAGTCGCGTACGTTCCCGGTGCCCTTGATCGCGAACCGGGACGCGCTGCTGCGGGTATTCGTCTCTTCACCCCGCGCCGCCGGCGAGTCGATGCCGAACGTGCGTGCGACCTTCTACCACGACGGTGTCGAGGCGCACGTCGCCGAGATTCGGGGGGGGCAGGCACCGATTCCCACTCAAGTCGACGAGGGGACGTTCGCCGCATCCGCGAACGCCATCATACCGGGTGGAGTCCTCAGGCCCGGATTGGAAATGGTCGTCGAAATCGATCCGGAAGGGGCGCTCGATTCCGCGCTCGGGATCGCCGGCCGCATTCCCGAATCCGGCCGCGCCGCGGTCATGGTACGGGAATTGCCGGACTTCCCGCTCACGCTGGTTCCGTTCCTGTATGAGAGCGATCCCGATCGTTCGATTCTGGCGCTCACGCAAGCAATGGCGGCAGACCCCGGCGGGCACGAGATGCTCCGGCACACCCGTGAGTTGCTCCCGGTGCCCGCGCTCGACGTCACGCTGCACGCTCCGGTAACGACATCGTCCCCAAGCGGCTTCTCGATCCTCACCGAGGTTGAACTGATTCGGCGGATGGAGAGCGATGGCCCCGGCTATTGGCTGGGAATGAAGGCCCCGGTACCCACCCTCGGCCTTCTCGGCGTGGCCTTTGGCATCCCTTCCTGGTCGAGCTACTCGGTGCCAATGTCGAGCACGATCGCCCACGAGCTGGGGCACAACCTGGGCCTCTATCACGCTCCGTGCGGCGGGGCGGGGGGGCCGGATCCGCTGTTTCCCGACCGCAACGGGCGCATCGGTGGGGGTACGATCACACCAACGATCGATTGATCACCCCGTACGCTCCGGATCTCATGTCGTATTGTGGCGGCGGATGGATCGGCGACTACCACTTCTCGAACGCCCTTCGCCACCGCGTGGCAACCGAAGTGGAAGCTGCTGCATCGTTCGGCGGGAAGAAGAGGAGCGTCCTCGTCTGGGGTGGGCGGGACGCCGACGGCAAGCCGTTCCTGGAACCCGCGCTATTGGCCGATGCGTTGCCGTCATCGCCGCCTCCCGGTGGTGATTACCGGCTCGTGGGAAGGACGGCCGAAGGCGTCGAGGTCTTCTCGTTCACCTTCGACATGCCCTACATCCCGGAGGTCGAGGACGAACGGTCGAGCTTCGTCTTTGCGATTCCGGTTACCTGGTCCGGTGAGCTGGCCACAATCTCGCTGGGGGATGGCCGGACGACGGTACGCCTCGACAACGGCACGGACTCGCCGATCACGATCCTGCGCGACCCGGTGACCGGCCAGGTCAGAGCCATCCTGCGCAAGGATCAGGCCGCGGCGATGGATGCAGTTGGCGAACCGGGCCTCGTTCCCGTTTTCAGCCGCGGGATTCCGGAGGACGAGGTGCGGCGGCGCTGATTGGGGTTGCGGATAGCGTCCGCCCCCACACGATATGTATGGCTGACTTTACATAATGTAAGGTCAGCTTTACATATCGTCCGACTCAGCGCGCCTCGCCAGTGTACCGGTCCCGGTTTCCTGGACAAGTGGCAGGCCTAAACATCAGGCCGCCCTC
>VXLT01000355.1 GCA_009841475.1 Gemmatimonadota bacterium
TGGTCGCGCTGCTGTCTTCAGGCGTGACCGTGGCCATGATGTCGGTGTCGCCGACGGGCAGGTCGACCTGGTGGCCGGCCATGACGGTGTCCGCGTCCATCGGCATGATATCCACGCCCGCTGCGTAATCGCTGGCCGCCATCGCCGTCACAGTGACCTGAGCAACGTCGTTGGTCACCATGGCCGTGTACATCATGGTACTGTCGGCGAACGCCGGATCAAGCGTTCCGGCACTGAGGCTCAGATCGCTCAGCGTCGCATCCGAAGACGGGGTCCTCGGAATCACCGTTGCCTCGAAGTCGTCAACCGACTCCGTTGCGCCGGAGGCCACATTGACCGTCACGCTAGCGTCACCGTCTTCAGTCGCGAAGGTGTGGGTGCCGTCGGATTCGGCCGCCACCATGTAGCGCCCGAAGGGCACGCTGAGGCTGTATACGCCGCGCACGTCGGTTCTGCTGGAGTCCGCAACTTCGCCTCCGCCTGCCGGCGTTGCCGTCACCTTCACGCCGGACATGGGTCCGCCGGAGGTGGTGAGCACTCTGCCGGTGATGGTGCCGTGCGCATAGCCGGTGAAGTCGAGACCCGAGATCGCGCTTCCATCAGTGGTCGTGATCTCGTGGCTTTCGGGGAAGAAGGACATTCCCGCCTTCGAGGGCGTAATCACCACATCCCCAACCGGCACCGTGGCCGTGTAGAGACCGCCGTCTTTGGTCTTGGTCGTCGTCGTGTCATCCTCGACGATGGCTGTGATGGTCACGCCGTCCACCGGGTCGCCGCCGCTCCTGACGGTACCGCCGATCGTGGCGGTCTTGGCCACGCCGCCGAGCTTGATGTCCTCCTGGTGCGGGGCGTTGGCCGCGAAGGCTACCGTCGCCTTGCCCTGCTCGTACCCAGCCTTGTCGACCGTGATCGCCACCTGGTTCTTGACCTTGTTGACGGTCGCGCCGCTGAATCCTCTGATGCGGTAGCGACCGAATGGGTCGGTCGTGTCCGAGGCGCCGTTCGCGGTCACCGTCGCGCCTTCGACGCGGAAGCCATCGCTGTCCGTGACGATGCCGTAAACGTAACCCGTGGTCGGCGACACGTCGATCTGGAGATCGGCGCCGAGCGGGCTGAGTTCGCCGTTGAAGGCGACGGCTTCGCCAGGTGCACCGACCCTCTCCTTCCATCCGCTCGGAACGGAGAGCTTGTACTCGCCCGCCGCCTTCTGCCCCCAGTTGAAATGGACGCGCTCGTCGTCGGTGCCGCCCTTGGGTTTCTCATCGGTCGTCGCAGTCGTAAACGACTCGGCTTTCCCCGCCAGGTTCTCACCATCGACCGGTGTCATGGCGACGGTGACTCCCGGCACGTTCGTCTTGGCCTGGGCCTTGAAGCCGCCGGCGCCGCCGTCGGTCGCGATCGTATACTCCCACACCTGTCCGAAGACGACGTAGGTGTTCACGAAGGCGAAGCTGCCGCACTCGCCGTGGCGCTGCTGGCCATCGCCGGACATCAGCGGGCAGAGCTCAACCGTGTGGTTGTAGCCGCCCTCGTCGCCGAAGGCGCCGCCCATGCGGCCGTTGTCCGCGTTGTCCGTGTACGCGTCGAGCTCGTCCTCGCCGAGCAACTTGACGTTGTTGCCGGTGATGACATCGGCCTGGACGATCACCTGCGCGTTCGCCGGCACGTTGCTGAACGTGTAGACCCCGTCCTTGTTGGAACTCTTGACCTTGTCGGTCGCCGGGAAGGCACGGGAACGCCCGCTGGACCTCTCGATGTACCGGATACCGATATCGAGCACGCCGGACATCCTGACGTCGCCGCCCAGGACGTTGCCGGTGAAGCCCATGACCTGGTCGCGCTCGTTGTGCACATAGACCTTCAGCGTCTGGGTGGTGTACATCACCTCCAGCATGCCCGCGTCCATGGTGGCGGGCAGCGACAGGCCGTTGTGCGTGTGCATCAAACCATCGCCGGCGCTGTACTTCTCGCCACCGTCCATGGAGTTGGCCTGGTCGGCCGCGACCTTGACCGTGTAGGTCACCGGCAGGTCACCGGCGTCCACGACCTCGGAGTATTTGGCCGACCCGTCCGTGCCCAGCTTCTCCGGCGCGCCGTCAATCACGGCAGGATCGCCGGCCGAGTCCGGCTTGGTAACGCTGATCGCCCATCCGCCGAGCGCCTCGCCGCCACCGAAGTCGGTGGTGATCGTGGCGCCGCTGAAGGAAAAGTCGGCCTTCAGGTTGAGGATGTCTTCGTCGTTCGACGCCATGCTCATCGGGTACTTCGCGTCCCACATCGCGGCCTGCATCATGCCGGACGTGTGGTAGTCGCCCTCGGGCGCCGCAACCGAAGCGTAGACCATGTTGCCGGTCGCCATCGAGCGGGAGAACCGGAGCGATGCCATCCCGTCGGTGTCGGTCATGGCGTCGCCGATCTTCGTCGCACCGGCCATGTCCGAGAAGAACGAGACCGTGGCGCCGGGCAGCGCCGCGCCCATCATCTCGCCGGACTTCAGGTTGACCGAGAAGTTGACGGTCTGGTGCGTGATGTCGACGGGCGCATACTGCGTCGCCTCCTGGCCGACCGCGATCGCGAGCGGGTAGCCGGTGGCGGGTCCGCCGTAGGAGTAGTCCTGCAGGACCGTAGCCAACGCGGGCGGAAGCAGCGCCAGCACGTCGGCGGAAATGTCGGAAACGACCACCTGGTACGAACCCGCCCTGAGGTTGGCGAAGACCACGCTGCCGTCCGCCATTGGCGTGCCGGACTGCACGTCGAGGACTCCGGGGCCGGCCAGCGTGATCGGCAGCTGAAGCGGCAGGCCGAGCTGGGCCACCATCCCCAGGATCTGGGGCGTCGGGAACATCATCTCGCCCTCGTCCATCATGTCGTTCTTCGTGCCTTCGTCGACGAACAGCTTCACCGTGACGCTCGCCGTGCGCGCGTGCATCCCCATGAAGTTGACGATCTGCGTGTCGTCGTCGCCGAGATCCACGTCCATAGAGGTGTTGTCGAAGACGTAGGCGACATCGTCGTAGTCCGAGATCGCGACCGTGTACTCGCCCTCGGCCAGACCCGCGATCGCATACTGCCCGGTCGCGTCGGTCATGGTCGTCATGTCATCGGCGAGGTCGTCGCCCGAAAGCGTGACCGTGACGCTGTCGAGGCCCATGCCCTCGACGCTGACGCGGCCGCTGATGCCGGAAGTCCGGAGCAGAATGCCCTCGAACGGCACCGTCGCCGTCTCGCCGAGTGCGAGCGCCACGTTCTTCGAGGTCGTCTCGAACGAGTAGTCGTCCGTGTCGTACCCCGAGATGCCGACCTGGAAGTTGCCGGCCGGAAGATCGCTGAACGTGTACTGGCCGCTGTTGTCGGTCATCGTGGCCAGGCTCTCGCCTTCGCCGCTCAGGCTGACCGTGACGTCCGCGAGACCCTCACCCTCGACGCTGACCTGGCCCATGATGGACGCGGTGCGGAGCATGATGCCCTCGAACGGAACGTTCGCGGTGCGGCCGTGCTCGACCCGGACGGTCGCCGAGGTCGTCGAGAAGCCGTACTCGCGGGTGTCGAACCCGCTGATCGCGAGCTGGTACTCGCCCGCGCGCAGGTTCGAGAAGGTGAACTGGCCGCCCATGTCGGTGTTCTCCGACTCGTCGGCGCCCATGCCCTGCAGGCTGATGGTCACGCCGGCGAGCCCGTTGCCCTCGACGCTGACCTGGCCCGCGATGGTGGATTCGCGCACGTACGTGCCCTCGAAGCTCCACACCTTCGACTCGCCGACGCTCACCTCAATGGCGCTGGACGTGGCCGAGAACGCGACGTCGGTCGCGTCGAAGCCGGAGATTTCGACGGTGTAGTTGCCCGCGCGCAGGCCCGTGAAGGTGTACTGGCCGTTGTCGTCGGTCAGCATCTGCGCATCCTGGCGCCCCGCGATCGCCACGGTGACGCCCGGAAGGCCCTCGCCCTCGACGGTCACCATGCCCATGAGGCTGGCGGTGCGGATCCAGGAGCCGCTGAAGCTCCGGTTGATGGTCTGGCCGCTCGAAGCGATGGTCACCTCGGCCGTGGTCTGGTCGAAGCTGGCATCGTCCGGATAGCCGCTGATGGTGATGGTGTAGGTACCCCCTTCAACGTCCATGAAGGAGTAGTGCCCACCCCCGCTCGTGGTGGTTGCGGCGCCGCTGCTCAGGGAGACGGAGACCCCGTCAATCCCCTCGCCTTCGATGACCACCTGGCCATCGATCTGGCCAACCGGCGGCGGAGCAGTCTCCGAGTCGCAGGCAGCCAGAGGCAAGCCGAGCAGCGCAGCCGCCACAAGAAGTTTAAGTCTGTTTATGTCGTCGTCCATTCCTTTGATGGAGTTTCGATGGTTGTTGAAATCTATTCCTGAGCGCCCCCGGTCTTCCGGGAACGATTGTCAAGGGTTGTTCAGATTCACCCCGCACTCCGGGGTAGGATGCTCTGCGTATGCAAGTGTGGTGCCAAACTTTCCATCACTCATAACTGATTGGCACACAACCACATACGCCTCCTGGTACACATGCTCGAACCGCCGGAAAACGGGAGGTGGACAGGTTTCTGACCGGCCCGCTGGCCCGTGCAACGACGGTATGTCAGGTTTACTTTACTTCTTGTCAACTCCGCTTGTCATTCTCCAGGTACTGCTCCGCCAGCCTCACGAGGCTCTCCGAGCCCAGGTAGAGCGGGGTCCGGTCGTGGAGGCCCTTCGGCCTCAGGTCCAGAATGTTTCGCGAACCGTTGGAAGCCCGTCCGCCCGCCGCCTCGGCCACCAGTGCAAGGGGGGCGGCCTCGTAGAGAATCCTCAGCTTGCCCTCCGGAGCACCGGAGTCAGGAGGATACATGAAGATCCCCCCCTGCAGCAAGGTCCGGTGGAAATCCGAGACCAGTGAACCGATGTAGCGCGACTTCCAGCCGCCCCCGCCCTTGCCCTCGCCGTTCACGCCCCGGAAACGGTCGATGAGCCGCTGCTGGCCCCGCGACCAGCGCGCGTAGTAGGCCTCGTTGATCGAGTAGACCTTCGCGGGCGGGTCGGGGATGCGAATGTCGGGGTGGCTGAGCAGGAATTCGCCGATCGAGGGGTCGAGGGTGAAGCCGTGCGCGCCGAGGCTGACGCCGGTGGTGTAGACCAGCATCGTGGAGGAACCGTAGATGACGTACCCCGCGGCGAGCTGGTCCCATCCCCTCTGCAGGCAGTCCTTCAGGGTGCCGGGGCGTCCCCGGGGCGAGCGGCGGTGGTGCACCGAGAAGATCGTGCCGATCGAAACGTTGACGTTGATGTTGGACGAGCCGTCGAGCGGGTCGAAGAGCAGGACGTACGGGCCGATGTCGAAGCGCTCGGGGATCGGGATGATGTCCTCCTCCTCCTCCGACACCATGCAGCAGAGGTGCCCGGCGTGGTCCATCGCCTTGACCATCGCCTCCTGGGCGAAGACGTCGAGCTTCTGCACCGGCTCGCCCTGAACGTTGGTCTCGCCGGTGCGGCCGAGCACGTCGATGAGCCCGGCCATGTTCACCTCGCGCGAGATGATCTTGGCGGCCAGCGCAATGTCGTACAGGAGCGCGGAGAAGCGCCCGGTCGCGCCCGGGTGCAGCTGCTCCTGGTCGAGGATGTGGCGATCGATGGTGACGACCTTGCTTCGCATGGCTGCTAATAGGTGGGAAGGCGCGGTCCCGGTCAACGGGCGCGGGGGAATGCGCGCGGGGGAGCCCGCTACCGCGAGGTGCGGACCTTCACCGTGCCGTCCGGGCGGGCGGTGAGCAGGACGGTGCCTTGCAGGTCGGTGCGGAAGATGCGGGCGCCGGCGCGCTCCAGGCGGGCGAGCACCTGAGGGTCGGGGTGGCCGTAGCGGTTGCGTGCGCCCACCGAGATGAGCGCGTACTGCGGACGCACCGCGTCAACGAACGCCTCCGCCGTGGAGGTGATGCTGCCGTGGTGGCCGACCTTGAGGAGGGTGATGGCGGGGGGAGCCCCGGCGCCAAGCCGCGCCAGCACCGCAGCCTCGACCTTCGCGTCAGCGTCGCCCGTGAGGAGAGCGGAGAAGTCGCCCCAGGTGACCTCGAGCACGACGGACCAGTCGTTGGGAGCGTCGGGGTCGGGAGCTTCGCCCGCTTTGCCCGGCTCCCCCGCCCCCGCCCGCCCCGGCGGGTGCAGCACGCGGAAGCGGACCCCGTCGATGCTCCACGCGTCGCCGACCGCGGCGCGGCGCCACGGCACGCCCGCCCGGCGGGCCTCCGCCAGGCCGTCCATCTGCCCGGCCTGCCCGATGCTGACCCCCGGTCCGATCACGGCGCCGGCGGCGATGCCCTTCAGCACGGAAGCGAGCCCCCCGGCATGATCCTCGTCCGGGTGGGTCAGCACCACCGCCTCAAGACGGCGCGCTCCCCGCGCGTGCAGGTAGGGGATCACGCGGCTGGCGCCCGCGTCGCTGCCCCCGAAGCCGCGCGGACCGGCATCCACGAGCAGCCACCGGCCCCGCGGCGTGCGCAGCGCGATCGCGTCGCCCTGCCCCACGTCGATCGCCACGATCTGCAGCGTGCCGCGCCCGGCGAGCGACATCGCGGCCTGCCCGGCCCAGAGCACCGCGCAGGCGGTAAGCACCGACACTGCGGCCCGCACGGCCGGGCGCCTTCTCCACGGTGCGGCGGTGAGCGCCATCGGCAGGAGCGCCCCCGCGGTGAGGAGGCCGGCCTCGAGGGGCGTGACCAGCACGACGGCGCCGGGCAGGGCCCCGAGCCGCGCCGCGGCGGCGGTGACGGCGTGCAGCAGCCCCTCCGCGCCCGCTCCGGCGAGCCCGGCGCCGGGGAGGTGAAGCGCGTCGAGCACGATCGTGAGGATGACCCCGGGCACCGCGGCGGCGACCAGCGGCGTGAGCAGGATCGACGACGGGAGTGAGAGCAGCGGGACCTGGCCGAAGTGATGCGCGAGAACCGGCGCGGTGAAGACGGAGGCGCCGATGCCGGCCGCGACGGTGGGCGCGATGGCCGCGCGGAAGCGGTGGCGGGGCCAGTGCCGGATCATCCAGCGGGACAGGATGAGGATCCCGGCCGTCCCCGCCACGGTGAGCTGGAAGCCCGCGCCGCCAACCACGCCGGGGCGCAGCAGCGCGATCATCAGCGCCGAGAGGCCGAGCGCACCGAGCGCGGACGAGGGTGCGCGCCGGAGGCGTCCCAGTACGAAGGCGGTGGTCATCCAGGCGGCGCGGGTGGCCGAGGTGGGGGCGCCGATGAGGAGGACGTACGCCCACACGCCCGCCGCGACGAAGGCCGCGCGGCGCCGCGGCGGCTGTCCCGCGGCCGAGAGGAGCGCGCCGAGAAGCGTGGCGATCACCCCGACGTGGAACCCCGAGATCGAGAGGAGATGGGCCGTGCCCGACCGCGCGAAGGCGTCCCAGAGTTCGCGCGGGATCCCCTCCCGTTCGGCGAGCACCAGCGCCGATGCCGTGCCGGCCTGGGTGCCGAGCCTGCGCTTGAGCGCGTCGTGGGCCCGCCCCCGGATCGCCGACCGCACCCGGGTGGCCCACGGCACCCGCCCGTCCCCCGTCTCCTCCACCGACGACGCGCTGAGGTACACCGCCTCCGTGCCGTCGGGCCGCGCCGAGCGGATCCACCGCCCCTCGACCGTCACCGAGCGGGCCTCCGGGGGCGCTCCGTCGCGCGTGTAGACGCGGATCTCGCCGCAGTCCGTCTTCAATACCGACGCGCCTTCGGCGCTCGCACGGATGAAGTGGCCGCCGAGGCTGGCCCGGTCCCCGTCAGCGACGTGGGCGGTGCAGATTTCTTCGGCTTGGCGCCCCGCCGTCCCCCACAGAAAGCCCGCCAGCACGCAGGCCGTGAGCGGGAGGGCACGCGATTTGGGACCGCGCCATACGAGAATGGGAAGCCAGCAAACCGAAAGTGTGAGGAGGGTCCGGTCGAACCCGAACGCAGCGCTGGCGGCCGCTCCTGCGGCGAAGCCCGCGGCTGTCCAAAGGACCGGGGGCGCTCCCCTCACTCCAGAAGCTTGCCTCCCTTCCCACCGTCCTCCAGGTGACGTTCACGCAGCAGCCGCCGCACCTTCAGGTCGGCATTGATCCCGGCGACGAGCACGACCCCCATCCCCACCACCATCCCCCCGAAGGCCACGAAGGTGATCGGCACGCGCTGCAGGGTGAAGATCCCCAGATTGATCATCACCTCCCGCCCGGCATTGGCCATCGCGAAGCCGACGCCCAGCACCACGACGAGCGCCAGTCCCAGCCACCCCACAACCCGGTTCACAGTTCCGCCAGCTCCGGCAGGGGCGGCCATTGAACCCTGCGCGGCGCCGCCTTCGGCAGGCGGCCGGCCACGAAGGTCGCTCCGGTCGAGTGGGTGAGCCGCACGTAGATGTACCGGCCGATGTCGCTCTCGTCGCCCGGCGCCACCACGACCTTGTTGCGGCGGGTGCGGCCCATGACCATGCCTTCGTCCCTGCCCATCTTCTCCACCAGCAGCTCCTCCACCCGGCCCACATCCCGTTCGTTGATGACGGCCTGGATGGTGCGCGTCTCGGCGATCAGCCGCTCCAGCCGCTCCTGCGCGACCTCGTCCGGCACGAACTGATGCCTCGGCAGACGCGTGGCGGGCGTCCCCGCGCGCGGACTGTAGCGGTAGGTGAACGCCTCGTCGAACTGCACCCTGCGCACCAGCCTGAGCGTCTCCTCGAAGTCCTCGTCGGTCTCGCCCGGGAAGGCGACGATGATGTCGGTCGAAATCGCGATTCCCGGCACCCTGTCGCGAAGCCTGCGCACCGTGAGCAGGTATTCCTCGACCGTGTGGCGGCGCAGCATGCGTCTCAGCACGCGGTTGCTCCCGGACTGGACCGGGAGGTGGATCTGCTCGCAGATCCCGTCTTCCGCGGCCATCACCTCGATCAGCTCGGGGGTGACGTCGTTGGGGTGGGGCGAGGTGAACCGCACGCGCTGGATTCCGGGGATCCGGCTCACGGACCGCAGAAGCCGCGGGAATTCCCAGTCGCCGTGCGCATAGGAGTTGACCGTCTGGCCCAGCAGGGTCACCTCGGTGACGCCGCCGGCGGCGAGGTCATGCACCTCGTCGAGGACTGCGATGGGGTCGCGGTTCTTCTCCGGGCCCCGCACGTACGGAACGATGCAGAACGTGCATCGGTGGTCGCACCCGCGCTGTATCGGCACCCACGCCGTGACCGCCGATTCCCGGCGCTGCTCAAGCCCCCGGTAGTCCTCGTCGATCCGGAGTTCCACCATCGAGAGTCGCCGGCGCGCTTTCCCGGGGCCGCGGGAGGCACGGATCTCGTCCACCGCCGTCGCCAGACCCCGGTACCCGTCGGGCCCGACGATCAGGTCCACGTACGGCGCCTTCTCGAGCAGCGCGTCCTGCATCCGCTGGGCCATGCATCCGGTGACGCCGAGCACAACCTCGGGCCGCATCCGCTTGAAATAGTTGAGCTGGCCGACCCGTCCGAGCACGCGCCGCTCCGCGTGTTCGCGGATCGCGCACGTGTTGACCAGGATCACGTCGGCGTGCTCGGGGGATTCGGCGATATCGTACCCCGCGCGACCGAGGATCCCCTCCATGAGTTCCCCGTCGGCGATATTCATCTGGCAGCCGTACGTTTCGACATACGCCCGCGGGTTTGCGGTCCGGTTCATGACGTTAATTCACCCTCCGCGGGCCCGGGGTGTCAAGGACTACGCGGGACCCTTCGCCCGACAGCCTTCCGCGGTGCAGGACCGAAGGGTCCGGCGGGCGGGCCGCACCGACCTCAACGCGCAGGTAGTCCCCCGTCAGCGCGGTGCCTCCCCTTCCCTCCATCACGACCTCCACCTCCGCCCTTCCCCTGCCGCGAGTGTACCGTGCCGCCTTCTCGTCAGCGAGGTCCCGGAGTTCCCGTCCCCGCTCCCGCGAAACCCGTTCCGGGGCGCGGCCGTCGAGGCGCATCGCGGCGGTGCCGTCCCGGGGCGAATAGGGAAAGACGTGAAGGTAGGTGAAGGGAAGCTCGCGGACGAGCGCGATGGTGTCGGCGTGGTCCGCGGGCGACTCCCCGGGGAAGCCCGTGATGATGTCCGCGCCGAGGCCGAGCGGGGAGATGCGCGCGGCGATCTCCAGCGCCCGGCGGCGGTACTGCTCCCGCGTGTGCCAGCGCCGCATCTTGCGCAGCACCGGGTCGGCCCCGCTCTGCAGCGGCATGTGCAGGTGCGGCGCGAGCCTCCCGCCCGACTCGGCCAGGAGGCCGAGCATGCCATCGTCGATCTCGGTGGCCTCGATGCTGCCCAGCCGGAAGCGCGGCGCCGGGGATGTGCCCGCAACCTCGTCCAGGAGGCGGCGCACCAGCGCGGTCAGGGTGGTGCGGGGGGCGAGGTCGCGTCCGTAGTGGCCGATGTGGACCCCCGTGATGACCAGTTCCGGGTGCGTGCGGGCGAGGACGCGCGCCTCGGCGACAACCTCGTCCGGGTGGCGGCTGCGGCTCCGGCCCCGCGCAAGCCGCGTGGCGCAGAAGGCGCACTTGCGGTCGCACCCGTCCTGCACCTTGAGCCACCCCCGCGTGGCCCCGGCGCGGCGGCGGAGCACCGTGGCCCCGACGCTCTCCAGATGTCCCCGGTCGAGCGGGCTGCGAGCACCGAGCTGCACCAGCCCCCCCACCCCCAGCACCGCGTCTCGCACGGCCCCGGGATCGTGCCCCGCGACGACACCGTCCACCTCGGCCATGCGGCGGTAGTCCCCCGCGCGCAGGACGGCGGAACAGCCCGCCACCACGATTCGCACCCCGGGATTGACGCGCGCCGCCCTGCGGATGAACCGCCGCGCCCCCGCGTCGGCCGCGTTGGTCACCGTGCAGGTATTGACCACGCAGACATCGGCGTCCTCGAGCGCCGCCGGGCCTGCCCCGACCGCCTGGCGCATGCGCTCGGTGTCGTACTGGTTGGCCTTGCAGCCGAAGGTCTTGAAGTGGAGCCTCACCGGCGAGACCTCAGGAACGCGAAATCCCCAGCGAGACCGTGGCTCTCCAGAACCGCTCGGTCAGGGGATGACTGGTGCGCGAGCCCCGCTCGATGGCGAGGTCCATCCAACCTCGGCGGATGCCCTGCACCTCGACGAAGTTGACGCCTACCCCGAGCGACCAGATCGACTCGACCGGATCCCGGTCCCCGTAGCGGAAAGGCGGCGTGACCCGGCGGTATCCGGCACGCAGCGGGAGACTGCGCGTCTCGCGCTGCACGGCGGTCCACTCCACCCCGCCGCCGTAGCTGAATGCGAGGCTGCTGACCGTCCCTTCCTCGAAGCCCGCCGCACCCGACCAGTCCTGATATGCGACCGACCCGTTCATCAACAGCCGCGAGGTGAGCTGCGTGGTGGCGCCGGCGGAGAGCCGCAGGGGGACCGAGTAGCTGGTCTTGCCCTCGGTTCCGGGGCGCGGATGCTCGGTGATGCTGCTCGACCATTCCACCGTCCCGGCCAGGTGCAGCAGTTCGTGCGGGTCGAGCGAAAACCCGGCCGCGAGGTTGTATCCCCCGTAGCGCCACCGGCGCTCCTCGTAGAAGGGCTCCACGCCGGCCGGTACCCCGAGGGTATCGAGCGTACGGTCGTAGAACTGTTCCAGGCGGCCTACGTACGCGCCGGCGCTGACGCCCACCGACACGCCGGGGCCGATCCGCTGCGCCCATCCCAGGCGCGCGACCGACGCCCCTCCATTGGTCTCGAACGTGTCGGCAACGAGCACGGGCTGCCCCCCCAGCTCGACCGTCCCGACGCGCTCGCCGGCCCATCGCTGCTCCATGTACCCGGCCAGCGAGACCGTGGCCACTCCGTTCGCGCGCGGAAACGGGAACCCGATCGCGATCAGCGGAAAACGGGTGGTATTGGAAGTACCGGATTCCTCCCCGATTTCGAAGCTGCCCCAGGTGGGCTGCATCGTCAGGCTGATCGTCGGGAGGGGCAGCCCCGCCGCGGCCGCGGGATCACTCGCGGACAGCTCGGCGCCGGCCAGTCCGATCCCCAGGTTGCCCGTCCCGACGGTGCGCCCGCCGGAGGGAAGCACGGGATAGCCGAGCGCCCGGAACCCGAGGAACGACTGGGCCGAGGCGGGGGTGGACACGGCGGCGGCCAGGAGTGCGCCGAGGATGATCCTTTTCATGTCAGCCCCCCCGGGAGAAGTTCAGGATCAGGCGAAGCGACGGCGGCGAACTGGACGTGCGGCCCCCGAAGGTCGCGTACTCGATCGACCACGGCTCCACAATGGACATGAGCGCCATGGAGCTGGTGACGGGCCCTCCGACCAGCGTCTCGCCGCGAAGCTGGTCGCGCACGAGGTCGGTCACCGGAATCTCCACGACCTGCCCCGCCGGAGCCAGGAACAGTTCCGGGGCCAGGTTTCCGCCACCGCGGCGCCCCAGGGTCGACGGCCCCAGCGGCGATTTCGGGAGGAAGTTCGGCGCGGTGACCATCCTGACGTCGAGGATCAGCGTGTCGGAGGGCGCGAAGGCCGGCGAGCCCGCAAGGGTGGTGAGCTGCAGCCCGGCGTAGGAGACGTGGTCCGGGGTGATGTCGACCGGGCACCCGAGCGCGTCGCAGAGTTTGGGGTACCCTGTGAGAGAGTGGGGCACATCGAGGCTGAAGACCGTCCTCCACGAGGGTGCGCCGCCCACCCTCAGCGCCGAACGCGGCGGGCGCGGCAGGGGATCGTAGAGGAACGTCGCGGCGGTCGTGGCGACCGGCACGCTCAGCACGGTGTCGGGGTTGATGCTGGGGAGGATGCTGAGCCGCAGCTGCATCAGGGTCACGCGCAGCCGCACCCCGGGTTCGCTGGTGCTCACGCGGATGTCGCGGGCGGTCAGGGTGCTGTCGCTCCACAACTCGATGAGGGCCGAATCGAGCGCGATCTCGACGCTGTCCCCCTCGGCTGGATCCCAGACGGCCTTGGCGAACTCCCGCTGAGCGCCCCCTCCCGGCTCCGACCACGGGACCTCGCCGCCCAGCGTGTCCACCGCGAAGTGCCAGTTGGCGGTCGCCGGGTCCCAGTCCTCGCCGAGGGTGTGCGCGGCGATCTCGACCGGGCCTTCCGCGATGCTGCCCACCGTGTCGAAGCGGACCAGGACGTGCGCTGCCTGGATGGTGATCAGCGTGTCGATCCGGTTCGTCCCCGCCGTGTCGACCGTCGTGACGTTGCGCGGGAACCGTGCGAACCGTGCCAGCGTCACGGCCTCCAGCCCCGGCCCCTCCACCCCGTCCTCGTCCGGCCCGGGCCCGAACTCGTGCGCGACGACCCCGCCGCCGAGCTGCGCGGCCCGCCCGAATCCGCCGTAGACCGCCGTGCTGGCCACAAAGTCGTCGAACGGGAGCGTGATCTCCACCGCCAGCCCGGGCGTGACCAGCTCGTCCCGGGTTGCCGTGGGAATCTCCTCGGCGCAGCCCCCGAGGATGAACGCGAGGGCCCCAAACACGGGCGCCGACATGCTCCGGCGGGTCATTTTCCCGCCCCCAGCAAGCCCCCCTGGAAGGCGTGCGGAATCAAATCCTTCAACAGCCAACTCAGCTTCTCCTTCTTCGCAACACTGTGGACCACGATATCGCCCCCGAATTCGGCGACGAACTGGCAACACGCCCCGCAGGGCGGCGCCGCCCTGTCCCCCTCGGTGGCGACCACGAGGCGGCGGAAGCGCCTGTGCCCGGCGGAGACCGCCTTCGCCGCGGCCGCCCGCTCGGCACATATCGTGAGACCGTACGAGGCGTTCTCAACGTTGCATGCGCCGAACACCTCCCCCGATTCCGTCTCCAGGGCCGCTCCAACCCGGTACCCGGAATAGGGCGCATAGGCCTGGCGCAACATCTCGCGCGCGACGGTTGCAAGGTCCGCGTTCTGCGTCATGAAAAGTCAAACCGTGATCCTCGGCAGCCTCCGTGACAGCCCCGTGAGGATCTCGTAGGGGATCGTCTTCGCAAGGTCCGCGACCGCCGCGAGCGGCAGTTCGGCGTCTCCTTGTCGCCCGACAAAGGTAACGACATCACCGGCACCGACGTCACCGCCGGTGCGCAGGACGGTGGTGTCCATGGAGATCCGGCCCACGATCGGCACGCGCTCGCCGCCCGCGATCGCCCACCCCCGGTTGCCCAGCACGCGGGGCAGTCCGTCGCCATAGCCGATCGCGGCGGTGGCCCAGCGCTCGGGCTCGCCGGACCGGTAGGTCGCCCCGTAGCCGAGGGTGGCCCCCGACGGCACATCGCGCGCCAGCACGACCCGTGCCCGCACGCTGATGACGGGGTCCGGAGGCGGGCAGTCGGCGGGCGCGCTCCCCCGCGGGGCGACCGGCGCACCGTAGAGGTAGATCCCCGGACGGACGGCGTTCGCGGTGCGCGAGCCCAGCCGCAGGGCCCCGGCGCTGTTGGCACAGTGGAGGAGCGCGTCCGGGGGGATGCCGCCCGCACTTTCCACGAACCGGTCGAAGCGCTCGATCTGCCGCCGGGCCGGGTCCGGATCGGCCCGGTCGGCCGAGTGCAGGTGCGTGAAGACGCCGAAGAGGCGCAGGCCCCGGCCGCGGGCGCGCCGCACCTCGCCCCACCAGCCGGGCTGATGCAGGCCGAACCCCGCGCGCCCCATTCCGGTGTCGACCTCGATCTGGAAGGGGATGCGAGCCGCCCGGTCGGACTCCTCGCCGAGCCGGCGGAGGGTGGCCAGCCCGGGAAGGTCGGAGATCGCGGGGACGAGGCCGGCGCGCACGGCACCGCGCAGTTCCGCCGGCAGCACGGGGCTGTACAGCATGACGGGTTCGCGCACGCCGAGCCGCAGCAGCTCGAGGCCCTCGCCGACGGTCGCGACCCCGTAGCCGAACGGACGCGCCGGGCCCAAAGCGGCCACCACGCGCCCCACCCCCAGGCCGTACCCGTCCGCCTTGACCATGGGGATGATCCGGGCCGCGCCGCCGACGACCGCGCGGACGCGTTCCAGATTGCTCCGGATGGCGGCCGAGCGCACCTCCACCCAGGCACGGTCGCGCGGCCCGGGCGCGGTGTGGCGGCTGGGGGAGGTGG
>VXLT01000187.1 GCA_009841475.1 Gemmatimonadota bacterium
GCCCCGCAGCCCCGTACGCCACCACCGCGCGCACCCGCCCACCGATCGCGGCGAGCAGGCCGCGAAAGTCCTCCCCCTTGTCGGTCCCGCCAACGAGCAGCACGATAGGGCCCTCGAGGCTCGCCAGCGCGCCGGCCGCCGCGGCCACGTTGGTCGCCTTCGAGTCGTTCACCCAGCGCACGCCGCGCGCGGTCCCCACCGGCTCGAGGCGGTGCGGAAGCGGCGCGAAGTCACCGAGGCCGGCGGCCACTCGTCCCCGCGGCGCCCCGGAAGCGGCCGCCGCCGTGATCGCCGCCAGCGCGTTGGCCACGTTGTGGCGCCCCAGCAGCCGGAGGTCGCCGGCCCGGGCCACCTGCCGGGGCGGCTCTCCCGCGCGCGCGAAGAAGAGGCCTCCGTCCGCCAGGAAGGCACCTCCGTTCGTTTTCCCCTCCAGCGAGAACGCGAGATGCGTCCCCGGGTAACCGGCCGCCATCGCCATCACGGCCGCATCGTCGGCGTTGACCACCCACGCCGTGCCTTCGTCCCCGGCCTCGAAGAGGCGCTGCTTGTCGCGGTGGTACGCCTCGACCGACGGGTAGCGGTCCATGTGGTCGACGCCGAGGTTGGTCATCACGCCCACGTCGGGGATGAGGTTCCGGATGTCGGCCAGCTGGAACGACGACAGCTCGAGCACGATCCGCTCCGGCGCGGGATCCATCATCGCCAGCGCGGACGCCGGCGGGCCGAGGCCGCCCCCGATGTTCCCCCCGAGGGCCGCGTTCACCCCGCCCGCGCAGAGCAGGTGCGCGCAGAGCGCGGCGGTGGTGGTCTTCCCGTTCGTTCCGGTCACGACCGTCAGTGGACTTTCGATGAACCGGCTGGCGAATTCAGGCTCCGATACCCAACGGACGCCCCGAGCTCGCAGAGCGGCGAGCACGGGGGCTCCCGGCGGGATTCCCGGGCTGACGACGACGGTGTCCGCCCCGGCGATCCTCTCGACGTCGTGCCCGCCGAGGCGGACATCGGCTCCGAGTGCCCGGAGAGCGGCTCCACGAGCTGCAACCGGGTTCTCGCTCTTCGAATCCGTGACATGAACTCTCGCTCCTTTCGCCAGAGCCAGGTGGGCAGCGGCCTCTCCGCTGGCACCCAACCCGATTATTGCGACCCGTTCCTGTTTCCCGGCCTCCGGCCTCATCGCAGCTTCAGCGTGGCGAAGCCGACCATCGCGCAGAGGATTCCCAGGATCCAGAACCGGACCACGATCTGTTCGTTCCTCCAACCCAGCATCTGGAAGTGGTGATGGATCGGAGCGCACCTGAAGACGCGCCGGCCTTCGCCGTGGCGCCATTTCGTGTATTTGAAGTACCGCGTCTGGATGATCACCGAGGCCGCCTCGGCAGCGAACACGCCGCCGACCGCCAGCAGCAGCAGTTCGGCCTTGACGAGCACCGCGATCCCGCCCAGCGCCCCGCCCAGCGCGAGCGACCCCGTGTCGCCCATGATCACGCGGGCGGGCTGGGCGTTGAACCACAGGAACCCGAGCACGGTGCCGGTGATCGCGGCCGCGAAGACCGCCAGCTCTCCGGCGCCGGGGAGGTAGAGCAGCCCCAGGTAGGCGGAGGTGTCCACGCGCCCGATGACGTACGCGAAGACGCCGAAGGTCCCCATCGCGATCGCGGCCAGCCCCGGCGCCAGTCCGTCCAGCCCGTCGGTCATGTTGACCGCGTGGGTGGAGCCGTTGATGACCACCGTCACCCACACCAGGTAGGCGACCGGAGTGAACACCAGCAGCCACTCGTCGAAGAGCGGCAGGTTGGTGGTCGTTGCCCCCGCCGGCGAGGGCGGGCCCCAGTTGAGCAGCCAGACGCCGAGCGCCAGCGCGAGCAGAATCGACCCCGCCCACTTCCAGGCCTGCACCAGTCCGCGCGGGGTTTGGCGCACCACCTTGAAGTAGTCGTCCAGGAAGCCTATGCCGCCCATCCAGAGCATGATGACGAGCCCTGTCACGGTGTACTCGTTGGCCAGGTCGGCCCAGAGCAGCGTGGTCAGGGTGACTACCCCGACGATGAGCACCCCGCCCATGTTCGCCTTGCGGTCCCCGGGGGGAGTGTCGGCGAGCTTCGACCGGGGGACGTCCACGATGTCCTTCCGCTTCAGCCACTCGATCACCGGGCGTCCCAGCAGCAGCGTGAGGATGAGTCCCGTGGCCATCGCGCCGGCCGACCGCACGGTGATGTAGTTGAAGAGGTTGAAGACGATGTGGATGTCCTCGAGGCGGGGCAGCAGGTGGTGGAGCATCAGGCGTCCCCCTCCCCGCCGCCCAGCGATTCCAGCACCGGGATGGCGCGTTCGAGACGCACGCCGCGCGACGCCTTCAGGAGGATGGTGTCGCGGGGGCCGACCAGTTCGGGGAGAAGGTCCGCAAGCTCGTCCACGTCGGGCACGAGGTGGACGCGGTCGTCGGCGAGGGGGATCTGCCCCTCCGCGAGTTCCGCAGCGGCGCGCGCGAAGGCGCCGGTCAGGACGTAGCGGTCGATGCCGGCCCGCAACGCGCGGCCGAGCGCCTCGCGGTGGATGGCGTCCGACCGCTCGCCGAGTTCGAGCATGGTCCCGAGTACGGCGACGCGGCGGCCCTGGGCAGCCATCCCTTCCAGGGTGGTGAGGGCGGCCGCGACGCCCGCGGCGTTGGCGTTGTAGCAGTCCACGAGCAGGGTGAGGCCCCCGGCCCGGCGCACCTCGCCGCGCATGGCGCCCGGGCCGACCGAGGAGACGCCCGCGGCCGCGCTGGCGGGAGGCACATTCAGGCGGTGCGCCACGGCGAGCGCCAGGAGCGCGTTGTGGACGTTGTGGGCGCCCGGGATGCGCAACGTGACCGGGTGGCCGCTCCAGGTGAAGGTCCAGGTGCCGTCGGGGCGGCGGTGGGGGTCTTCGGGGCGGAGGTGCGGGTCGGCGGCGGGCGACCAGCCGGCCACGGTCACGCCGGGGGCGATGGTGCGCGCCTGGCGGGGCAGTTCGGCCGGTTCGTCGCCGACGATGGCGGCGCCGGAGCCGACCCCGGCGGCGACGGCGCGCACCAGGTCCAGCTTCTCGTCGAGGACGCCGCACAGGTCGCCGAGGCGTTCGATGTGCGTCTCCGAGACGGTGGTGACGACCCCGATGGTGGGGCGCGCGATGCGGGCCAGCTCGGCGATCTCCCCGGGCTCGTTGGTGCCGAGTTCAAGCACCAGGGCGGTGGCGGTCTCCGGCATCGAGAGAATCGTCAGCGGGGTGCCGACGCGGTTGTTGAGGTTGGCCTCCGTGCCGTGCGCCCGGTGGGTGCCCGCCAGCGCGCCGAGGGCGAGGTCCTTGACGGTCGTCTTCCCCGACGAGCCGGTGATGCCCACGACCGGGACGGCCGACTGGAGGCGCCGGTGGAGGGCGAGGTCGCCGAGGGCCTTCAGGGTGTCGGGGACGCGGTAGACGGGTACGGGGCACTCGCCGGGATCGTCCGCGGCGACGACCGCCCCGCACCCGGACTGCACCGCCCGCGCGATGAAGGCGTGACCGTCGAAGCGCTCGCCCCGGAGCGCGACGAAGACATCGCCGCGCCGGAGAGTGCGGGTGTCGGTGCAGATGCCCTCGTAGGGGCGGCCGGGGGGGTGGGCGGCTCCCGGGTCGCCGCCGCGCAGCCCGAGCGCCCGGCGGATCGCGGCGTCCGTCCAGCGGAAGGTTGCAGGCATCATCCCTCCCTCCCCTCCGCGAGGCACTCCTGCACGATGCGGCGTTCGTCGAAGGGACGCTTTTCGGTGCCCACGACCTGGTACGCCTCGTGTCCCTTCCCGGCGAGCAGCACCGCGTCGCCCGGCCGCGCCCGGTGCAGCGCCCAGCGGATGGCCTCCATCCGGTCCACGATCTCGACCGAATCGCACCCGGCGACGCCCTCGGCGACCTCGGCCACGATGGCCGCCGGGTCCTCGGTGCGCGGGTTGTCGGAGGTGACGACCGCGATGTCCGCGTGCCTTGCGACGGCCGCCCCCATCTCGGGGCGCTTGGTCGGGTCGCGGTCTCCACCCGCGCCGAAAACCACGATGAGACTCCCCGCGACGAGTCCCTTGAGCGTCCCGGCGACCTGGTCCAGGGCATCGGGGGTGTGCGCGAAGTCGACCAGCACGTCGAAGGGCTCGCTCACGATGCGCTCCAGCCGTCCCGGCACCGGGGAAGCCTCGGCCAGACCCGCGGCCACTGTCTCCAGCGGCTGGCCCAGAGCGAGCGCGCATGCCGCTGCGCAGAGCGCGTTGTAGACATTGAACCGCCCGGGCAGGGACAGCGTCACCGGGGCGCGCGCCTCGCCCAGGGCGAGGTCGAAGCGGGTGCCGCGCGGCGAGAGCCGCAGTCCCAGCCCCTGCACGTCCGCTTCGGGTCCGGTGCCGTACGTGAGGACCGGGCCGCGGGGCCGAAGCGCGGCCCACGCGGGGTCGTCCGCGTTGATCACCGCCGTGGCACCCTCCCGGCCGAGCTCGAGGAGGCGGGCCTTCGCGGTGAGGTAGCGCTCGAAGGTGCCGTGATAGTCCAGGTGGTCGCGCGTCAGGTTGGTGAAGGCCATGACGTCGAAGCGGACGCCGTCGAGGCGGAACTGGTCCAGCGCGTGCGAGGAGGTCTCGATCACGACGCTGTCCACCCCGGCGCGGACCAGCTCGGCAACCAGCCCGGCGATTCGGACGGGCCCGGGAGTGGTGAGCCCGGTGTCCTCCCGTATCCGCCCCTCCGGACCGACCACTCCCAGGGTGCCGATCGCCGCGGCCCGTGCCTCCCGTCCCAGCAGACCGCGCAGCAGAAACGCGGTGGTGGTCTTTCCGTTCGTCCCGGTGACGCCCGCGGCGCGCAGGCCGGGCCACGGCGAGCCCGCGACGAATCCCGCGGCCACCGCGGCGGCGAGGCGGGCGTTGTCGACCTGGAGCTGCGGAATCCCCGTCTCCGGGACCGGCCGCTCCACGATCGCGGCACGGGCGCCCGCGTCGGCGGCCGCGCCCAGGTAGTCGTGCGCGTCCCGCGACGCTCCGGCCCAGGCCACGAAGAGGTCGCCCGGGCCGACGGCGCGCGAGTCCTGCTGCACCCCGCTCACCGCGAGTTCACCGACCTGCACGCCTTCCGGAACCACCCCCTCCACGGCGACTCCCGCGTCCTCGAGCGCGGCCACGATCCGGGCTACGGACACGGTCACCTCCCCTGCCCCACCACGACGATGGTATCGCCCGCGACGACCGGCATCCCCTCCTCGGGAATGGTCGCAATCACAGTGCCGCCCCCCTCCAGCCGGACACGGAGGCCCATCTTGTGGAGGCGGCGCAGCGCGACCCGCAGGGACGCCCCCTCGAGATCGGGCACGCTCATCGCCGGTCCCGTACCGGACGGAGCCTCCGCGGGACCGGCAGCGCCGGCATCACCCGGGTCCGGCACCCACATCTCGGGCTCCACCGGATCGGTAGCCACGGCGAAACGCACCAGAGGGGTGGCCGCGGCCGGCGCCACGTGCTCCCGCTGCGAACGCGCGAGCGCCACCCTGTCGATCGGGGATTGGCGCGCCGAGAGAAGCGCTTCCAGGGTGGCGAGGGTAACGGGGGCTGCGGTCGCACCGCCGTAGTAGCTCCCGTCGGGACGGTCCAGCCGGACGAAGAAGAGGAGTTGGGGATCGTCGGCCGGGAAGATGGCGCCGAAGGAAGCATAGTAGGCGCCGTCCTCGTAGCGGCCGTCCGAGCCGGTAGCGCGCGTGGTGGCGGTCTTCCCCGCCATCTGGTAGGCGGCCATGCGTGCCCGCGTTGCCGTGCCGCTGTCCACCACGTCGACCAGCATCGGTGTGAGGGTCCGGATCACGCTCTCGGGCACTACTCGCCGAATCACCCTCGGCTGGCCGAAGCGCTCGGGACTGCCATCGTGGTCCCTGACCTCCTTGACCAGACGGGGCTCCAAGAGCAGCCCGCCATTGGCGATCGCGCCGAAGGCCATGGCCATCTGCAGCGGCGTAACCGAGAGCTCATAGCCGATGGCGAGCGACTGCGGCGACTGGTTGCTCCACAATTCGGGTCTCCGCAGGACTCCCGCCGCCTCCCCCGGCAGCGGCACGCCCGTCGGTGTTCCAAAGCCGAAGTCCCTGAGCGCGACGTACTGCTGTCCTTCGCTGAGACGGCTCGCGAACTTGGCGATACCCACGTTCGAAGACTCGCGGATCACGTCGGGGAGCGTCATCCATCCGCCCCGGTGGATGTCCGTGATCACCCGCCCGTTGACCTCCCACCGCCCCCCTTCCGTGTCGACCGAATCGCGGGGTGACACAAGGTCGTGCCGGAGCAGCGCGGTGGTAATGAACGGCTTGATGGTCGAACCCGGTTCGAAGGTCGTGTTCACGGCGGACAGCGCCGCGGCGGAGCCCTCGGCGATCGAGGCCAGCGCCATGATCTCGCCCGTCATCGGATCGGTAACGACGATGTCGCCTCCGCGCGCTCCGGTGCTGTCCAGCGCCGCGGCCAGCATCTCCTCCGCGATCTCCTGCAGGTCCCGGTCGATGGTCAGGACGATGTCCCGGCCCGGCAGCGGCGGCTCCACGGTGACCACTTGCCCCGGGATCTCGCGGCCGCGGTTGTCCCGCGCGACCAGATCGCTCCCGGACCGGCCCGCGAGGACCGTATCCATGGCCTGCTCGATTCCTCCTGTTCCGATCCCATCCTGGACCACACCAAGCAAGCCGCGGGCCAGCTCTTCGCGCGGATAGACACGCCTCAGTTCCCCCTGGATGTGGATTCCACGCAACCCGCGCAGTCCGGCGACCTGGGTCATCGAATAGCGTCCCGGGACGACGCTCCACTCCCGTGTAGGATCGGACACGCGCGCGGCGGTCTGGGGGCGCACTCCCAGCTCGTCTACCAGCGCCGCCTCCACCGCCCCCCGGTCGCCGACCTCGTTCGGCGCGACCGCCACCGTCGCCCTCCAGTGGCTTACCACCAGATCACCACCGTTGCGGTCCAGGATTCGGCCCCTCGGGGCGGGAACGTCCCGCGTCTTTTGATGTTGGTTGACGGCATCTCTCGCCCAGGCGGTCCGCTCCACGATCTGCACCTCCGCCGAGCGGACGACCATCACCACCGCCACCAGGACCCACGCGACGAGGAGCAGGCGGCGCCGAATGCGAATCCGGCCGGCCGTCCACTGACCTCCCCCGCCGCGGCTCACCGCGCACCACCCGAGGTGATGATCACCTCCCGCTCGGTGGGCGGCCGCATGCCCAGGCGCCGGGCGGCTTCTCCGGCAACCCACCCCCAGCTCTCCACCGCCATCAGTTCGTGGGCCACATCCTCCCGCTCGTCGAGGACGACGGCCAGTTCCCCATCGTTCCGGTCCAGCTCCTCCATCGTCTCGCGGGTCGTGGACTGCCGCCATGCCACCGCCGACAGCGCGGCCAGGACGGCGGCGAGCGCGAACACGGCCCGCCGGGCACGGCGCAAACGGCTCATGCGGCACGCCTCCAGGCCCTCAGGCGCGCGGGGCGCGCGCGCGGGTTTGCCTCGGTCTCGGCGGCTCCCGCGGTGACCGGCTTCCTGGTCAGCACGCTCCCGAGCGCGGACAGATCCGCGTCGCGCACCGGGAGGCGGCGAGGCAGTCCGCGCGACGGGTCGCTCCAGTCGAGGAAGGCCCGTTTCACGATCCCGTCCTCCACCGAGTGGTAGGAGATCACGACCAGGGCACCCCCTGGACGCAACGCGTCCCGGAGTGCGGGGAGCCCGTCCTCGAGCGCCGCGATCTCGTCGTTCACCCGCATCCGGAGCGCCTGGAAGAGGCGGGCCTTCTCGGCGTGGGTGGCACGGCGCGCGAGCAGCGATTCCAGCACGCCGACCAGGTCATCGCTGGTTCGCAGCGGGCGCTCGGCGCGGCGCCGTACGATCCGAGCCGCCAGCGCCCCCGGACGAGGTGCGCCGCCCGCCCGAAGCACGCGCTGCAGCTCCCCCCGGGACGACCCGGCCAGAAGGTCCGCGGCACTGTCCCGCGATCCCGGGTTCATCCGCATGTCCAGGGCGGCCCCGCGCCGGAAGGTGAACCCGCGGTCCGCGCGGTCCAGCTGGTGCGAACTGACCCCGAGGTCCAGGAGCGCTCCGGCAAGCCCTTCCGCGCGAACGCGGGGATGGCTCGGCGCGTCCCGAAACGACATGCGGGCGAACGTCGCCCGGCCGGCGTGGCCGGCCAGCCGCGCCCGGGCGGCCTCCAGCGCTTCCGGGTCGCGGTCGACGGCCAGCATGTGGCAGCCCGGGCACCGCTCCAGCACCGCCTTGGCGTGCCCCCCTCCTCCGACCGTGCCGTCGAGGTAGAGGCCGCCGCCCGCGACGAGGTATCTCATGACCTCGTCAACGAGCACGGGGGCATGAAAGTCGGAAGCGTACACACGGGTCCTCCCCTGTTAGCCGAAGATCTGCGCCGCGAAGCCGTCGTCGTCCCCTTCCCGCTCGCGGAGGTGCGTCTCGAAGCGCTCGGGGTGCCAGAGCTCGATCCGGTCCAGCGCCCCGACGAAGAGCACCGTGTCTTCGAGTCCGGCCTGATCGAGGAGCCACCCGGGGATCCTGATGCGGCCGTGCGCGTCGGGTTCGATCTCGACGGCGCTGGCCGTGATGCGCCTCAGGTATGCACCCCCGTCCTTCCGGGCCTTCCGGTGAGCCAGCAGGTTCCTGCGGATCTCTGCCCAGGTCTCACGGGGGAAGATGTCAAGGTGTGTGGGCTGCCACTGCAGCAGAACCAGCGGGTTCGCGGACACAGCTCGGCGGAACGCTGAGGGCAGGCTCACCCGCCCCTTCGCGTCGATCTGGAATTCGTGTCGGCCGAGGAGTCCGGACATGGTCTATCATCCCATTTTATCCCATAGTATCCCACTTTAATACACGAACCTCCCCACCGCAACCACAAAGTTCCCTACAGGGCGCAAAAAAAGGGCGCCGCGGGCTCGACTGCGGCCCGCGGCGCCCCCGTAGGTGACGTCAGGTGCCTACCGGCTCTGCCGCCCTCTCTCGATCAGCCGCTCCTGGCGAAGGATGAACTGCTCGGTCGCCCCGAGCCAATCGGCGAGGTTGGCCTTGAAGTTCTCGCCTGTCTCCGCAAAGGCAGCCACGTTGGACTGGTTGAAGATCCGCTGCACCTGCTGGAACTTGGGCAGGGACAACTGAGCGCTCTCCAGCGTCCCGGGCTCCTCCAGGATCTGGGCCTGCCTGAGGAGCGCATAGCCGTAGAAGAAGTCGGTCCGGCCCGACAAGACCTCATCAACCATGTCCGCGTAGGGTCTCGCCATCGCGAGGATCTCCGCGAGGTAATCCCAGTTCTGCGTCTGCAACCCCTGCTGGTACCCGTGGTTGAAGAAGGTATTGACCAACTGTGAGGGGGTCCGCTCCCCGGCCTCGAGCGCCTGCTCCAGGTAGGGCCCCGCTTCCTCGGCGCGCCCCGCTTCCAGGAGCCAGGCCCCCCGCCGCGCCTTGATGTTCTCGTAATCCGCATCGAGCGACGCCAACATGTCCAGCTTCTCCAAGGCGTCGTTCACGTCGCCGCTCTTGTTGAGGATGTTCGCGTAGTCCGACCAGAACTGCGGCTCCTGACCGTGCGTCTGCTTTATTTCCTCGGCGAGTGCGATGGCTTCATCGAGCTGTTCGAGCTGGTTCAGCGTCGCGAGCATGTTGCGCAGGTGGCTCCACTCCATCTCCATGCCCTTGATCTCGTAGGCCCTCCGGTAGCCGTCGAGCGCCTCCGAGTAGTACTCCCCGGCTTCCAAGCTCAGCGGTGCGCCCGGTTCCGCCGCTTCCATTGCGTCCCGGGCCGCGGCCATCGCGTAGGCCGCGAAACGCTCGAGCAGATCCAGGTTTTCGGGTGCCAGCTCCAGGCCCGCCTTGATCTTCTCCATCGCGTCGGCCGGGTACCCCGCCTCTCCGAGATCGTAGGCAACCTGCATGCGGACCGCTGCGTTGTGGGGATCCAGCTCCAGCAACTCCTCGTAGTGCGCGCTCGCCGCTGTCCTGTCGCCGAGCTGGGCGGCAAGATACCCCGCAAAGTTGAGCGCACTCTCATGGAGCCCGTCGAGCTCCAGGACGCGCAACACCTCGTCATACGCCTCCTGGAGCCGGTCCGTGTCTGCCAGCAGGTGGGAAAGAACGTACCGCGCCGTGATGTTCTCCGGATCCAGCTGCAGCGCGATCCGGCAGTTCTCTTCCGCGTTGGCGTAGTCTTCGGCCTCGTAGTACTGGCCGCACCACGTCAGTCGGTTCTGCTGTTCCGTGAAGGCGGCAAGCTGCTCGGAGAAGAAGGTCGCGGCTGCCCGAGCGTCCCGTCTGCCCCAGGTCCTGTCCTCAATGGCGAACGCCGTGCCCCCGGGCGCGGCAAACTGTACGCCGGTGGTCGTGAAGGTCTCGTCCGGGCGGTTCTCGGTGGTGAAGCCGCAGAAGATGACCTGGGCCTCAACGAACCGGGCCATCTGCTGGCCCCCCACGCAGTCGAGCCTGCGTTCGTCCACGTCGTACTGCCTGGCGACGTCGCGCACCTCCCGCTCTTCGATCGCGTCGTGGGTCGGGAACTGGCTGATCAGCCTGCGCAGCTCTCTGGCCACGTCCCGGCCGAAGCGGTCGCTTCCCTCTCCGGTGGGCTGCAGGTTCAGGATCATCAGCCTGTGTGCCTCGCCGACCTGCGCGCTCGAACGCTGTGGCACGAGGAAACCGCTCAACAGCGCGAGCGTCCCCAAACCTGCGATTCCGATGCGGTACCAACTCCTCATGTTCCTGTCTTCTCCGTTGTAGGACTTCGCGGGACTCGTCAATCATGCAACCCGCGAAACCTGGGCAGCCGGGCGGACTCACGCCAGTGTGGCCGTCGCCGCCGCGTGCCCCCGGTTCCGCGGACTAACGGTCGGGAAGCTGCGTAATTTATGAAGCGTATCGCGAGCAGGTCAACATTCCGGACCGAAGACCCTCCCAGTATCACATTACCATGCGAACGGAAGAAAGTTCCCTCCGCAACCCGCCCGTACCCGGGGACGGGACCGTCGTCGGACCCGCGCTCCGGATCGGCACCGTCCATGCCCCGGGGCGGCCCGGGATTCAGACCTTTATAAATATTCGACGCGAATACATCGCCCAGGCCACGGCGAACCAGAAAAGGACCGTGGCGGCCGCGAAGGCCAAGGAGCCGTTGAGGGGCCCTGCCCACGAGGCGAATCCGGTCTCGTAGACGAAATGGTAGGCCGACGTGGTGCCCCCGGAGCCGTCTGGAACCCGCCATAGTATCAGGGTCTTGGCCAGCAGGCCGGAGGCCACGAACGCGGTGATCGCGTTCATGCCATAGATCTCGAGCGGGCGCGCCCAAGCGCGCCACCGCCGCACGTCGATCTGCCAGTGCAGGGCGCCCAGAGTCACCAGGGCCCAGCCGGTGGTGTACACGACGTAGGAACTGGTCCAGATCGGCTTGTTGATCGGGAAGACGAGGTCCCAGAGGTGGCCGGCCCCCACGAGGAGCACGCCGAGGAGCGCCAGGCGCAGGCTCGCGCCGGCCTGTTTGGCAGGGGGCGGTGCCTCGGCCTGGCGCATCCCGCCATAGACCTGCCCGCGCCGGAGAAAGTCCCCGGCAAAGAGCCCGGCCAGGGTGCTCGACACCGCCGGCAGGGTGCTGAGCAGGCCCTCGGGATCGTAGACGCCTCTCCCGCCGCTCCACATGTGGGGGCCAAGGATCATCCGGTCGAGCCAGGCCGCGAGGTTCCCTTCCGCCGACAGGTCGCCCGCGCCGAATCCGGGAACCGGCACCAGCGCCATCAGCGCCCAGTACACGAAGAGGAACGCCAGCATCAGGGCGAAGACGGCCCTGCGGCTCAGGAAGAGCACGAGCGTGCCGGCGGCCAGGTAGACCATCGCGATGCGCGCCAGCACCCCTACCAGCCGCACCGTCGCAAAGTCGAAGCGGGGCACGGCGGTCATGAACAGGCCCAGGCCGTAGAGGATGAGGGCGCGGATCGCGACGTGGCGCCAGAGGCGGGCGCGGGAGTCCCCCCGGGCTTCCCTCGCCGCGAAGGAAAAGGGCATCGCCACGCCGATTGCGAAGAGGAAGAAGGGGAAGACGAGGTCCGTCGGCGTGGCGCCGTGCCAGACGGCGTGCCGCAGGGGCGGATACACGTGCGCCCAGCTCCCCGGGTTGTTGACGAGGATCATCCCCGCGATGGCGAGGCCGCGGAAGGCGTCCAGCGAGGCGAGCCGCCCGGGGGCCGTCACAGCAGCCGGCCTTCGGCGAGGTCGGCGACCCGCGCCGCGATGTCCGGGGCATCCGCGGCCAGGACGGGAACGGACCAGGGCAGGTCGGGACGGTCGGTGACGACGGCCAGGACGCGCCTGTCAGGAGCTTCGTCCGGGGGAAAAACCGGTTCGGGCTGGGCGGCGGCGCGGTAGATCTCGATCTTGGGCAGGCCGGCCCGGCGGAACCCCTCCACGACGACGATCTCGGCGTCCGCAAGGTGGCGGCTCAGAAGCAGGTCCAGCGGCGGCTCCCCATCCGCGCCCCAGCCCCCGAGGAGCGCGAAGTCGTCGGGGCCGGCGAGGAGCACGCGCTCCGCACTCCCTTCGTGTCTGTGCCGCCAGGAGTCGGTCCCGGGACTGTCGAGCCGGAAGTGATGACCGTGCTTCACCGACATCACGCGGCGGCCCCGTGCGCCAAGCTCGCCGATCACGGCGACGGACAGCGTCGTCTTCCCCGACTTCTTGTTTCCGACGATCGAGAACGCCGGAGGCGGCAGGTCCACGGGATGGTTGACGCTGCGGAAGTCCCACTGGGAGAGGCCCGTGTCCACCACCACCGGATCGAGGGAGTTGGCGAAGGCGCCGGACTTCAGCCTCCTCTCGGCAAACGCGCTGTGGAGGGAGGTAAGCACCGCCAGCGGATAGATCCCGCACAGGGGATGAAATCCCCACGGGGGACCCGCGCGCGGCAGGGTCGTCCGGCCGCGTTCCCGCCACACATCCACGAGCAGGCGAAGCGCGCCGGTCCCCACCCAGGGCATGTCCACCGCCAGGACCAGCACCGCGTCGTGGCCACCGCGCACGGCACGTGCCAGCGCGGCGTCGATTCCCCCAAGCGGGCCCACAAGCGGGCGGCGGTCGGGGAGAGTCTCCAGCTTCACCGTGTGCGCCACCTGGGGGTGGTTGACCACCGCGACCACTTCGTCGCACACCTCCCGCAGCCGGTCGGCCGCGACCTGCCAGAGGGGCGTCCCATGGAGCCGGGCCAGCGTCTTGGGCGAACGGAAGCGCCGGCTGCCGCCCCCGGCCAGAATGGCTCCGAGAAGACTCATTCCGTGTCACCCCCAAGCCCGGCGATCCGCTCTGCACCGGAGTAGACGTTGTACCCGTCGGACTTCGCGAAGCCCACCAGCGACATGTTGAACCGCCTGGCGAAGGTCACCGCCAGGCTCGACGGCGCCCCCACCGCGACGACCATCGGGAACCCCGCCATCGCGGCCTTCTGCAGAATCTCGAAAGACGAGCGGCCGGATACGACCAGGCCCCGGTCCGATCCTGGAAGCCCGCGGGAGAGGACCAGTGCCCCGACCACCTTGTCGACCGCATTGTGGCGCCCCACGTCCTCGCGCACCAGTGCGATGCGGCCGGAGGCGTCGAAGAGCCCCGCGGCGTGGATGCCCCCCGTCCGGTCGAAGACGCGCTGGGCCGACCGCAGCCGGTCCGGGAGCGCGCGCACGTCGGCGTCGGCGACCGTGAGGGTCCCGTCGGGCACTGCTGTGCACCCCATGACCTCCACCGACTCCAGCGATGCCTTGCCGCAGACGCCGCACGATGAGGTCACGTAGAAGTTGCGGGTAAGGCTGGCCGCGTCGAAGGCGCCGGGGTCGCGCAGCGACGCGGTGACGACGTTGTACTCCTGGGGGTCCACGTCGCGGCAGTACCTCACTTCGCCCAGCGCGCGCGGGTCGGTCACCACGCCCTCGGTGAAGAGGAATCCCGCGGCGAGTTCGAAGTCATCGCCCGGCGTCCTCATGGTCACCGATACGGGATGTTCGCGCACGCCTTCCTTCCCCGGCACCTCCAGGCGCACCTCCATCGGCTCCTCGACGGCGACGCTGTCGCTCCGCGTCCTGTACCAGCCGCCGCGCATGCGACCGACCCGGATCCGGGCGGCCCTGCGCTGGGATGTAAAGAGAACTTTACGACTTGTCGTGTTTTCCATACTTCCCGCTCTCTGCGAAGGCCACACCGGGCGAGGTCGGGGTGGGGGGCCGTCCCGGCAGGGCCCGGGAGCCGCCGGGGCAATGTCCGCCCCCCTCTTCCGGTCGGTGGTCCCGGTCCCGGCTACTGACCCTGCCACTCTCGCCAAATGTTTACAATGACTATATCTATTGTCCCCCCTCTTCCATCTCAAACCCGCCGCCGATGCCAAGGCCGACCGACGACGAACTCATTGCGCGCTGGAAGGGCGAGCCCGCCCCCCTTCTCCCCCTCCTGCACGCGTTCCACGCGCGCGACGGCTACCTGTCGGAAGATGCGCTGCGCGCCGTCTCGGCCGGACTCCGCATCCCGATCGCCGACCTCTTCGGCACGGTGACGTTCTACCACCACTTCGCGCGGGACGCCGGCGGATACGACCGGCCACGCGTCTGCAACGGCCCGGTGTGCAGCATGCGGGGTGCGGATGTTCTCCTCGCAAGCCTCCGCGCGGCGGGGCACGACCCGATGACGATGCCGTGCCCGGGGCGGTGCGATGAGCCCGTACCGGTGATCCACCGGGGGACGGTGCTGACCGGCCGCACCGCGGGGACGCTGGTGAGCGAGCCGTCGCCGCTGCCGCCCACTCCCCCGGACGGCACCGAGGAGTGCGTGTTCGCGGGGATCCGGCGTCCCGGGCGGGCCACGCTGGAGGGGTACAGGGAGGGCGACGGCTATGCAGCGCTGGAGCGGGCGGTCACGGGGATGACGCCAGAGCAGGTGATCGACGTGATCGACGCGAGCGGGCTGGCGGGGCG
>VXLT01000207.1 GCA_009841475.1 Gemmatimonadota bacterium
GCCCCCGACGACGCGGCCTGGGCCCACGTGCGCAACCACTTCATCCTGGAGCCCGGCACCGCGTACATGAACAACGCGAGCCTGGGGATGCCCCCGGCCTCGGTGGCCGCTGCGGTGGCGGCCGGCTACGAGGCCCTGTCCCGGGAACCGATCCGCGCCAAACACGACCTGGGCGATGCCATAGCGACCCGGGTCGTCCCCCGCCTGGCCGCCTTCCTCGGCGCCGGTGCCGGCGAGATCGTCCTCACGCGCAACGCCACCGAAGCCCTGCACGCCGCCGCGATCGGAACGCGGCTCGAGCGCGGCGACGAAGTGCTGATCACGAGCCAGGAGCATCCCGCGGGGCGCCGGCCGTGGGAGTACCGGGCGACGCGGCACGGCGTCAAGGTCAACACCGTCTTCATCCCGAGCCCGTTCGATAGCGAGGCGCAGGTCGTCGACCTCGTCGAGGCGGCGCTCACCCCGGCCACCCGCGCCCTCGCCTTCTGCCACGTGACCCGCGGCGGCCACCTCTACCCGGTCGCGCGGCTTTGCGCGTTGGCGCGGGAGCGGGGGATCGTGAGCCACGTGGACGGCGCACAGGCGGTCGGCATGTTCCCGGTGGAACTGCACGCGCTGGGCTGCGACACCTACTCGGCGAGCCTGCACAAGTGGCTGCTGGGGCCGATGGGGACGGGGGTCTTCCATGTGCGTGCGTTGGCGCGGGAGCGGGTGCAGTCCGCGTTTGCGCACGACGCCACGCCGGAGGCGCCCAACTACGGGCCACCGGGGACGGCCGGGCTGCCGTTGCGCGCGGGGCTGGCCGCCTCGCTCGACTTCGCGGGGGCGCTCGGGATCGAGAACGTGGCCGCGAGGACGCGGTTTCTGTCGGACCACCTCAAGGAGCGGCTCGCGGCCGTCCCCGGCATGACCCCGCTGAGCGGCCCGGATCGCGCGACCTCCTGCCCCGGCTCCACGATCTTCGAACTGGAAGGCGTCGACGCGGTCGAGGCGGTGGCTGTCCTGGCCGAGCGCGCCAGGATCCACATCGACGAACACCAGCGCGACGGCCACAACGCCATCCGCATCTCGACACATGTGTACAATACCCTGGCCGAGGTCGACCGGGTCGTGGAGGAACTGGCCGGACTGCGGCCCTGACTTGCACGGTAACTTGGCGTCCCAAACGTAAAGACAACATGACTTAATGTAATGTTTACCTTACTACAGTTCGGTGGTTATCCAGCGGATCGCCCATCAAGCCAAGGAAGAGATAGGCGCAATGTCACGCAATCGCAGATTCAATTCCGTCCGCCTCGTGTTCGCTGCCCTGGTCCTCTCGGCCACCGCCTGCAGGATCGAACCGATGCCCGACGCGACCGACGCGCCCCCGCCGCCCGTGGCCGAATACACGCTCGGCGCCGAGAACACCCACGCGCGCTGGAGCGCCTCGATCCCGCCGGTGCTGACCGTCCCCTCCGGCGCGGTCGTGGAAGTCCTCACCAAGGAGGCGTCCGACGGGCAGAGTACCCCGGCGACGCTCGAGGCCGACCTCGCGAACGTAGACTTCGGTCTCATCCACCCATTGACGGGCCCGATTGCCGTTGAAGGCGCCAGTCCGGGCGACATCCTCGCCGTCACGATCCATGAAGTGGAAGTCACCGGCTGGGGATGGGCCACGATCCTGCCCGGTTTCGGCTTCCTCGCCGAGGAGTTCACCGAGCCCTGGATCCGCGGCTTCGAGATGGAGCCGGGTGCGACCGAGGTGGCCTTCAACGACGACATCACGATCCCGCTCGATCCCTTCCCCGGCGTGATGGGCGTCGCGCCCGCCACCGATTCCATGCTCGTCACGATTCCCCCGCGCGAGAACGGCGGCAACATGGACAACCGCTACCTCGGTCCCGGCACGACCGTGTACTTCCCGGTGCAGGTCGAAGGCGCCAACTTCTCGATCGGGGACGCCCACGCGGTCCAGGGGGACGGCGAAGTGTCCGGTACCGCCATCGAAGCGCCCGTGCGCGTCGTGTTCACCGTCGAGGTGATGGACAATCCGCGCGGCATGGTCGAGCCCCAGTACGAGACCGACGACTACTACGCGGTCACCGGCTTCGGCACCACCATCGACGAAGCGGCCCGCAAGGCAACGCGGTACATGATCGACTACCTGGTCGCGGAGCACGGGCTGTCGCGCAACGAAGCCTACGTGCTGTGCTCGCTCGCAGGCGATCTGAAGATTTCGGAGACGGTGGACGTACCGCACATGCTGGTCAGCATGCACATGCCGAAGGGGATCTTCTGATGTCCAGGGAAGTGGCCAGCGTCGCCTTGAAGTTCCGCGCCCCGCGCACGGAGGCAGCACAATGAAGAAAAGCCAGGCCGCGGGCCTCATCCTCTGGAGGGCCGGGATCCTCCTCGCAGGCGGCTATCTCCTCTTCTTCGCACTACGCGTGATCCTGCGCATTGCCGACCCCACGCTCGAAGTCGGCGTCACCCTGGTTCTCGCCGGCGGCCTCTTCGTCCTTGCTTCCGTCGTCCGGGAACAGATCGAAGACGCCCGCATTGCAAGGAGCTACGACGAATGACCCGCCTGGTGCGCATCACCGGCTTTCTGCTCATCGGTGCAGGTGCCCTGGTCCTGCTCACCTGGGCGATTCGGCCGCTTCGCGCGATCTGGCCGTTGCTCCTCGGATTGCCCCTTGCCATCCAGATCGGGATGGGAATAGCTGCGCTGGGTCTGGTCGTGGTCATGGGGTCGCTGATCGCGGAGAGAATCGAGGATCGGGAGGCGGACCGAAGGCTCCTGGAGGATCGCCCCGAATCCTCTCGTTCGCAGTAGTCGCTGTTCCGGAAACCAATCACCGCTTGCCAAAGGAGTGGAAGATGATCGTCGTCAACACCGAGACCGTCCCGGGTCACCGCGTCGTGGAATCGCTCGGGGTCGTTCGCGGGAGCACCATCCGTGCCAAGCACGTTGGCTCGGACATCATGGCCAGCCTGCGCAACCTCGTCGGTGGGGAGGTCAAGGAGTACACCCAGATGCTGATCGAGACGCGGAACGAGAGCCTCTACCGGATGAAGCAGGAAGCGGAAGCGCTCGGAGCCGACGCGGTGGTGAATCTGCGCTTCACCACCTCCCAGGTCATGGCCGGCGCCGCCGAACTGCTTGCATACGGGACCGCGGTGAGGCTCGAGTAGCACCTGCGGCACAGGTCTCCACCGCAATGCCCGGATTCCATCGGCACATCCGAGACGCCATTCGCATCAACAGACAACGCCGGCCGGTATATGGTGCGATGGCTGGTGGGCCGGCCCGGAGAGCATCGGACCTGCTCATCCGCACGGAGTACCTCTGCCTGCCCTTCGCGGCGGTTTTCGACCGCCGCGCCAGGCGGTTCAACGAGGCCGGGATCCCGATAGTCCAGGACGATTTCGTATCCATGGAAGGGATTCGTGACCCTCATGATCCGCCCAGGTACACGGGGCGGGCGGGGCAGGGCGAATTTGCGGCTCTGGGTGGGCAGCTGAACGATTACAAACGAAGCCTTGCAGGCCGCGCCAAGGCCCTGGATTTCGACCGGGCTGCCGGCGACACCGCACAGATGCTAACGGCCGTGGCGGAACGGGAGACCCGCTGCGAAGCTCACTTCGCGATGGTGTGGCACCTGCTGGAGTCCATCGGCCTTGCCGCCGTGAATGCAATCCGCTTCGCAGAGCAGAGCTCGGGCGAGACGCGGTCGCTATCCCGCGACCTGCTGCTGTTCGAGGCCAGAGGAATGCGGACCGCGGTGACGTTGGACCGGCGGGCGCAGGAGGTACACGCCCTCGGCGTCGGCATCATCGTCAACGATCTTCCCGCGATCCCGTTTCCGGCGGCCTAGAACGTGGACTGCTCAGGCGGGCACGCGCCTGGCCGCGGCAAGCCCCGTCAGTTCAACCCGCCACACGAACGCCGCCTTTCCAGACGGCGCGCCGCGATCTCCACCAAACGCCGCAACTCGGCGATCGGCTGCTCGTGGTCGTCGACCTGGAGGCGCAACACGACATCGTTGTTGAGCCAGACGCCCCCGTCCTCCTGGACGATGAGCATCGCCGCCGACTGCATGCCGCGCGTGTCGCCGCCCGCCGCCTGGCCCGCTTCGAGCGCCGCCTGCAGCCGCAACGAGAGGTGTCCCTCGGTCGACTCGAACGCCTCGACCATGCCGTCGACCACCGCCGGGCCCGCCAGGATGTTGCCTTGGGCCGAGCAGTACTCGCCGATGCGGTGGCCCGCCCACTCGCTGGCGCGGGGGCCGGTGTGGGTCGCTACCTCGCCGCGGGCGTTCATGATCGAGAACTGGCGGCCTTCCTTGGTCCAGCGGTCCGGGTCCGGATCGGGGTCGCGGGCGAGGATCTCCCGCACTGCGTCTTCGGGGGAGTACCCCTCGCGCAGCAGCGCCAGCGCCTGGGGGCCGTAGCTGACATCGACGATGGCCTGCGTGGCCACCACGCCGACACCGGCCTCGCCCCAGATGACCCCGTTGCCGACGGAGAAGACACGTGACTGCACGGCGACTCCCACTTCACCCGTTTCGGGGTCGTAGCCGACGATTGAGAAGGTTCCTGCCGGCGGCCAGCGGGGTGCGTCCTGCGTCGGGGTGGGAGGGGAGCGCGCCGGTCCGGTGTCCGCTTGCAATGTGTCTGTCTGGACTGTGTCAGCCGGCAAGGTGTCCGGAGGCGCGGATTGCGCCCCTGCCGAATCCACCCCCTCCGAATCCGCCGGCTCCAACCCCGCATTCCCCCCGAGGTTCACCCGGCTCCGAATGATCGCCCTGTCCGAGAGAGTGCGGATGTTGGGGGCGAGCTCGGGCGGCCGCGTGAAGTAGTGGGCGCCGACGAGCTCGCCGGGCCGCAGGTGGTGCTCCACCAGGGTGAAGCTCAGCCGGGGGTCGCCGGGAGGACGGATGAAATCGAGGATGAGGCCGCCTGCGGGGGGCGTGCCCCAGTGCACCAAACTATCGGGCGACTCGCTGCCCGCCGGAAGCAGCAGGCCGTTGACCGCCGCGAGGCGCGGACCGTCTTCGGGGATCGTGAAGGACATCCGCTCGGCGCCGATCTCCGATGTGACGGCAACGCGCAGCACGTCGCCAGGCAGGTTTTCGTCCTCGACGACCGTGATGTTGGGGGGCGGGATGTCGGTCGGCTCGGCGGACGCGAAGGTGTACCGCAGGCGTTCCCGGGTGAAGGCGGCCGGGGGGTCGGCGCCGGGGGCCGCGAAGGGGCCGGCGGCCGCGATGGCCCACGCGACGCCCGGGTCGGAGGCGTGCCGGTTGCGGTCGGTGCCCCAGTAGGCGGTGCCGGTTTCGTGGTCCAGCATGTAGACGAGCGTTGAGGGCGCGGGCCGCTCGGGAGAGGGGGTGGCGGTGGACATCCCGACCGCGAGGAAGGCGCCCGCCGCGATCAGCCCCGCGACGGGGGCCCACCATCCGTTCGGTTCGCGTGCCGCATCGAGGGCGGGCAGCAGCATCAGGAAGCCCAGACCCAGCAGCAGCGCCAGCCCTTCGCTTAGGGCAAGTCCCATCGCCAGCCACACCCCTTCGGTCAGCGGCGTCAGCACGACGACTACGGGGACAGCGGCCAACGTGACCACAATCCATCGCACCAGCCCCATGCGCTGCCCGCGTTGCAACCCGCACACCGCCAGGGCCCCCACACACCCCGCCACCGCCGGCCACTGGAAGTTCATCGCGGCAAACGGGAACCTGACCGTCGCCGCCGCGGCCAGCGCCACCGGCACCAGCAGCGCGCCCACGGCCAGCTCGGCGAGAGAAAACCACCGCCTCAACACCCCCGCGATCACCGCCGCCAACGCGAACGCCGCGCACAGGATCGCCAGCAGGTACCACCCCTCCGAATGGAAGCTGCCGGCGAGCAGCGCTCCGAGTTCGGGGTGGGCACCCTCCCGCCAGTTGTACAACGCGTCGGCAACGAGGAAGACCAGGCCAAGGTAAACGGCCGACATCGCCACGCCGGCGAGCATCCCTGCGACCCGCGCTCCCCCCTTTCGCCCCACAATGCACGCGAGCAGCCACGCCCCCACGGCCGCGCCGCCCAAAACCCGGATCCACAGCGGCCCATAGGTCACCAGTCCCACGAACGGAACCGAGATGTAGCTGACGTCCGGCGCGTCGACGTTCGTCAGGTCCGCGTTGCCGAGGTACTCCAGCATGGCCAGGGCATGCTCGCCATGATGCTGCAGCGTGCCCTCCGAGAGGTTCTCGGGGGAGTCGTAGTACTGGTGGTAGACGTGCGCCTTGCCCACGCCAGCGAAGTTCAGCCCCTGCTTGCCGGCCTCCTTGAAGGGGGTGAAGTCGGTGTCGTTCTCCATGCGCTGGTAGATCTCGTGGCTCACCGAGTTCGCAGCGGGGTAGGGGTCCGCGCGCCGCAGCGCATCGATGACCCAGCCGTTGTTGGCACCGGTCTCGAACATCATCGAGGGGCCGCCACCGCCGCGCATCTCGAACGCGATCAGCACCCCCACGTCGTCGAGCCAGGGATGCTCGTCGACGAAGGCCCGGGCACCCAGCAGGCCGAGCTCCTCGGCGTCCGTGATGAGGACGATGAGGTCGTTGCGGAGCGGCGCCCGTGCGCCCAGGGCGCGCACCGTCTCCAGGATGGCGACGACACCGGAGCCGTCGTCGGCTGCGCCGAGCGAGATCTCGCGGCTGTCGTAGTGGGCGGTCACGAGGACGGCCGGGCCGCCGGGCTCCGTCCCGGGGATGCGCGCCATGATGTTGCGAACGGTCGCGACGGTCATGCCGCCGTATCCCGTGTCGAAGGAGGTGGCGGTCTGGACGGTGGGGGCGTGGCCGAGGGCGGCGAGCCGGTCGATCAGGTAGTCGCGCACGCGGGCATGATTGGGAGAACCGGGGGGCCGCGCCTCCGAGGCGATCCGCGCGAGGTGGGACATGGCCCGCGCCGAGGAGAACACCGAATCGGGGGCGGTGGCGGGAACCGGAGAAGGGATGGTCCGGTACGAGCTCGAGAGCCAGGCCGTGACGAGGAGGAGGAGCAGCGTGGCCGGGCCGCGCAGGCCGCCCCAGGGGGCGGGGGTGGGGGGACTAGCGGCCGCGGCTGCGGCATCCGCGGCCGCCCGCTTCCGGGATTGCCGCTTCTCGGCGCGCTTCGCCCTCCAGCCCGTCTTGCTCTTCGGGCGCCCGGGCTTGTCACGGCGCTTTGAAGGAGCGCTGCCCCCTGCCGCCTCCGCCGACTTCCGCTTCGCCTTCCGGCGCCGGCCACCGGCAGCAGGCGCCTTCGCTGCTGCCCCCGCCGGTGGACCGCTTGCCGGAGCCGCACCGGCGCCCCTCGCACCGACAGGACCAGGGGCCCCGGCTTGCGGACCCGCCACCGGCTCGCCCTCGCCCCCTTGCGTCTCCCTGCGGGCGGCCGCTTCCTCGGCGATCTCCCGTTCCAGCTCCTCGATCTCGTCTTCGCTTATCCCCAATTCCTCGAAAGAGGGGATCCGCGGAAGCTTGTCGTCGCTCATTTCGCTCAGGCCGCTAGATCGGCCCGTCCTCCCACGGTCCCCAGAGGGCGTACGTGGCGCTCTGCACCGGTTCGCCGATCTCGCGGTCGCCCTGCACGTTGAAGAACAGCACCCGGCCATCCGGGCTGAAGCAGGACCCAGCGAACTCACCGGGACCATCCTCGTCCTCTACAAGCGGAGCCCGCACCAGGTTGATGATGCGGCCTGCCCGGTCCAGGCCGCGCACGTACTGCTCGCCCGACCCATCCTCGCAGATCACCAGCCCCCCCCGCGGGCTGAGGCAGATGTTGTCGGGGGCGTCCAGCACCTCCCGCGACGGTGATTCGAACACCATCCGGAGTTCCCCGGTGTCGTTGGTGAGCGGCCTGTAGTGGAAGACCTGGCCCGCCTCGGCGTCACCGCCGTTCGTCGAAACCACATAGATCCCGCCATCACCGTGGAAAGCGCCTTCCAGCCGGGCGAACCGCGCCGCTCCCTTCGCCATCCCCTGCCAGAAGACCGCCAGATGGTTCTCCTCTGCGTCCGGCGGATCCGGGTCGTCGATGTCGACCCAGTGAACCGGGTGTACCTGGTCGGTGGACTGTCCGCGGGCGGTCAGGTAGGTGGGTGCGCCAGTCACCGCCATCATCTGCAGCCGCCCGCCGGCAGCCAGTTCGCCGGGCCGGCTGGGGATGAAGCGGTAGAAGCCGGCCCCCGGGCGTCCGCCGGGGTCGTACCAGGTGTCCTCGGTCTCGTAGACGATGCCGGTTTCGGGATCGACCGCAATCGCCTCGTGAATGAAACGTCCCATCTCGCGGAGCGGAACAGGATCCACCGGACCGGTGGCGGACGCGGGAACCTCGAAGATGTACCCGTGAGGCTGGTCGTACCCCGAGCCGGGCCCCGAGGTGATCTCCTCGCAGGAGAGCCAGCTTCCCCAGGGCGTCGCCCCACCGGCACAGTTGACGCGGGTGCCCGCCAGCGACACGAACTCGTCCACGAGCTCGACTCGGAGATCCATGCCGGAACCCGATATCCGCACTTCGAGCGATGTCGTTCCGCCGCTCGCCTTCGAATCGTAGGCGGGCTGTCCGATCGGCCGTGCATCCTCCGCCGAGTCGATCATCTCGTGGTTGCGGATGAGGCGGACGTTGCCGTTGGGAAGGGGGAAGGCCGCCATCCCGTCGAAGGCGTTGGGTACCGTCAGCCCCTCCCGCACCGATGACGCCACGCCCCCGGAGCTGAGCCGCACGCACCGAAAGCGCTCGGGAATCTCGAGTTCGGGGCAGTCGGCACTGGGCGCGAGTCTGCCGTAAGGGGCGATCAGGAGCTCACGCGGATCGGGCAGGCGTCCCGGAACGGCCCTGTTCCCTCTCGACGGAATGCTCCAGGCGCTGAGTCCCGCAAGAGACGGCGTCAGCACGACGCCACCGCTGGCGGTCGCGAAACGCCTGAGAAAGGAACGACGGTCTATGGACATGATCTGGATCTCCCGCTTCTATCAGCTCGAAGGCACGCCGCAGAGACTCGAAGCCTGCAACAACGGACGTTCAACGGGCAACCCCGGTGTCATACAACCCGTTGCCAGACAACCCCGGTGCCAGGAATCCCCTGGCCTTCCACCTGTCGTAACGCATCCTGAGGGTGATGACCGGGTTGGCGTTCTCGTCCGGCCGGATGTTCTCGTCGGTCACGTCGATGAACAGCGAGTACTGGCCGTCGTTGAAGGACTCGCCCTCCGGATCGTCGGCGTTCGCCACCAACAGGTAGGCGACGTGGGAAGTCTTGCCGTCGCATGGCGCGTCGGGAATCGGCTCGGATTCGCAGGTGCAGCGCCGGTCACCCCCCTCCCCGTCCGCCGCCTCCATCGCCGCCATGACCCGGTCGGCCATTGTCCCGCCCTCGGCCTTGAAAGCCTCGACCGCGAGGTGCACCACGTCGTCGGACGCCAGGATGTTGCCTTGCACCGAGAAGTAGATCCCGGCGGCGGGAATGCTGTCGGCCACCGCCAGCGACGCAGCACCGTTGCTGCTCCCCGAGTGTCCCGCGCAGCGCCCCTGCATGTCCACGATCCCGAACTGGCGCCGGTCGAAGCCCGGATCCTCCGAGAGCATCTCGATGATCCGGTCCGGCGACGTCCCTTTCTTCAGTTCGGCGTAGATGAGTTGCTGGTTTTCGCGCGTTCTGTCCACTCCGGCCTGGGCGGCGGCCACACCGACACCGGGCACCACGATCGCCTGAATGTCCATGAGGCCCTTGGAGAGCAACCCTTCGGAAAAACGCCCCTGCGCCACGCACGTCGCGGACGCGATGATCACCTGTCCCGTCCGCGTGTCGACGGCGATCACCGACCAGGTCGCCGACAGGGCCAGGGGACTGAGGACGAGCAGCAGTACTGTGACCAGCAGCCGGCGGGCTTGCCGACCGAAGGTGAAACGGGTCATGATTGGCTCCAGTTTGCGGGTTCCAGCCAACTTACGGAGAGTCACGGTGTCTGACCAATTGAACCGCAGAGAATTCGTGGGCCGCACGTCGGCGCTTGCCGCCGGTGCGATGATCGTACCGCGTCATGTGCTGGGCGGTCCCGGCTACAAGGCCCCCTCCGACATGCTCAACCTGGCCATTGTCGGGGTCGGAGGGCAGGGGACCGAGAACGCGCAGGAGTTCGGCGACGAGCACATCGCGGCGATCTGCGACGTGGACTTCGGCATCGTGTACCGCCGCGTCAAGGAACGCCTTGTCGACGGGCGGGGCAACCCGCGCGAAAAGGGACACCGCTGGCAGGAGCAGTTCCTCCAGACGCGCAAATACACGGACTTCCGCGAGCTGCTGGACAGGGAGGAGGACCTCGACGCGGTTCTGATCGCGACACCCGACCATGTCCACGCGCCGATCGCCAAGGCGGCCATGCTCGCGGGCAAGCACGTCTATGTGGAGAAGCCGCTGGCCTTTACCCCCCATGAGTGCCGTGTGCTGGCCGATCTGGCCGAGAGCACCGGGGTGGTAACCCAGATGGGGAATCAGGGCCATTCGGGTGAAGGCGCTCCATTGATCAACGAGTGGATTCAGGCCGGCGTGATCGGGGACGTGACCGAAGTGCACATCTGGACCAACCGGCCGATCTGGCCGCAGGGGATCCAGCGTCCCGGACCCTGGACGGAGGGACTCAACCCTGGGTGGTACCAGCAGTGGCACCAGGGTGCGATCATGTCCCTGGCGGCGGATCTGATGGACGCGGGTTTCGAGATGCCCGTCGGGATGGAGTGGGATCTGTACCTCGGTCCGACCACGAAGGAGATCCCCTACCACCCCGTCTACCACCCCTTCAACTGGCGCGGCTGGGTCGACTTCGGGGTCAGCGCGCTGGGAGACATGGGCGCCCACCTCGTCGACCACCCGTACTGGGCCCTCGGGCTGACCTACCCCACCACCATCGAGGCCACCTCGACCCCTTGGGGCGGCCCGTCGGAAGACCCCGCCTCCTACCCGCTCGCCATGCGCGCGCACTACGAGTTCCCGGCCCGGCCCGGCATGCCGCCCGTCGACATGCACTGGTACGACGGAGGCCTGATGCCGCCGCGGCCGGCCACCCTTCCCGACGAGGTCCGGCTCAACCGGACGGGTGGCGTGATGTTCGTGGGCGACCGGGGGATCCTCATGCATGACACCTACGGACGGAACCCGCAGCTCTTCCCCGAGTCGCTTGTCGCGGCGGCCGAGGCGGTGCCGCGGACCCATCCGCGCATCGAGGGTACGCATCAGGCGAACTGGGTGCAGGCTTGCAAGGAGGGTGGCCGGGCGTCGTGCCCCTTCGACTACGCGTCGCGCCTTACCGAAGTCATGCTCCTGGGGGTCGTTGCGCTGCGCACGGGTCAGGGGCGGAGGATTCGCTACGACGCCGAAAACATGCGTGTCACCAACGTCGAGGAGGCGAATCGGTTCCTGACGCGTGAATACCGGGCCGGCTGGGAGGTGTGAGGTTGGCGCCTGGCGCGTTGCGGGGGTGACGGCTAACGGCGAGCGGCCGACGGTTTCCAACTGACGGTTTCCGACTTGACGGTTTCCGGCGAGTGCCTTCCGGCCTTCGGCGACCACCGGAGGAGGCCGATGCGCATCTCCCTTCGGGCGACGTGCCAAGCATTTTCCCGATCGGGAAAACTTTTGCAGTGCCGACGCGCTTGGGTAGATGATATGCCACAAGACCGCGGAATACGGTCGCAATTGTCCCGATCGGGAAGATTTCCGGGACGCCTTCGGACAAGAGCCGCGGGGACTCGCAGGGAGCAGGCTGGCGCCAGCCACGGAGGCTGAGCCAGGCCCGGACCCCGTGGCTTACGGCACCGTTTGGCCCAGCGCCTCCAGGAATTCGTCGATCTCGGTGGAAGTGTTGTAGAAGTGGGGGCTGGCGCGCACGACGCCCGGGCGGTTGTCCACGATGATGCCACGCTGCAAGAGGTGGGCGACGGCGGGCGCGGGGTCCGGGTGGCGAATGGTGACGATCGCCGACCGCGTCGCGGACGTGCCGCTGACGCGCGGGGAGAACCCAGCCGCGCGGGAACCGTCCACCAGCCGATCCGTGAGCATCACATTGCGCGCCCGGATCGCCTTCATCCCGACCTCGTCGACGATCTCCTGGCCGCCTAACGCGGTGTGCACCGTGGCGAGCGCGGGTGTGCCGAGTTCGAAGCGGCGAGCGTCGGCGTGATAGCGGAAATCGCCGGGGTTGAAATCGAACTGGTCCTGGCTGGCGAACCAGCTGGTGATCGTGGGCTCCAGACCAGGGATCAACGCATCGCGAACGTAGAGGTAGGCGAGGCCCGGGCCGCCGCATAGCCATTTGAGCGGGCCCGCCGTGTAGAAGTCGACGCCGGTAGCGGGAAGATCGATGGGGACCTGGCCCGCGCCCTGGTAGCCGTCGATCAGGGTGTAGGCGCCAGAGCTCCGCGCGATGTCGGCGAGGATGGCCAGGTCCTGGATGGCGCCGGTCGTGAAGAAGACGTGGCTGGTGGCGATCGCGAGGGTGCGGTCGTCCACTGCGTCGGCGAATTGCTGCGGGTCGATTTGGACGCCGTCCGGGCTCCGCAGCACCACCATCTCCGCGTCAGGGCGGACCTTCCACTGGTAGAGCAGGGTGGGGAAGTCCAGTTCGGTCGTGACGATGCGGTTGCGCTTCGTCCAGTCGAGGCTGGAGGAGATGGCGGCCAGGCAGGCCGAGGTGGACGGCATCAGCGCGACCGTTCCCGCGGGGGCAGCGAAGAGCGTCTCCACGCGTCCCCGGAGCTCGCCGAGCAACCCCCACCAGTGCTCGTACCATGCCGACGCGCCATAGTCGTGCCATTCGGCGACAAAACCGCGCAGTCTATCCTCGGCGCGGTCGGAGAGCGCCCCGAGAGAACAGGAGTTCAGGTAGTTGCGGCGTTGCAGGATGGGGAACGCGCTACGGATCATGGAGAGGTTCATCGCCGCTCATTATGCATCCGTGGGAGCGACAGTCAATTGACGGTCTGTCGATTGGCGCAAGTTGTACGGTCCAGGTAGGATTCCGCCATGGTCGACACCAAGTCGCTCGCCAGCGAAGGCGCCATCGCACTGGCCCGCGCCCTCGGCTTCGAGATGGCCGGCGTGGTCACGCGGCGGCGGAGCCGTCACCTCGGGCACTTCCGGGCGTGGCTCGAATCCAGGCTGCACGGCACGATGGCCTACCTGGAACGCCCCGACGCCGTGCTGCGGCGCGGCAGGCTCGACCTCACCCTGCCGGCATTCCGAAGCGCCCTGGTCGTCGCCCATTCCTACGCCGGCCCCCACCCCGCCACCTCGCCCGGCGACCCGTCCCGCGCGATCATCGCCCGCTACGCGCGCGGCCGCGACTACCACCACGTCATCGCCGAGCGGCTGGAGGAGCTTGGCCGCGGCCTGGAACTCGCATCGGCGCGACCCGTCGCACGCCGCGCGTACGTCGACACGGGTCCCATCCTCGAACGGGAGCTTGCAGCGCTCGCCGGCCTGGGCTGGTTCGGCAAGAACACCATGCTGATTCACCCGCGCCGCGGGTCGTACTTCTTCATCGGCGTCCTCCTCACCGACCTCCCGCTCGTAAGTTCCGCCCCCTTTCGCGAAGAGCATTGCGGCACGTGTACGCGCTGCCTCGACGCCTGCCCCACGGGCGCTCTCCTCGGACGCGACGACTCCGGCGCCCCCGTGATGGATGCGGCCCGGTGCATCTCGTACCTCACCATCGAGCTGAGGGGTGCCATCCCGGAGGAGTTGCGGCCCGCCATCGGCAACCGCGTGTTCGGCTGCGACATCTGCCAGGAGGTCTGTCCCTGGAATGCGAGGTTCGCTACGCCGACGACCGAGTCCGCCTACACCCCCCGAGCCGACCTGGACGGTGCCTCGCTCGTCGACCTGGCCATGCGGCTCCTCGATATGTCCGGCAAGGCCTTCCAGCGCGAGTTCGCCGACTCGCCCCTCTCTCGGGCGCGGCGCAACGGCCTGTTGCGCAACGTCTGCGTGGCCCTCGGCAACTGGGGCGCCCCCGAGGCGGTGCCGGTGCTGGAGCGGGCGGCGCGCGACCGGTCATCGCTGGTGCGCGAACACGCCGAGTGGGCGCTGGGGCGGATTCAGGCCGGGTGAACGGATCGGCGAGGCGACGCCGGAGTTGCCCTTGTACATGTACATATACTTGTCTATCTTCATGTCCATGAACAAAGTAAACATTGCCGACGCACGCGCGAATCTGTCCCGCCATCTGGCTCGGGTCGAGGCCGGAGAGACGATCGTGCTCTGCCGTCGGAACGTCCCGATTGCGGAAATCCGTCCGCTCCAGACCGAACCCGCCCGGGAGCGCCCCGTCGGGATCGACCGCGGGATGAGCGTTCCAGACAGTTTCTTCGAACCGCTCCCGGCCGAGTTGCTCAGCGCCTTCGGCGGCACTGACGACGAGTCCTCAAGCGGCAGCCCGCCCGTGGCGGATGCCTATCACTGGACGGACGAGATCTATCGGTCTACCGAAGAGCCGTGAAGCTGCTCGTCGACACCTGCACCTTTCTCTGGCTGGCCGGGGACGATTCCGAGCTCTCGGGTGCTGCCCGCTCCGCCTGCCGAGACCCGGCGAACGAGGTCTACCTGAGCGCGCTGTCAGCTTGGGAGATCGCGATCAAGCACCGGCTCGGCCGGTTGCCGCTGCCCCTTTCGCCTCGCCAATATGTGAGCACCCGTCGGGAGTGGCTGGGACTCGAGCCCCTTCCCTTCGACGAATCCGCGGCCGCGCTGGACGCCCGCCTGCCACCGCTTCACGCCGATCCCTTCGACCGCGGGCTGGTCTCACAGGCGATTCTGAACGGAATGACCATCGTGACCCCGGACGAGGCGATCGCCTGCTATCCGGCACCCGTACTATGGTAAGAATCGCCCTTCTCCTCGTCCTGCTCGCGGCCCCCGCCCCCGCCCCCGCCCAGCAGTTCGACCTC
>VXLT01000138.1 GCA_009841475.1 Gemmatimonadota bacterium
GGCGGGGGAGGCGCTCTCGGTGGGGCTGGTGGGGAACTGCGCGGAGGTGCTGCCGGAGCTGCTCCGGCGCGGCATCATCCCCGACATCGTAACCGACCAGACCTCGGCGCACGACCCGGTCGACGGGTACGTGCCTTGCGGTTTGTCGATCGATCAGGCTTCCGTCTTGCGGAAGAACGATCGAACGGAATACCGCTCGCGTTCGCTGGCATCGATCCGCGCCCACTGCGAGGCGATCGTCGGGATGCAGGAGAGGGGGGCGGTGGCCGTGGACTATGGGAACAACCTGAGGGGCTACGCGCGCGAGGCCGGTTTCGAGGACGCCTTCGCCTACCCGGGATTCGTTCCCGCCTACGTGCGGCCGCTCTTCTGCCAGGGCAAGGGGCCATTCCGGTGGGTCGCGCTTTCCGGCGACCCGGCGGACATCCACCGGACCGATGACCTGGTGCTGGCGATGTTCCCCGGGGACGAGCACCTGTGCCGCTGGATCCGGATGGCGCGCGAGCAGGTGGCCTTCCAGGGACTGCCCGCGCGCATCTGCTGGCTGGGACAGGGGGACCGCGCGCGCTTCGGGGTCGCGATGAACGACCTGGTGGCCAGCGGGGAGATCAGTGCGCCGATCGTGATCGGGCGCGACCACCTCGACACGGGCTCGGTGGCGTCGCCGTACCGCGAGACCGAGGGGATGCGCGACGGCACCGACGCGGTCGCCGACTGGCCGGTCCTCAATGCGCTCCTGAACACGGCGTCGGGCGCGAGCTGGGTGTCGTTCCACCACGGCGGCGGGGTGGGGATCGGGGACTCGCTGCACGCCGGGCAGGTGCTGGTCGCCGACGGAAGCGACGGGATGCGCGCGCGCATCGAGCGGGTGCTCACGAACGACCCCGGGCTGGGCGTGGCCCGGCACGCCGACGCCGGCTACGGGGAGGCCGCTGCGACGGCCCACGCGCACGGGATGACGATTCCGATTTCGTGACCTGGGCCGGCGATCGGTCTACTCAGGCAACCCCAGCCCGCGGACCGCCGCCGCATAGCCCCGCCCGGCCTCCTCCTCGCAGATGTGACGTCCATCCCTTACCACCCATTCCCCCCCCACCATTACGTCGCGTACCGGGCTTTCGGTCCCCGAGAATACCCACGAGTCGAGCACCGTGTGACCGCTGCGCCCCGCCAGAGCGGGATGCCCGGCGTCGAGCACCACCAGATCGGCGCGCTTGCCCTCCGTCACCGTTCCGGCGTCCCATGCAAGCGCCCGGCACCCGTTCTCCCACGCGTTTGCGAGCAACGCTCCGCCCGCTCCTGCCAACGCTCCCGCGTGCGACTTGCCAGGGACCGACCGCGGAACCGATCGGCTCCGGGATGCGAGCCGCTGCCCGTAGTCGAGCAGGCGCAACTCCTCCACGGGGCTCCTGGAGACGTGGCTGTCGGTCCCGATCCCGAACCGTCCCCCGGCACGCACGAAGGAAGCGAGCGGGAAGAGCCCGTCGCCCAGATTGGCCTCGGTCGTTGGGCACAGCCCCACCACCGCGTCACGGTTCGCCACCGCCAGGGTTTCCGCCGCGGTCATGTGGGTGGCATGCACAAGGCACCAACCCCGGTCCACCGGTGCGTGGTCCAGCAGCCATTCCACGGGGCGAGCGCCGCGATGCGCCTTGCACTCCCGCACCTCGCGCTCCTGCTCCGCGACGTGAATGTGCATGGGGGTGCCCGCCGCCTCCGGGTCTTCGAGGATGCGCCTGAAGGTCTCCGGGCGGACCGCGCGTACGCTGTGCAGGCCCAGACCGAGGCCGCACCCGCCCCCCTGGCAACCGTCCCCCAGGGCTTCGCGGATCCGCATGGCCTCGTCCAGGCCCAGCCGGAAGCGTCGCTGGCTCCCCGTGAGGGGGTCCCCGCGAAAGCCGGCGGTCTCGTAGACAACGGGCATGTGGACCAGGCCGATGCCCGCCCTCTTCGCCGCCTGCACGGTCCTGCGGCTTACCTCCGCCGGGTCCTCGTAGCGGCCCCCTGAAGGCGGGTGGTGCAGATAGTGAAACTCGCCCACGCAGGTGAACCCCGCCTTGAGCAGCTCGACATACAGCTGCAGCGCGATGGCCTCCACTTCGCTCGGGCCCGGAAGCGCCGCGAGCCGGTACATCACCTCGCGCCAACTCCAGAAGGAGTCGGGACCCGGCGCCTCGGCCAGGCCCGCGAGGGCGCGCTGGAAGGCGTGACTGTGGAGATTGGGTACCCCCGGGACCGTCCACCCCCGGACCTGCTCGCAAGCAGCGTCCGGACTGCCGGGGCACAGCGAAACGATCCGGCCCACCGCGTCGACCTCGAGTCGCACATCGCGACGCCAGCCGCCGCCTGCCAGGAGCGATTCGAAGCGGAAGGCGCGCGGTGTGGTGGGCGGTGGCGTCACGTCGTCCTCGTGCCAGCATTGCGTCAGAACGGGGTTCGGTGCATCAATCTATCAGGTCGTGGAACGTCACGTTTTCCTTACTTTCATGCCACTCTTCCGGCAACGACAGACAGGGGGGCCTGGCAGCCCGTGGACAGAATCCTCCCGGCATTCGAGCGGCGATGCATCCGGCCTGGACCGCGGTGCCCACGGATTCGTAATGCCTTGCCAGCCCGGCGCCTCGCCGCTCTCGGTGCTCGCGAGGCTCTATTCGCGATGGACTGCTAAGGAAAATGGCCGCGCCCGGGTGGGACCGGCTCTGGACCGGGGTTCAGCTGGCCACGATGACCGATCGTTCGCTGGGCGTCATTCGGAACGGCGCGATCGCGAGCGCTGGCGGACGCATAGCGTGGGTGGGCAGAGAGGTGGATCTTGCCGCCGGCCAGCGGAGGGAAGCGGCCGAGGTGATCCCCTGCGGGGGTGCGTGGATGACTCCCGGCTTGATCGACTGCCATACGCACATCGTGTTCGGCGGCGACCGCAGCGACGACTTTCGCCGCCGACTGCACGGCGAGTCCTACTCGGACATCGCGCGCGGCGGAGGCGGGATCATGTCGACCGTGCGCGCCACCCGGCTCGCCTCGATGGAGGAACTGACCCGAAGCGCCGCCGCCCGTGGACGGGAGCTGGGCGGCTGGGGCGTTACCACCATCGAGGTCAAATCCGGATACGGCCTCGATCTCGAAACGGAGCTGCGGATGCTCGAGGTGGCTGCGGCTCTCCCACGCCACATTCCCGCCGACATCTCACCCACGCTCCTCGCCGCCCACGCCATCCCGCCCGAGTACGCCGGGCGCCGCAGCGACTACCTGAAGCTGATCCTGGAGGCAATCCTCCCCGCGGCCCTGGAGCAGGGCCACGCGACGGCGATCGACGCGTTCTGCGAGGACATCGCGTTCACACCCGGCGAGGCGCGGGCCGTCCTCGAAGCCGGAATCGACGCGGGACTGCATGGCCGCCTCCACGCCGACCAGCTCTCGGACCTGGGTGGCGGCGCTCTTGCCGCCGAGACGGGGGCCCTCTCCGCCGACCACCTCGAATACCTCTCCGACGCCGGGGTCCGGGCCATGGCATCGGCGGGTGTGTGTGCGGTGCTCCTGCCCGGCGCGGCCTACACCCTGGGGGCGGACCGCTTGCCGCCCGTCCGCGCCCTGCGGCGTGCGGGGGTGACGATGGCGGTCGCCACCGACGCGAATCCCGGTTCGTCCCCCATCACCAATGTGGGAATGATCCTGAACCTGGCGTGCATCCGCTTTGGACTCACTCCCGAAGAGGCGCTGCTGGGGTTCACCTCCGCCGCGGCCAGGGTCCTTGGCCTGGAGGACGACCGCGGCACCCTCGAGCCCGGAAAACGCGCCGATCTGGCGCTGTGGGACGTGGAAGACCCTGCCCAACTGTGCTATTGGATGGGAGCCAGCCCCCTGAGTTCGCTGGTCAGGGACGGCGTGCCGCTCGCGGTGGCGCCCTCTAGCCCGGGGTGACGGTCCGCGGATTGGACGGCGTCACCCCGGGCCGGCTACTCCGCGCCGGCGCTAATTCCCGCGCCGTGGAGGGGCCGCTCGCCTCGGTGGAGACGCTTTCGGCGGCGAGCGCCGTGGCGGAGCCGACCTGGCCTTCGGGGGCGAGCGCCGGGGCGGAGCCGACTTGGCCTTCGGGGGCGAGCGCCGGGGCGGTGCGGAGCTGGCCTTCGGGGGCGCCGAGCGCGCGCGGGACGGTGCCGAGCGTACCTTCGGAGCCGTTGAGCCCGTCCTGGCGGGGGCTGGACGCGCCTTGGCGGGCGTGCTGGGGCGCGACGGGATCACGCGCCTGGCCGGACTCGCGTCGGGCCGCGTGCGCACCCGTGGCGGAGTGGCGCGGCTTACCTGCGGGGTAACGCGGCCCCGCGACGGGGCTGCGCGACCGGCGGAGGGCTTCGCGGTCCGCGTCGGCGCCGGCGTCACCACACCCGGGCGGCTGCTGCGCGGCCGGGCGGCCGCGCCGGTGTCTTCGCGCTTCGTGTCCGGCCGGGAGGTCCGCACGGGGGAACCCGGAGTGACCACCGGACCGCCGGACCGCGTCCGCGGCTGTGCCGATGTCACAGGTGGCGTTCCGCGCCCCGTCTCCGGCCTCTCCCTGACCCGGGGACGCGCGGTCCGCGTTTCCGGGTCGGTCCGGGAAGCCTTGCCCCGCCGGCCGCCGGCCCGTGGCGAGCCATCGGTTCCGAAGCCGGGGCCCAGGGTTCGATCTCCCCGGGGCACGGCCTTCGAAACCGGGCGTTCGGGGCCGTTGTCACTCACATAGACATAAGGGCGCGGGTCTTCCTTGTAGCGGGGCCCGAAGAGCGGGGACCGGCTGGCTACCCGGGTCTGCGCGTAGCCTCGGTCGTACGCGTATCCTCTGTCGTAGTAGACCGTGCGGTATCCGGGGTAACCCCAATAGGGATCCCACCCCCGGTAGGCCCAGCGGTCGTACCAGGGGTCGCTCCAGAACGGGGAATACCACCCGTGGGAGTACCATCCGAAGTGAAACCGCGGAGACTGTACGAAGACGACCGGCTCCCACCAGGGATCGAACCATCCGTGGCGATGGTATGCGCCACAGTACGGGAATGGATCGAACCAGAAACGGTCCCAGCAGTGATGGACGGGCTGGAACACGAAGGGATAGGCGTTGTAGAGGTAACCCCCGTAGCCCGGACTACCGAGCCCGAATCCGAATCCGAAGCCGAAGCCGAAGGACCCGCCCCCTCCGGCATGGAACGCGATGCCGGTGTACGGCCGGGCCAATCCGATCCCGAGTCCGTAGCCTTGGTCAGGGTAGTGGTTCGACGTGAGTCCGATGCCGCCCGAAACATGTTCGTAGACCTGCGCGGTTCCCGGTGAGGGCAGGGAAACCAACGACGCCGCAATCAGTATGATGGCCGGTTTCGTCATCTTCATTCTCCTGAGACTGTAGGATCATGCAGCGCTGTAACATGCATCGATCGTGCCACGCCGGCGCGGTGAGGCAATCCGTTGGCACGCAACCAATTAGCGATTCGGGTGCGCTCGCGGACCGGGACGGGTGTCCGGAAATCGACACACCGGCCACGCGAATCGGGGACGAGCGACGCCTGTTCGAACGGTTCGGCGGAACTCACGAAAGCCACCGGTGGACCAGGAACAGGGCGAGGAGGAGTACAAAGGGGGATACCGTCAGTACGATCTTGCCCGGAATCCCGCTGCGCGATGCGCGTGCCCTGGCGGTTTCAGTCATCCTGCCCCTCTTTCTCCGGAATCCGGCGGCCCTCGTTGCGCGCCTCGTCCCCAGGTCGAACGATGGCGAGTCGGGGCGTCTCTCCACAAGGGGGGCGCCACGGCCGAAACGGCCCGGGCCTTGCGGACTCGCTCCAAGGGTTGAATCTTGTCTTCACGGCGTCGGGTAGCGACTCCAGGCCATGTTTGCCTGCGGCGGCGTTTCACTGGACTTCGCATTGCGAAGCACTTGCCCGGCGCGATTCCCAGGGGTGACGGTCGTGCGGGTGCGCGCATCTCCCCTTGCTCCATTCGTCGAGAGGCGTGCTGCCTGCGCCGCAGGACCGGGCACGCTTCCAGTAAGGTTGGATCATCGTGAGCGATCTGGATTCGCCCGGCTCGCGGGCAGAGGAGGCCGGGAACCAGCCGGCCGGGATGCGCATCGGAGCCGGGCAGGCCTCCGGGGCGCGGGAGGCGGTTTCGGGGCCGGCGACGGCTTCGGACCGGCAGGACAGTTCAGGAGCGGGCGCCGGACCCCCGCCCAATCGGCGACGCGGCCGGCGAGGACGCGGCCGGGGGGGTCCACCTCCCCACCAGGGCGGGCCGGGAGGACGCGAGGAGGGCCGCGAACCCGGGGAGCCACTCGGCATCCTGGAGGTGCTGGCCAGCGGCTCGGGGTTCATTCGGCAACCTCACGCGGGCTACGTGTCCAGCAAGGACGACATCTACGTGGGTGCCCGGCTCATCCACCGGTTCGGCCTGCGGACCGGTGACGAGCTCGCGGGTCTCGTCGGACGTCGTCCGCGCAACGGCAAGAGTCCTCCGCTCCGCTATCTCGATCTCGTGAACGGGCAGTCGCCGGCCAGCGCCGCGCAGCGTCCCGACTTCAACCGGCTGAGCGCGGTGCATCCCAGGCACCAGCTGACGCTGGAGTGCGGACGGATGTTCGCGGGTGAGCCCGACCTGACCAACCGGGTGATCGATCTCTTCTGTCCCCTGGGCAAAGGGCAGCGCGGGATGATCGTGGCCCCCGCGAAGGCGGGGAAGACGACCATCCTGCAAGCGATCGCCGAGGGGGTGGCCACAAACCATCCCGAGTGCGAACTGATGATCCTCCTGGTCGACGAGCGCCCCGAGGAAGTCACGGAGATGGAGGCGTGCGGGTTCGGCGAGGTCATCTCTTCGACCTTCGACCTGACCGCGGAGCGCCACTGCCAGGTCGCCGAAATGACGCTCGAGCGGTGCCGGCGAAGGGTCGAGACCGGGAAGCACGTGGTCATCATCCTCGACTCGATCACCCGGCTGGCGCGCGCCCACAACACGATCGAGGAGGGCAGTGGCCGGACCCTGTCCGGGGGGCTGGACGCGAGTTCGCTGGAGAAGCCGAAGCGCTTCCTCGGCAGTGCGCGGCTCATCAAGGAGGACCAGGGTGGAGGGTCCTTGACCATCATCGCCACGGCGCTGGTGGATACGGGGTCGAGGATGGACCAGGTGATCTTCGAGGAGTTCAAGGGGACCGGCAACAGCGAACTGGTGCTGAGCCGCGAACTCGCGGACCGGCGGATCTATCCCGCAATCGACCTGCGGGCGTCGGCCACCCGGAAGGAGGAACTGCTCCTTACCCCCGAAGCGCTTCGGCTGTCGCGGGCGATGCGGCGGCAACTCTCCGATCAGCACCCGGCCGAGGCCATGGACGAACTTCAGCGGGTCATGCGGCAGACCCGCTCCAACGACGAACTGATCAAGCTGGCTCTGGAGAGGCTGTAGGACCCTCTGCCGGTCCGGTCCGAATCCGCTCGCGGAGCCGGTCCAGGCTATCCTGAAGCTGCCTTCCCTGCGACTCCTCCATGTTGAGCGCCGTCCAGCCGAGCAGCGGGTTCCACCCGAGGTCGGCCCGTTCGGTCCAGGTGACGAGCGATCCTCCCGGGCGCGGCTCCACGCTGATCCGGCCCTCGAAGCGGAGTGATCCCCCTTCGACCTCGACCACGTAGTCCACCGAAAGAGGTGGTTGAGAGGCGACGATGGTGAGGGAGCCGGAGCCGAGCCGGGGGTCGTCCCACACACGGCGCGCTCCCGGTCCGGACGGCGGGCCCTCCAGGCGCGACTGCACATCGCCCCAGGGCGTCCACTCCGTCCAGGCGTCCAGGTCGTCGAGGAAGGCGAAGACATCGTCGGGCACCGCCGCGATCTCGACCGAGCGCGTCACCTCGACGGTCCCCGGGAGGAGGATCCCCACGCCCACGAAGAGGGCGGCCAGAAGGGCGAGAGCCCCCGCGGCCAGGGCCCCGCGGCGCGCCACTGTCGGGGAGATGCGGGAGACGCGGAAGGCGGCCACGGCAACCTAGCAGCAGCCCACGGAACAGGTCCCCGCTGCATTCGGGTGGCGAGGGCGAATAGCCCCGCCATGCGCCCTTCGTCGCGCCCTGCCGGCCCGGCGCCTCGCCTCCGTCGGTGCCACGCGGGGACTATTCACGGATTGCCGAAGAAGGAGCGGAGGCGCTCGACCGCCCGCTCCAGGGTCCCGGCCTGCTTGCAGAACGCAAACCTGACCAGCTTCGCGCCCCGCTCGGGCCGGCTGTAGAAGGAGGAACCGGGAACCGGCGCCACCCCGCACTCCCTGGCCATGTAGGTGCTGAAAGCCATGTCGTCCAGTTCGCTGAGGGCCGAGAAGTCGGCCATGATGTAGTAGGCCCCTTCGGGGAGAGTACAGCCGAACCCCGAATCCCGCAGGCCGCGCCACAGGATGTCGCGGCGCTTGCGGTAGTCGCGCGCGATCCCTTCATAGTAATCACGACCCAGCGAATCGAGTCCGGCCGCACATGCCTCCTGGAGCGGGGCGGGGGCGCCGACGGTCAGGAAGTCGTGCACCTTGCGCATGGCTCCCGTGAGGACCGGAGGCGCCACGATCGTGCCGACTCGCCATCCGGTGACGCTGAAGGTCTTGGAGAGCCCGGAGATGACGATCGTCCGCTCCCGCATGCCCGGCATTCCGGCCAGCGGGATGTGCCGGCCCGTGAAGACAATGTGCTCGTAGATCTCGTCGGTGATCGCGAGCAGGTCGTGCTCGATGCAGAGCTCCGCGACGGCAGCCATTTCGTTCGGGTCGAAGACGCGGCCCGTGGGGTTGTTGGGCGTGTTGATCACGATGGCGCGGGTACGCGGAGTGACCGCGGAGCGCAGCCGGGCGGGGTCGAGACGAAAGTCGGGCGGGAGAAGGGGCAGGAAGATGGGGGATGCGTCGCAGAGGATCGCGTCCGGACCGTAGTTCTCGTAGAATGGTTCCAGGACGATCACTTCTTCGCCCGGATCCACCACCGCGAGCATGACCACCGCCATGGCTTCGGTGGCGCCGCAGGTCACCGTGATCTCGCTGTCGGGGTGGACCGCGAGACCGTACCATTCGCGATACTTCCGGGCCAGAGCGGAGCGTAGCGAGGGAGTGCCCCAGGTGATCGCGTATTGATTGACATCTTCCTGGATGGCCCGGCAGGCGGCGTCCTTCAGCAACTGCGGGGCCGGAAAGTCGGGGAAGCCTTGCGCCAGGTTGATCGCATCGTACTGACGTGCGACCCGGGTCATGTCGCGAATGACCGACTCGGTGAAGGTATGTGTGCGGGTGGCTGTACGTTGACTCATGGCACGGACGGTAGAAGCGGTCACGGCCTCTGGCAAGGCGCACATCCCGTCTGACGCACCGGTGGCGGTTGTCCCATTGCGAAGGATCTTGTATTTTACACTTTCCTGTTTGAGAAATCCAACTCGCCGAACCAGATTGATCGAATCTCCAACTTATCAGGAAGCGCTCGACCGCGTACTTGCGTGCGCCGTATTCTTTCACGGTGCGGAGAGTCTGGCCGATCTGGCCAAACTCGACTTCAAAAGTCTCCTGGACCAGAGCGGACTGGGTGAAGTTGCCAGCGACATCACCTTCGCCGACGCCGCGGAGGCGCTCCGTTCCGATGTGCAGATCGGGGCGGAGTTCAGTGTGGTGCTCGACGCGCTCGACCAGAGACGGCGCCTGATCGCGAGCGAGCGGACCTACGCCAGAACACCGGCCAGACTGGCGGCTCTGGGGGACAAGTTCGGTGTCAGCCGCGAAAGGGCGCGCCAGCTCGAGGTCCGGCTGCGCTGGGAGGTGGAGCGCCGGATCGGAGATGTGGTCGCCAAGGCGGCACAGTGGCTGACCCGGGCTGTCGGGCAGGCGGCGCCCCCGTGGAAGTTCCAGAAGGTCCTGGGTCTTTTTGTGGGTGACGCCACCCCGCAGTGGCGGGAAGCCGCGGAAGTCGCTGTCATGGCGGCCGGGGGATACGAGTACCTCGACGGTGTGGTCGGTAACGCCCCCTTCCGCGAGTTCATCGCGAAGGCGCGGCAGTACGGGCCCGAGCTCGCCAACCCGGCGGGCGTGATCGACGAACAAGCGCTGCGCGAGACGATCGGCGCACAGTCCGCCCCGGAGTGGGAATCGCTGGCGCGCAATGCCGGGCTGGTGCGCCTCCAGGGACATCTGGTGCTGCGGGACACGCGGCGTGCGCGGGTCTTTCTGGCTCTCGAACGGACGGGTGAACCGTGTGACCGGCAGACGATCGCGCGGGAATCCGGGCTCCGCGACAATTCGTCGCTCTCGAGTCTGCTTTCCTCCGATCCGCTCTTCGTCCGCTTCACCAAGGACAAGTGGGGCCTTCAGAATTGGACCGACGAGCCCTACGGCGGCGTCGTGGACGCGTTGGTGAAGCGGATCCAGGACGGGGGCGGGAGGGCCAGGATAGCCGAGCTGGTGCGTCAGATTCCCCAGCAGTTCGACGTCCTCCCCGCGACGGTGCGGAACTATCTCGGGACACGCAAATTCGAAATCGTGGGAGACCATGTTCAGGTGGCGGAAGCGCCGTCCGCTCCGCAACAGAGTCTCGCCGAGGCTCGGGACGTGGCCTGGGCGCCCGACGGGACACCTGCGCTACGCTTCACGGTCGGCGAACACCACCTGAAAGGGAACAGCCAGAAGATCTCGCCGGCAATCGCTCAGCATCTGGGCGTGGGGCTGGACGGATCGGTGAAGATTCCCTTCGAGCACCCGCGGGGCGTCCACGATGCGTCCGTGATCTGGCGGTCCTATGACCCGAACGGTCCGGAGATCGGCCGTCTGCGCGAGGCGTTGTCTGCGTGCGGCATCCGGCCGGGCAACGAGGTCTTTCTGCTCCTCCGGCGCGAGGGGTTTAGCGTGAAAACGGACGGCTCGGATATGTTGGAGGCGAAGCCCTGAGCGGCGACGGGCTTCGCCGCCGCGCACACCGCACTCCCACCGGGTTCGTTTCAGCATGATCAGAGCAGCCGCTGCGCTTCTTCTCGTCGCCACGCCCACGTTCGCCCAGGAGCTCCCCCCGCGGGTGGCCGGCGCCGGGGACTTCTCCTCGATGGTCGCCCGCGGCATCGGTCCTGCGGGAATGAGCGGGCGGGTCTCGGACGTGGACGTCAACCCCAGGGACCCGGCCGTCATCTTCGTGGGCGCTGCCACCGGGGGCGTGTGGCGTTCTCGGGACGGCGGGGTGAGCTGGCATCCGGTCTTCGACGATCAGCCGCTGCTGGGGATTGGCGCGGTGGCGATCGCACCGTCGAACCCGGATGTGGTTTGGGTGGGAACCGGCGAGGGCAATCCCCGCAACTCGGCGGGAGTGGGCAACGGGGTCTACCGGAGCCTGGACGGTGGGGACACCTGGCGCCAAATGGGCCTGGAGGATTCGGAGCGAATCCACCGGATCGTCATTCACCCGGCCGATCCGCGCACCGTGTATGTGGGTGCCATGGGCCCGGCCTGGAGCGACGGGGAAGAGCGAGGGGTCTACAGGACAACGGACGGAGGCGAGAGCTGGGAGCGGGTGCTCTACGTGGACGAGGGAACCGGCGTCGCGGATCTCGTCATGGATCCGGAGAATCCGGACAAGCTCTTCGCGGCGATGTGGTCGTTTCGGCGGTGGCCCTGGTTCTTCCACTCCGGCGGACCGGGCAGCGGACTCTTCGTCACCCGGGACGGAGGCGACAACTGGATGCGCCTGGGCCCGGAGAACGGGATGCCGGAGGGCGAGCTGGGGCGGATCGGGGTGGCCGTGGCGCGGTCGAACCCCGACGTGGTCTACGCACTGGTGGAGGCCGAGCGGAGCGAGCTGCTGCGCTCGGACGACGGAGGCGCGAGCTGGCGCACCGTCAGCGATCGCGACGGAATTGCCCCTCGTCCCTTCTACTACGCCGACCTGCGCGTGGACCCGCTCAACGAGAACCGCATCTACAGCCTTCACGGCGCGGTCCAGGTCAGCGAGGACGCGGGGCGGTCGTTCACGACGGTGGTGCCGAGCCAGATCATCCACGGGGACATCCACGAGCTGTGGATCCACCCGGAGGACAGCCGTTTCATGATCCTCGGCGAGGACGGGGGGATCGCGATCACCCACGACCGCGGCCGCAACTGGCGCTTTGTGGAGAATCTGCCGCTGGCCCAGTTCTACCACCTGAGCGTCGACATGGCGGTTCCCTTCAACGTCTACGGCGGCCTCCAGGACAACGGGTCGTGGTTCGGCCCGATGACGGTGTGGGCCCAGCGCGGGATCATGAACCTGCACTGGACCCGGGTCGGTTCCGGCGACGGCTTCCAGACGCTCAACGACTTCGGCGACCCCCGCTACGGGTACTCGATGTCCCAGGGCGGCAACCTGCGGCGCTTCGACAAGGTCACGGGCGAGCGGCGCGACATCAAACCGGTACATCCGGACGGGCTGCCGCTGCGTTTCAGCTGGAACGCGGCGCTGAGCGTCGATCCCTTCGACTCGACGACCATCTATCTGGGCTCCCAGTTCGTGCACCGCTCCCGCGACCGGGGCGCCTCCTGGGAAATCATCTCGCCGGACCTGACCACCGACGACCCCGAAAAGCAGCGCTACCTCGAAAGCGGTGGCCTCTCGATCGACGCCTCGGGCGCGGAAGCCCACACCACCATCCTCAGCATCCAGCCCAGCGCCCTCGAGCGGGGGCTGATCTGGGTCACCACCGACGACGGCAACGTGCAGGTGACGCGCGACGGAGGAGCGGGCTGGACGAATGTCGGTGACCGGATCCGCGGCGTGCCGGCGCACACCTGGGCCCCGCGCGTGGAGCCATCGAAGCACCACGCCGCCACGGCCTACGTCGTCTTCGACGATCACCGGCGGGGCAACTGGACCCCGTATGTATACCGCACGGTGGACTACGGCGAGAGCTGGGAGTCCATCGCGACGGACGATATCCGGGGGTTCGCGCACGTGATCGAGGAGGCGCCCCCGGTAGCGCACGCGGCCCCGAACCCGGCCGCGCCGGGAGAGCCCAATCTGCTCTTCCTCGGCACCGAGTTCGGGCTCTACGTGAGTCTCGATGCGGGCGATTCCTGGATCGAATGGCGTCAAGGCATCCCCGCCGCGCCGGTGCGGGGCATCGTGGTGCATCCGCGCGACCTCGATCTTGCCGTAGGAACGCATGGCCGCGGGGTGTACATCGTGGACGACATCCGGCCGCTGATGGCCGTGGGGACCAGCCCGGAGGTGCCGGGAACGGCGCTCCACGTCTTCGATCCCGCTCCCGCGATCCAGTACGTGGAGGCGGAGGCCCAGGGCTACCGGTCGACGGGGCACGCCATGTTCATGGGGGACCTGAGGCCCTACGGAGCGCTGTTGAACTACTGGCTGGCTGAGGGAGATGCGGAAGGCGGCGCCGAAATCGAGGTGACCGACGAGGCGGGAGAGCTCGTGCGCACGCTGGCGGGGACGGCTGAGCGCGGGGTGAACCGGGTGGTGTGGGATCTGCGGATGGCGGGAGAGGAGGATGCTCCGGGACCGCTGGTCCTGCCGGGCCGGTATGCGGTTCGGATCGCGGTGGGCGGGACTGCGGGCCGGACCGTTGTCGAGGTGGTCGCCGATCCGCGCATGGACATTGCGATCGAGGACCGGCGGGCACGGATCGCCGCCGTGCGGGAGGTGCTGGGGTGGGCCGCGCTGGCCGACCGGGCTTCGGCGCAGCTGGAGGAGACGATGGGCGGCGTCGAGCGGGTGATGGAGATGCTGCCCGCCGGTGACGGTGCCGCCGAACTGCGCCGGATGGGCGAGGAAGTCCGCCGCGAGCTCACCGGTCTCAACGAGCGCCTCTTTACCGGGCCGCCGTGCCAGGGAATGTGCCGCGGCGAGGTGGTGGCCGACCGCGTGCGTGCGCCGCTCCGGAGGCTGAACAGCGCGATGGACGCGCCGTCGGTGACGGACCGGCTCGCGATGGCGCAGGCGGAGGCCGCGCTGCATGAACTGCTCGCCGGGTTCAACCGGGTCATGGACGGGCCCCTTGAGGCGTTCCGGGCCGCGCTGGCCGAAGCCGGCTACACGCCGCTGCCGCCACGGGAGCCGATCTCCGGCCGGTGAAGCGCTGGTGGATCCTCGCGCTGCTCGGCGTGGCCGAGCTGCTGGGGATGTCGCTCTGGTTCACCGCGACGGCGGTGTCGGACGATCTGGCCGCCCGGTGGGAGCTCTCGGCGGCGGGGGCCGGCTGGCTGGCCACCGCGGTAAACCTCGGATTCGTGGCGGGAACGGCGGTGGCGGCGATCCTGAACCTGGCCGACATCTTTCGCTCGCGCCTGTACTTCGCGGCGGCGGCCGCGCTGGCGGCGCTCTCGAACGCCGCCGTGCTGGCGGCCCCCGGCTTCGGCGAGGCGGTTGCGCTGCGCTTCGCGACCGGTTTCCTGCTCGCGGGCGTCTACCCGCCCGCGATGAAGATGGCCGCCACCTGGTTCCGGTCGGCCCGCGGACTCGCCATCGGGACGATCGTGGGTGCCCTGACGGTGGGAAAGGCCACACCGTACCTCCTCAAGGCGCTGCCCGACGCGGGACCCGGGCAGGTGATCCTGGGTGCGTCGGCGGGGGCGCTGGCCGGCGGCCTTCTCGTGCTGTTTCTCTACCGCGACGGGCCCTACCCGTTCAGACGGGGCCCCTTCTCGTGGGGACTCGCCGCGCGGGTGATCCGCCACCGCGAGACCCGGCTCGCCACCGCGGGGTATCTGGGCCACATGTGGGAGCTGTACGCGATGTGGGCGTGGGTGCCCGCCTTCCTGGCCGCGGCGAGCGAGGCGGCGGGGCAGGGGGGCGGCTACGTCGAACTGGCCAGCTTCGGCGCCCTCGCGGCCGGGGGACTGGGGTGTGTGTGGGGCGGGTG